>CALWGL010000163.1 GCA_944380025.1 uncultured Lachnospiraceae bacterium
CTGTCTGCCGCTTTCCCGCCGGCTCCTGCCCTTCCGCCGGCCGGCTCTGCCCGGCCGTCAGCGGATACAGCCGCCGCTTTTCGGAGATCTCCGTCCCGGAAAGCGGATCCACGGGAAAACAGATGCCAAGCTCCATCTCCTCCGTTCCCTTTCTGGCCCCGTCTTCTGCCAGAAACCGGTTCAGCGCGCCGGTGATCCAGCCTTCCCGCACGCTGCATTCCAGCCCCAGCGCTTTTCCGACAGCGGGCGGGCAGATATTCAGAAGCCACAAGATCCTCATTTTCTTTTCCCCTTCCGTCTTCCCAGCGTATAAACCGCTGTTTTCACCGCATTGTAGCCCTTCGCCAGGGAAGGATCCTCTGCCATCCGCGTCCGAAGCGGGGCCAGCGTGGCCAGAAGGATCCCCCGATAACAGGCGCTCTTTGCCCGCCCCAGATAGAAGCGCGTGATCACCCGGTGCTCCAGCGCCGACCGTTTCCGGTTCTGCTCCGTCTCCGAATAGCCGCCTCCCTCATAGGAGCAGACGATGAGGGGCAGATGCACCGGCTCCGCTTCTCTTTCATAAATACAGTAGAAAAAATGCTCATAATCTCCCCTGACGCGGAAATCCGTATCGTATCCCCTTTCCCAGAAAAGGGAAGCGTCATAGAAGCAGACCTGGTGGCAGGGGACATTGCGGTAGCAGGCAAAGTCCGTCAGCTTCGGCGCGGAACAGACCCGGGTCTGCTGCTTTTCATTGTACTGATCCCCGTAGAAAAGAAAGGGTCTGGCGCGCAGCCTGCTGTCCCGCCCCGCCTCCGCCGCTTCGATCCGTTCCGCCGTCCGTGCAAGCACGGATGAGTCGTACAGACTGTCCCCGCAGTTCAGGAAAAGCACATAATCCCCGTTGATATAAGGCAGGGCCTGATTCATGCCGTCGTAGATCCCCCGGTCCGGACTGCTGAAAATACGCACTCTGCTATCCGCCGCAAAGCAGCCGCCTTTCTCCGGCGCGGCGCCCGTCCCGCCCGCCGGATCCGCAATGGCAAGGGAGCCGTCCGTCCCCGCCCGCAGAGAGCCGTCCGCGGAGCCGCCGTCCTTGATGATGATCTCGAAATTCCCGTATTCCTGGCCAAGCACGCTCTTCACCGTCTTTGCCAGCTTTTTTCCGGGATTGAGGGACACGATCACGATACTAAAAAATATATGAGCCATTCAGCCACTCCCTTTCCGTAAAGACCCAGGTATGATAGGGCAGCACCCGCACGCCCACCTGATCCGCCGTCAGAAGAAATACGCCGAAATACAGGAGGGAAAGCAGGATCACCGCTCCGTACAGAAGCCTCCTTTTGGCGGATCCCCCTTCTCTTTTCTTCATGGCGCACAGCACGCCCGGCACAAGAAGAAGATGGGGCGTGATCAGATAATATCCCAGCCGGGAGACCAGCGGGATGAAGGAAGCGCAGGAATACAGCGCCAGTCCCAGCAGGTTCAGCCTGAAATAAAACAGGTTCGCCGGGCTTTCCTTCACATCCTTCCATCCGGCCAGACAGAAGATCAGCACGGCAGCGCAGCGCAGGATCCCCATCAGGCTTCCTTCCAGCCCGGTCCCCTGCTCCAGATAGACCGTGTTCTGATAGGAGGGATACAGCTTCAGAAGGATCTCCATCCAGAAATCCTGAAACAGCGGAAGGCTCGCCGCAAAAACCGCTCCCACGGCCACCTGCCATTTTTTCCAGGGAAGAAGGGCGATGAGGTACAGGGGGATCACCACCAGCACCGACTTGTGAAAAAGGGCAGCGCCCAGGATCATCAGCACAAACTTCCCGTATTCCCGCTTCAGCACGTACCGGAGGCTGTATAGCGTGACCGCCAGGACAAAATAGTAGCGCACCGTATTGAAGGTCCGAAAATACAGCCCAAGCAGCATGAACAGGGTGAAGGAGAGGGAAAAATCCAGGCTCTGGTCGTACATGGCCTTCAGAAAAAGGAAGGCGGTCGCCGCCGCGAACACGCCGAAGACCAGAAGATAGTTCTCCCCGCCGGACAGCGTATACAGGATCCGCACCAGCAGATTGAAGCCCGGCTCCGTCACCACATAGCCCCCGACGAAGATCTCATGGAAGGTGTTCACGTAATTTCCATAGTCGTTCCCCACATCGATGCGCAGCGCCGCCAGGCCCGTCAGCACCGCAAACAGGAGCAGGAGGGCGGAAACGTTCAGAGCGCGGCGTCTGGTCATGTTTCTTCCGGCCGTGCTTCTTCCGGCCATGTTCCCTCCGGCCGCGTTTCCTGCGGTCATGTTCCTTCCGGCCGCGTTCCTTACGGTCATGCCGTTTTCCCGCCCCGGGCCGCCGTATTCCGTTTTCACCAGCCAGGCAGCCCCGACCGTCAGGATGCCGATGCATCCATATAACAGTATTCCCATCATTCCCTCATCCTGATCCCTTTTCTCATCAGGGAAAATGCCTGCCCCATGGAAAGCCTCCCGGCTTCCGGAGACACCGGTCCCCGCGCGTCTTCCTCCTTCTGTCCGAACATCTCCGTCCGGTTCTTCAGGAGGAAGCGAAGCGCCATGGGAAGGGCCGCGCGGCCGTACAGGAAGCGGTAAAGCACGCCCCTGTCATAAAAAAACTTCTCACTGTATCCGCGAAACCAGGTGGAAGGCCTGCCGTTTTCTCTGCCGATGGTGATGGGGGCCTTAAATACCTTCAGCCCCTTCCGGATGCACTGCGCCAGAAACAGACTGTCCTCTCCGTTGCTGTATCGCGCCCCGCCTCCGAACAGGAGGGAGAAGGTCACCCCCGCTTCATGCAGCTTTTCCGTCCTCGCCGCGAAGCTGAAGGTGGGATACCTGCCGCAGCTGTACCAACGCACCCGGCCATAGCCGTCGATATGATAGGTCCTGCGTTCCTTCGGCACATCCACATTGAACAGGATCATGTCCGCCTCCGGATTTTTTTCAAATTCCCCGATCACCGCCTTCGCGGCTCCCGGACGGTAAATGATATCTTCGTCCGCGAACAGGCACAGATCACCGTCCGCCCGCATCAGGCAGTTATTCCGCGACAGGCCCACGCCCCGCTCCGCGAAGCTGTAGCAGCGGATCCGGTTTCCCTCGAAGGTATATTCCCGGTACTCGTTTCTGTCGCACTGATTGACCACGATCGCGTCCGCCTGAAGGTTCATCCGCTCCGCCAGCGTCTCCACGTTCTCATTTACCGTGGAAACCAGAAACTGCAGTCTCATGCGCAGCCTCCCTTCCCTCCGTAATAAGCGCCAAGGAAGCTGTCCTTCGCGCCATAGACCACCGCTCCCAGCACGGGGATCTCCAGCTTCCCGAGCTGATCCAGAAGCCGTCCGGCCATCCGGCCGCTCCCCTTTCCCCAGGGAAGAAGCAGAAGGACACCGTTCTGCCGCATCCGCTCCGCCGCCTTCCCGTCAAAGGGCCAGACTTCCATTTCCGCCGGCATGCGCAGAAGTTCACGCCACTCCTGCGAAGTCCCGGCCGGTTCCTTCCTCCGCGGGGAGGCGATCCCCCTTCGGGCGGAGACTTTTTCCGGATGTCCTGAGGCTTTCTGTGCCCCTCCCGCATCCTCCGTCCGGCCGAAGGCCTGCGCCGTCTGTCCGAAAGCCTGCACCGTCCGGCTGAAGGCCTGCGCTGTCTGTCCGGCGTCCAGGACGGATATGGCCTCCCGTCCCTTCAGGCAGAGCTCAAGCGAAGTTTCCAGCTCCCGGATCAGATCGGGATCCCGCTTTTCCGTCAGGATGCCCAGGACCGGGATCCCGCAGCGGTTCTCAAGATCCGCCTCCAGAAGGATGGAATCATCCAGGCAATAGTGAACCAGCCAGCCGAAAAAGCCGGCGGCAGCTCCCAGGATCAGCCCCAGGATCGCCGCGTTCGCCGCCTTCGTCCCCCGGGGGACCCGCTTCGCCTCCTCCAAGAGCCAGCAGTCCATGCCGTCCAGCCCTTCGATGGAATGGCCGAAGCGGTCCAGGCCGTACACGTAGGCCTCCGCGATGGTTTCCGAAAGCGCTGGATCCTGCGTGGTGATATACAGCGGCATGATCTTCACATCGTTCATCGCTCCGACCGATACGGAGGCCTTCACCTGCTCCTTCGTGATCCCCTCCGGAAGCGCCTCAAGGACATAGTCCAGCACCTCGTCCGTCTTCATGATCTCGCCCCAGGTATAGGCGTTGTAATAGTCTTCGATCTGACCATATTTTTCACTGTCAAAATAGATGCGGTACTGGGAAAAGACCTGGTATTCCGGCGGTCCCGCAAGGACCACGGAAGCCAGCAGATACAGACCGGCCGAAACGGCCGCGCCGAGAAGCCCTGCGGCGGCGATCAGCCGCAGATCTCTGAAAAGACAGAGGGCAAAGCGCTTTCCGTCCATGCCCTCCTGCCAGAATCGTTCGTCCTTCCTCATTTATCGTCCTCCTGCGCCTCCTGCTTCATCGCCGTGATCTGCTTCTCATCCACGCCCTCCGTGCTTTCCGGGCGGAACAGGATCTTCAGCGTCAGGAGCATCAGCTTGATATCCAGCCATACGGAATAATTTTCAATGTAGGTCAGATCCAGCTTCAGCTTGTCATAGGGCGTGGTGTTGTACTTTCCGTATACCTGAGCGTAGCCTGCAAGTCCCGCCTTCACCTTGGTGCGGAAGGCGAACTCCGGCATCTCCTCCAGGTACTGGGAGATGATCTCCGGCCGTTCCGGTCTGGGGCCGATAAAGCTCATCTCTCCCTTCAGGATATTGAACAGCTGAGGCAGCTCGTCAATGCGCACCGCCCGGATAAAGCGCCCGATGGGAGTGATCCGGGAATCGTGCTTTGCGGCCAGCCTCGCCACGCCGTCCTTTTCCGCGTCCACCCGCATGCTGCGGAATTTGAGGATGGCAAATTCCTTTCCTCCTCTGGTACAGCGGATCTGCTTATACAGCACCGGTCCGCCGTCGTAAAGCCGGATGGCGGCGGCGGTCACCAGCATGAACGGGGAAGCGATGACCAGAAGGATCAGGGCGCAGACGATATCGATGCAGCGCTTGACGATCCGCTGCTCCACCGTCAGCGCGTTTTCCCGGGTGAGCAGGATAGGGGTATCGAACAGATGGAGCTGTTCGGAACCCTTGATGATCACATCCGGGATCTTCGGCATCAGATAAATGCGGATGGAGCGGCTGTAGCAGTATTTCAGCAGCTTGTTGCGCACCGCCGTGGGAATCTCCCACAGCACCACGCCTCCGTACCCCTTCTCCATTTCGTCAAAAAGCGCCTGTGCCCCTTCCTCCAGGCCCATGCACTTTACGATGTCATACTTGTCCTTCCTGCTGGCGAATTTGTGAAGGATATCATCGATGGAACGCTCCCCGTGGATCAGCAGCAGTCTCCTGGGCGGAAAGATCCTGCGGTAGATCCGGTTGGCGGAAAAGATCCACACCGCCGACCAGACCAGCTGCATCGCCATCATTTCCAGAAGCGGCGCGGCCGGGATCAGCCAGCCGTGGATCAGAGCCAGCTGAAAATAGGTGATCCCGTTGGTGCACAGAAGGGAAAACAGCTGGGACATGAAAACCTCCATGGGCTTCATGAAACCGATCCTCAGCCCTCCATAAAGATTGGAAAACAGCAGGAAGATCACTGTATAAATGCCAAGGATCAGCACATGCCCTCTGCGGTACAGCTTGATATCCTCCCATCGCAGAAAATAGGGATGATAAAAATCAAACCATGCCCAGGCATACAGCCCTATGATGACCGCGATCCCGAATATTGATATCAACAAGATCACCAGACGCTTTCTGGTTTCCCTGTCGTTCATAGCTCCTCACATTCCGCCGCTTCCGCGGCACCGTTTTTTCTTCCTTTTGTAGTTTACCACACCGGCCGGTATCGGACAAGAGCCGCCATTCCGGAGCGCCCCGATCTAAATCCGTCTCGCCGTTGCCCGCAGGGCCCAGAAAAAAAGATGATACGCGCTCTCCGCCGCGGAAAGTCCTTCCTGATCCCGGTACAGCCTCCAGATGCGCCGCACCGCTTCCGCTTTATTGGAAGAAAGGGAATTCTTCGGCCGCCGGTAGACGGCCAGATTCTCATTCAGTCCGTGGGCCGTATAGCCCGCCCGCAGGATCCTCCACCAGGTCGCCGTATCCTCGCTCTTCACGTCCGGCATGAAGATCAGGTTCCGGTCGATCTTTTCCAGATCGAACATCACCGTCGTGGTAAAGATCACCGTCCTGGAAAGCGCCTCCCGGTAGGAAAGTGTCTGCGGTACGCGGACAATCTTTCCGTTCCCCACGGCGTTTTCGTCTCCAAACTCATATGCGGTAAAAGCAAAAGCAGCCTGCCTTTCCTTCAGAAAAGCAAGCTCTTTTTCCAGCTTTGTTTTTTTCCACAGATCGTCGGAATCCAGAAAGGCCAGATACCTTCCCTCCGCCAGGCGGATCCCTTCGTTGCGTGTCCGCGCCGCGCCGACATTTTCCGACAGCCGCACCGGGCGGATGCGGCTGTCCGCGCAGGCCGCGGACTGAAGCATGCGGAAGCTTTCATCCGAAGAGCAGTCGTCCACGGCGATCAGCTCCCAGTCCTGATAGGTCTGTTCCTGCACCGATGCGACCGTCTGAGCGAGCCAGGCCGCCGCATTGAACACAGGCATCACGATACTGATCCGTTCCTTCATAGTATTTCTCAGATCTCTTCCTTTATCAGATAGATTGGCCTTTTCTTCACTTCCATATAGGTCTTGGACAGATACTGTCCCACGATCCCCAGGCAGAACAGCTGCACGCCGCTCACCATACAGATGATGCAGGTCATGGAGGGCCAGCCGCCCACCGGATCCCCGAACAGCAGCGTCTTGATGATGATGACGAAGATCATCAGGAACGCGATAAAGCAGAACAGCACGCCCATGATGGAGGCAAGGGCGAGCGGAACCGTGGAAAACGCGGTGATCCCGTCGATCGCGTACAGAAACAGCTTCCAGAAGGACCATTTCGTCTCTCCGTGCGCACGCTCAATGTTCTCGTATTCCATCCATTTTGTCCGAAAGCCGACCCAGCCGAAGATCCCTTTGGTAAAACGGTTGTATTCCGTCATCCGCAGGATGGCATCCACCACCTGCCTGGTCATGAGCCGGTAGTCCCGGGCGCCGTCCACGATCTCTGTTTTGGAGATGTGATTTACCAGCCGGTAGAACATCC
>CALWGL010000164.1 GCA_944380025.1 uncultured Lachnospiraceae bacterium
AGGCAAACCTTTCCGCCAAACACTTGTAAAAAAGGGCGAAATATACCAATTTGAATTCGGAAAGAATTATGTCCCTGCTGAAAAACAGCGAATTTTCCTTTATCTCACATGACTCAGTCCTAAAACTGAACGATATACGGACAGTCAGCATCAATCGTATCCTCTATCAGCAAAATGGCCGTATTGACCCGGACTCCGATACATACAGGCAGATAGAATTTCTAACCCTGCAAAAATATTTCCCCGGCTTCTATCATGACTATAAGCAGAACCTTCAGGCTGTCAGAACATTAAATGAACAGATAGAAAAAGCCACAGAAGATAGAAAGATGATCGAAGTTGAAAATGAACAGCTCAAAGCCGAAATAAAATCTCTGAAGGAACGATTGGAAGCGGTAGAATAAATTTAGGCAGCCACTGGATATAAACCCTTTTTATTCCGTCTGGCATCCTTCCTCCCCTCCCGAATATGTGAAATCCAGCCCGTTCCTTTCCGCCCATTCTTCAAACATCTGCCGGTAAACATCCCCGCAGACCATATCAAAATCCTCATAAAGTCCCATGTCACGCAGCGCCTCGACAAAAGGCTTCACATAATCTCTGCGTCTCAGGACATTAAACAGCCGCTTCCTGTCCTCCTTGTCTTCCACACATTCCTTCACATAAAATCTCATGATACTCTCATGATCGATCTCCTCATAGGAAAGAAAGCGGAAGTTATTTTCATCTTTTTCCGGGATCCTGGCATTCTCATCCAATGTTTTTAGCTGAATCTCCGAGACAGGATATCCATCGAAAACATTCGTATCCCTGTGATAGAAAAGCATCTTATATTTGTCGTCCATGTACAGCATCAATTCTGTGACCGTGCTCATTTCCCTTCTCCTTCTGTGTGCGTTGACCGTCTCTTTTTTCCAATGTGATCTCATCACGGAAGATTTCCTTCCGCCAGGATATACTCCCATTATAAAGAAAAGTAAGGAGGGACTCAATATGAGATTAAAAGATAAAATCGCGGTCATTACCGGAGGAAGCCGGGGAATCGGTTTCGCCACCGCCGACAGATTTCTGATGGAAGGCGCCGCCGTCATCCTGACGGCAAGCTCGCAGGCCTCTGCCGACCGGGCTGCTGCCCGGCTGAAGGAGAAATACCCGGAAGCTGCGGTTTCCGGCATCAGCCCTGATCTGGCAAGCCTCGACTCCGTAAAAGAGGCATTCCAAAAGGCCATCGACGAATACGGACGCATAGACATTCTGGTGAATAATGCCGGTGTGTCGGAAAGCACTCCGTTTCTGGAATATACCGAAGGAACCTTCGACAGGGTCATGGACCTGAATATCAAGGGCGTGTTCAACGCCTCCCGCGCCGCGGCGGAAGATATGGCAAAAAGAGGCGGGGGCGTGATCCTTTCCACCTCCTCCATGGTCAGCATTTCCGGCCAGCCCGGCGGCGTTGCCTATCCCGCGTCCAAATTTGCGGTAAACGGCCTGACGATCTCTCTGGCAAGGGAGCTTGGCCCCAAGGGCATCCGCGTCAATGCCGTGGCTCCCGGCATCACGGAGACAGACATGATGAAAGCGGTTCCCAAAGAGGTCATCGATCCCCTGATCGCCCAAATTCCTCTGCGCCGTCTGGGCCAGCCCGAGGACATCGCCAACGCTTTCGTGTTCCTGGCTTCCGACGAGGCCTCCTACATCACCGGCGTGGTGCTGAGCGTGGACGGCATGGCAAGAGCCTGAATTGTCGGAAAACCCGTAAATGATAAAATGGAGTGCCGCATACTCATGTTGAACTCTATATGGAGTCGATGGTATAATGATTGCGCAAGCAGCGCAATCCAGCCCGATGAAATCGGGCTGCCCCGCTTCGCGGGGATGATACCACGCCCTGCGGCTTGCTGAGAAAATGCCGCCTCCGGCGGCGCTTTCTCCTCTGCGCCCGCAGTATAATTGCAGGAAACAGGAGAATGGAGGTTTTGCAGATGAAAAGATACCGGAAAGTATTTGGTATGACGGCAGCATTAGCCGCATTGGTCTGCGCAGCCTGGTTCTGCATTTACCATAACCGGAAAAGCAGCGATAACCTGCCGGATCTTAAATCCATATCGGTGATGAGCGAAGCGGAGATAAACGAAATCGTCTGCGGGTACAAACGGAATCAGTTAAGCTATATATGGAAGAATCCTGACAAAACAGCTGAAAATGCGGATATGTGGAGTCTGGGCGATGATCGTTACCTTCAGATCAATTACAACAGCAATGACAAAGCAGTGGTCTGCAGCATATTTGTGGAGCTGTTTCCTGCTGACACAAAAACCGTGAAGGTCAGCTACTCAGCAGGGACGGCCGCAAAAACTGAAATAGAACTCACCAGACAGGAAATCACTGATGTAATGGACTGGGCTTCGAGCCTTGATCTTGAGCTTCAGGATTATGAGGAAGGAGAAGCTCCCAATCAGGTCTATGCCGGAGGAGAAGCCTATCTGTTTGATATAAATAACGGTGAAGGGTCTTTTTCCTATCTATGGATAAATAACTATTACATTTACAAAACAGGCGAATGGTACCTGGTGAAGAATCCCACACTTCCGCCGATTGACTTCATTCCTGCAGCGCTTCCAGCTTCTTTTCATCCAGGATCGTGATCCTGCCCCGGGACAGCCTGACCAGCCCCTCGCTCTGAAAATAGCGCAGCATCCGGGTAATGACCTCCCGGTGGGAGCCCAGATGGTTGGCGATGGCTTCATGGGTGAGCTTCAGCTCCCTGCTTCCCTCAATGGCGGACTCCTCCAGCAGAAAAGCCGCGACGCGCTTATCCAGACTTTTCCACATGATCTGTTCGATGAGCCACATCACATCGGAAAACCGCGCCGCCATCAGCTCGTTGGTATAGTTCGCCACCGGCGCGGATTCCTCCATTATGCCCTGATAGACTTCCGCCGGGATCACCCAGAGCTCCGTATCCTTTTCCGCTTCGATCGTCACATCGAACTGGATGGAACGCAGCATGCAGGATGCGGAAAACAGGCACATATCCCGGTCAAACAGCCGGTAAATGGTGATCTCCCGCCCCTCCTCCGAAAGGATAAAGGCGCGCAACTGCCCGGACTTTACCAGAAGCAGCCCGGTGCAGTCCATGCTGCCGTTATGTATGACGGTTCCCTTTTTTACCGTCCGGGTCATAACCGCGCCAAGAATGCGTTTTTGCTGTATGGGGGTCAGTTTTCCCCATACAGGGAAATAGTCTGTGAAATCCACAAATGATGCCTCCTTTGTCAGAATCTTTTCTTTATTTAACTGATTGGGTGGGCGATTGGGTGGCGATTGGGTGGGTAACTGGGTAGCAACTGGGTGGGATTCACACCCCAAACCGATATTCCTTTTCTGCCCTGTCCCTTACGGCAAGTTTGAATTCTCTGATGACCATGTCCGCAACCGTATCAGGCTCCAGTCTGGAATTATCAATTTTCATATGATTTTTAAACCAGAACTCATCTTTGTCCGTATTCAGCTTATGCTTCTGAGCGGTACTCAGAAGATCAGCCCTGCTCCACTCGACATCCCTCTTGGAAGCCTTTCTCTGCATCCGGTAAGGCGTTTCATTCCTTTGAAGCCTTATCTCAAGATCTGAATAAAGCTCAACAAAATAAAAATTACCGCCATTGGAGGTAAACAGCTCTTCCAGCCCCGTCAGATATTCCTTTTCTTCGGCCATCTCAAATGCGCACACGTAAGTAAAAAGCAGGTCGATATCATGCTTTACTGCCAACTCAAATACCTTTTCTCTGAAAATAACATTCAGTTCTTTCTGAGCGGGTGTGGCAAAGCCAAATATTCTGTCTGATATCTCGATACTGTCATGGTTCGTCATCAGATTATATTTTATTTTATCCCTTATGCTTTCCGCAACCGTCATTTTTCCTACAGCCTGCGGGCCGCATACAATGATCAGATTTGCCATGGCCCCTCCTGTCATCCATCTTCTTTTCAGCAGCAATACTCCCGCAGCCTCTCCTGATCCATCTCGCGGCAGCTTGCCGTGATTTTTACACCCTCGGGCAGGTATTCGCAGGTACGGACCGCCGCGTTTTCATTCAGATAATTCACCAGGTCGCCCCGACTGTAGGGAAAAAGGAAGGTGCATTCCCGGCTGCCCGCGTAAAGCTTTTCTTCGATCATGGAGAGCAGTTCGGGAATCCCGTAGCCCTGCTTCGCGGACAGGTAAATGCGGTTTCCGCTGATCCGTGGAAGCTCCTGCGGCTCCATGATCTTATCCGCCTTGTTCATCACATGGATGCAGGGGATGGTTTCCGCGCCCAGCTCCCGCAGGGTCTCTTCGGTCACGCGCATCTGCTCCCGGAAACGCTCGTCGGAAGCGTCCACCACATTCAGGAGAAGATCCGCGAAACGCACCTCGTCCAGAGTGGAACGGAAGGCCTTGATCAGGCCGTGGGGCAGGCGGCTGACGAAGCCCACCGTATCGGACAGGAGAAAATCCTTCCGGTTTCCCGGCTCGATCTTGCGCACCGTGGTGTCCAGCGTCGCGAACAGCATATCCTTTTCCATGACCATTTTTTCTTCCTTCACGCTGCCGCCCGCCATGTCCGCGCAGGTGGTCAGCAGACGGTTCATCAGGGTGGACTTTCCCGCGTTGGTATAGCCCACCAGCGCCGCGAGGGGAAGGGCGGATCTGCTGCGCTTTCTCCTCTGGATGTCCCGGTCGTGCTCGATGGCGTCCAGCTCCCGGCCCAGCTCGCTGATACGGCGTTCGATTTTTCTGCGGTCCAGCTCGATCTGCTTTTCTCCGGAGCCCTTGTTGCTCAGGCTTCCGCTGGCTCCCGCCTGCCGTCCCAGGGAATCCCGCATTCCCACAAGCCGCGGCAGCATGTACTGGAGGCTTGCGGATTCCACCTGCAGCCTGGCTTCTCTGGTTTTAGCCCGCCTTGAGAAAATCTCCAGGATCAGGCTGGTGCGGTCCATCACCGAGGCTTCGATCTCCTTCTGCAGATTTTTCAGCTGGGAGGGCGAAAGAGCGTCCTCAAAAATCACATAATCGATATCCAGAAGCTCCACCGTCTCCTGAATCTCCGCTACTTTGCCGCTTCCGATATAGTAAGCGGGCGTAGGGGAAGGCAGACTCTGCTCCATCCTGGCGGCCACCTCCATGCCGCAGGCCTCCGCCAGGCTCCCCAGCTCTTCCATGGAAACGTCAAAATCCCTGTCGTTTCCCAGCCGCAGGCCGACAAGAAGGGCCCGCGGCGTCTTTTCCTGTGTATCCTGTGTCTCGTAATTTCTTTCCATATTTACCTCCCGTCTTGTCGGAGCATAAGCCGCTCCGATCCTCTTTGTCATAAATCTCTGATCCTCGCCCCCTGTATGCCAAACCGCTGCCAGGCACGGGTTTACAGTGCCGGGGCGCGTCGGGCCGTTTTACAGATTCACGATCTTCGTCGCCACGTTTTCCCGGAATCTGGCGTCGTGCTCCACGAACAGCATGGTGGGGCGGTATTCCAGGATCAGCTTTTCGATCTGCATCCGGGAGAAAACGTCGATGTAATTAAAGGGTTCATCCCACACATACAGGTGGGCCGGCGTGAGCAGGCTGGCCGCGAGCAGCACCTTCTTTTTCTGTCCTTCCGAGTAGTCCTCCATCCGTTTCACAAACTGTACCCGGTCAAAATCGAGCTGCCTTAAAATCGCGCAGAACAGGCTCCGGTCCAGATTCCTTCTTTCGCAGAAGGCCGGAATGTCTCCCCGCAGCTGCGAGGTGTCCTGATTCACATAGGAGATCACCAGCCCGGAGGCCGTTTCGCAGACGCCCGTTTCCCGGACGGGCAGCGCCTCCCCGGCGCCCGCCTTTTCCAGGATCCTTTTGATCAGCGTGGATTTGCCGCAGCCGTTTTCCCCGTGCAGGGCGGCCCGGTCTCCCTGTTCAATCTGAAAGGTCAGCCCGGTAAAAACCGCTTTTTCCGCGTCCGCATACCGGAGGGAATAGTCCCGCACGTTCACCAGCACCCTTTTGTGATGGACAAGGGGCATCAGCTTCAGATCCGCCGGCTCCTCCAGATCCACAAGCAGCCCTTCCTTTTCTTCGATCTCCCGGTCGATCCGCTTTTTCATCTGGGTCACGCGGCTCTGCAGCTTCCTGGTTCTCTCCCCGATATAGGCTCTTCTTCCGCCATGTCCCGGATCCTTTACCGGGTCAAAGCCGATCTTGCTGCGCTCGCTCTTTTCCGCCCACTGCCCGGTCCGCGCGGACGCCTCCCGGAGCCTTCCGATCTCCTTTCTGTGCTTCTCGTTTTCCGCTTTCTCAAATGCGTCTCTGCGGCTTTTATTTTCCCACCAGCTGGAAAAATTCCCGCTCTGCACCTCGATGGTCTGACGGTTTAAGACCAGCACATGATCCACGCAGGCGTCCAGCAGATCCCTGTCATGGGATACCAGAATAAAGCCCTTCTTTCCCGCCAGATACCGCTTCACCGTTTCTCTGGCTTCCTGGTCCAGATGGTTCGTGGGCTCGTCGATCAGAAGAAAATCATTCTCCCCGGAAAACAGCACCGCCAGCAGCACCTTCGTGCGCTCTCCCGGGCTCAGCGTCCCGAAGGGCCGGTACAGGATTTCCGCGCTTTCCCGCAGAAGCTCCAGCTCGCAGATCACGCGCCACAGCTCGCAGCCGCTCTTCAGCTCCTCCGCGAACTCCGCGGCGGGCTGACTTTTCTGTTCTTCCGTGATCGGATACGGAAAATAATCGAAAACCGCAAAAGTGCGGATGCTTCCCTCATAGGGATATTTTCCGAGGAGCAGGTTCAGAAAGGTCGTCTTCCCCTTCCCGTTGCGCCCGATCAGCCCCAGCTTCCAGTCCGTGTCGATGGTAAAGGACACGTCCTCGAAAATATTGTCAAAACTGCCTTCATAAGCGAAGGTCAGATGGTTTACAGCGATCTGTGACATTTTTACCTCCATGCCGAAGCGTTTTACGCTGAGGCGCGCGCGCCGAACCTCCAGTTCGGCGCTGCGATAACGGGATTTGCGA
>CALWGL010000165.1 GCA_944380025.1 uncultured Lachnospiraceae bacterium
AAGGCCTCCCGGTACTGCCGGTAGATCTCCTGCTTTTTCCTCTTATGCTCTTCGATATGCATCAGCTGGCCTCTGCCGATCCCCGCGGTCACGTTGGACATGCGGTAATTAAAGCCCAGCTGGGAATGCTGATAGTAGCGGGCCGCGTCTCTGGCCTGGGTGGAAAGGAACCGGGCCCTGTCCACATATTCCTCATTGGCGGAAACCAGCATGCCGCCGCCGGAGGTGGTGATGATCTTGTTGCCGTTGAAGGAGTAGATGCCGATGTCGCCGAAGCACCCCGTCATTTTCCCCTGGAAGGTGGAGCCCACGGATTCCGCCGCGTCTTCGATTATCGGCACGCCCTTCCGGTCGCAGATCTCACGGATCCGTCCGATCTGCGCGGGAGTGCCGTACAGGTGGGCGCAGATCACCGCCTTCGCGTCCGGATATTTTTCAAAAGCCGCCTCCAGCGCGTCCGGATCCATGTTCCAGGTCTTCTCCTCCGCGTCGATGAACACCGGCGTTCCCTTCTCATAGCAGATGGGATTGCAGGTGGCGGAAAAGGTCAGATCGGAGGAAAACACCACGTCCCCCGGCCGGATCCCGATCAGGCGCAGGGCCAGATGGATGGCCGCGGTCCCGGCGCTCAGCGCCGCCGCGTGGCCGCAGCCCGTGTAGGCCGCCATCTCCTTTTCAAAGGCGTTCACATTGGGACCGAGAGGCGCGATCCAGTTGGTCTCAAAAGCTTCGTTCACAAACCGCTGCTCATCCCCGTGCATGGTGGGGGAGGACAGGTAGACTCTTTCTTTTCCCATTTTCCGTTCTCCATTTCCGTGCGGCTTTCGATCCGTCACAGCCCT
Source organism: uncultured Lachnospiraceae bacterium (assembly GCA_944380025.1). GTDB lineage: Bacteria > Bacillota > Clostridia > Lachnospirales > Lachnospiraceae > Eisenbergiella. The sequence goes on from CALWGL010000165.1 coordinate 843, forward strand.
GCGCTGCCGCGTCATACGCAGAGCTGTCCGCTTCCGTAACAGTTCAGCCAGGTCTGCGCATTTACTGCGCAGACCGTACGAAAACGTATCGGCAGAAAGCATCCGGCCCATCGCGAAGCGATTGGAATGGCCGGATGCCGTAACAGTTCTGCCGAAGGCTGAACTGTTACCCGTTTCCCGCTTCCGGGCTTCAGCCCTCTTTCTCCAGAAGCTCGATCATACCGGCGAACCGGTTCATCAGGAAGCACACCCGCCTTCCGCCGATGGCCGGCGCAGGCATGGGAGCGTCGATCTGCACATAGCCGGACCCGGCGAGTCTTTCGATCTCCCCGTCCAGATCCTCACAGGCATAGCAGATGTGATAGGGGGCGTTCTTATACGTCCTGATCAGCCCGGAGACCACGCTGTCCGGCGCGTTGGGGCTGACCAGCTCCACCACGTAGCCGTCCTTTTCCAGAAAAAGGATGTCCGCCTTCCGGTACGTGTCGTCCGTCACCTCTCCCTGCCGGACATAGCCCAGCTTTTCAAATTCTTCCGCGGCCTTCTCCAGTTTTTTTACCAGATAGCCGATGTGATGTATCCTCACGCTGATCCTCCCGTCCGTTTTTCTTCCTGTCCGGCCCGGACCGTCCTTCCGTCCTTCTTATAGACGTAGGTGGGGACGATCTGCTGTACCAGCGGGCGGATGTCCTCCACCTCGTCCTTTGAGGCGTCCTCCAGCTTTTTCAGCTGGACAAAAAATTCATCCTCGTCCAGCTCGATGGGCCTGCCGATGTGGATGAGCTTGTTTGCGGTATCCTGAAGCCCTTCCTCATCCATCAGGAGCTCCTCATAGAGCTTTTCTCCCGGCCGCAGCCCCGTGAACTCGATCTGGATATCCTCTCCCACCTTGTATCCTGACAGGCGGATCAGATTTTTGGCCAGATCCAGGATCTTCACCGGCTCTCCCATATCCAGGACGAAGATCTCTCCGCCTCTGGCGTAGGCCCCCGCCTGAAGCACCAGGGAAACCGCCTCCGGGATCGTCATGAAATAGCGGATGATATCCGGATGGGTGACGGTCACCGGGCCGCCCGCCGCGATCTGCTTCTTGAACAGCGGGATCACGCTCCCGTTGCTCCCCAGCACGTTTCCGAAGCGCACCGCCACGAATTCCGTATCATAGTGTTTATTGAAGGTCTGGATGATCATCTCGCAGATCCGCTTGCTCGCCCCCATGATGTTGGTGGGGTTCACCGCCTTGTCCGTGGAGATCATCACAAATTTGCGGCAGCCGTTATTGGCCGCGGCATAGGCTGTCTTCCAGGTTCCGAACACGTTGTTTTTAATGGCCTCGTTGGGGCTTGTCTCCATCAGGGGCACATGCTTGTGCGCCGCCGCGTGATACACGATATCGGGATGATATTCGGCAAAAATGGCGTTCATCCGCTTCGTGTTGCGCACGGAGGCGATCAGCACCACAAGCTGCAGATCCGGATGGTTCTGCAGCAGCTCCTGCTGGATATCATAAGCGTTATTTTCATAAATATCCACAATGACCAGCCGCGCCGGTTTATGCGTGGCGATCTGGCGGCACAGCTCGCTTCCGATGGAGCCGCCGCCCCCCGTGACCATGACCACCTTGTTCTGCACATAACCCAGGATGGAATCCAGGTCCACGCGGATGGGTTCCCTGCCCAGCAGATCCTCCACCTCCACGTCCCGCAGCTTGCTCACGCTCACCTCGCCGTTGACCAGCTGATACATGCCCGGCAGGGAACGCAGCTTGCAGCTGGTTTCCTTACAGATATCCAGGATATCCCGGATCACGGAACGGGGCGCGGACGGGATCGCGACGAAGATCTCGTCGATATCGTAAAGATCAGCGGATTCAATGATCTTATCCCGGCCGCCCACCACCTTGATGCCCTGGATGAACTGGCCCCATTTCTGCTTATCGTCGTCGATGATGCAGCGGATCACCATGGTGCTGTAGTTGCTGGTGACGATCTCCTTGATCAGGGCGTTCCCCGCTTCCCCGGCTCCGATGATCATGACGGAGATGTTGTTCTTCCTGTTCTGGATCCGATGCTTGCGGCTTCTGAGAAACCGGTAGGAAAAACGGCTGCTGAACAGGAAGGTGATCAGCAGGAACAGATACATGAAGTAGTAGCTGTCCGGCACCGGCTGTCCGGAGATCTTGAACAGGTTCAGACCCACGCCTGATACGATGGCGGACAGGAAGCAGGCGATCACCAGATTCTGCATCTCGTTTTCCCCCGCGAAGGCCCACAGGCTGTGGTACAGACGGAAGAAATAGAAGATCGCCAGCGTCAGCAGGATATTGAGCGGCAGGAAATTCCGGACGGGAAGGAGGAACTCGTCCGGAATGGCGTCCACATGCATGTCGTAGCGCAGAAGCAGCGCCAGGAAGCTGGACGCGGTAATGCTCAGGATATCATACAGGATCAGCGCCGTTCTCCGGTAAAAAAGCTGATAATTGAAATATCTTTTCTTCGTTTTCTCTTTTTCCCGCATTGCGTCTATTTCTCTTTTCTTTTAAAAATCAGAAGCGGAGCCAGCACGGCCATGAGGGCAAAGCCCATGGGATTGCAGGGATGGAACAGCCATTCCACCAGGCCCGCGGCGGCGAAGGCCACAAAAACGGCCAGCGGAAGCGCCGCGTATTCATCCCGCTTCTCCTGTCTCCTGCGCATCCGGTACAGATGATGATACGCGTAGCGCAGCATCTGCACCAGAGTCCCGATGCCCAGAAGAATGAACACCGCTCCGGTGATCAGCCCGTGATCGTGGATCACCTGCAGATAGGTGTTGTGGGCATGGACGGACAGGCTCCCGTCCTCCAGAGGAACGCCCATCAGCTCGTGTCCCGTCAGGTTCCACTGGGCGATATACTTCCGGAACAGGGCCAGACGGCCGTTGGAAATATCGCCGCCCTCTTCCTCCTCCGCAGGCCCGGAAGACTCCCCGGCATCCGCCTGGCCCGCAGCCTGCGCGGCCTCCTCCGACGCCTGCACGCCGTCAGCCTGCGCGGCCTCCGCCGGGCTCCCGGCCGTCTCATCCGCCGACGCGGTCAGGGCGAACGCCTCTTTCACGGCCGGGACAGCCGTCTGCGTACCGGCAGGCCCGGCCCCGTCCGCGCCGCCCGTACCGGACGCATCGGCTGCTTCCGAAACGACGGCGGGCGTATCCGCCAGCGCCATAAAGATATCCACGAATTCACGCAGCACCCGGTGCTCGTCGCCGAAGATCTTTCCGTCAAAGCAGTAGGCAAACCGGGAGAAGGTGATATAGTTCTCGGAATCGGCCCGGTCCCCCTTGTGGATGGCCCATTCCGCCGGCTCCGCCTCCAGCTCGAAGAGATAGGGATCGTCATACAGCGGAGGGATCAGCCGCACCGCCGAATAGGTCACCGGAAAAGCTGCCAGCACGATCAGGACCAGGATCCCCGTTTTGGCAAAAAAGGCGCCCGCCCGCTCCCGGTAGCAGAAGAGGGATACGAACAGCCAGATCACAAGCCCCATCACGCCCGCGGCCAGATAGCCTGTCCGGGACAGGGTGAGGATCAGCAGGGAAGCCGCCATGCCGAACAGAAGGCCGGTCCCCCACCAGGCATAAAGCTTATGGGAACGGTGATAACGCATCAGGAGCCGCACCAGAAGGGCCGCGAGCACCAGCGTCAGGTAACAGGCCGTCACCGTCACCGTGTGGAACACGAAATTATAGCGGTAAAAATACCAGGTCCGAAACGGCCGTCTTGCCGCCGCGAAGATCAGGGCGCAGACAAAATTCAGGATGATCCCGTTGCAGAAGATCGCGCAGAACCGTTCTTTTCTCTCCCAGGCAAGATAAAACAGATACAGAAGGCCGAAGGCCGCCGCCAGATAGACGGGCCAGCCCCTGGTATTGCGAAACAGGATCAGAAGCGCCAGGAAACCGGCAAGCAGCCCGCTGTAAACCGGGGAAAGCTTCCGCCATTCCGCCTTTTTTTTCACAAAGATCAGGACCAGCTGGATCAGCACCAGGCCGGCGATCACGAACAGGACGGCGTTCTGCTGCGCCAGCCTGTCCTGCTCCGGCACGCCGCGGTACTGCAGCCAGTAAAACACGCCGGCCGCCGCCGCGATCACGGTCCAGATCAGGTTCCATACAGAAAAAAGCGCCTTCTTTTCACACATGGAAAGCAGCACCAGCCCCAGAAAGATCAGCACCTTCCGATAGGCATAGGCCTGCTGCATATTATACATCGCGTTCATGTAATCGATGCAGCCCCAGAGCGCGCCTGCCCAGAAGACCGTCTGCAGGGTGTCCATTCCCTTATCCAGCAGGTTTTCCCGCACGGTAAGGCTCAGAGGACGGATATCGTCCCGCTTCGCATTCACCGCATAGAAAAGAAGCGCCGCCATAACGAGGATCCCGGCGCAGTACACCATCTTATCTTCCCGTGCGCCCCCGTAATGATCGAAGATCAGCACGGCGGCAAGCCAGACTGCCGTTCCCGCCGCGATCAGCGGGTTGCCCACTGCCCGGAACAGCCACTGTACCCTGACCTCCCGGTGCTTTCCGCCTCTCCTCGCCGCATTTTCCGTAAGCAGCACAAAAAAGCCGGCGAGCAGGGCGATCCCTGCCGTCAGCCCGGCCTTTGCCGGAAGACTTAAGGGATCCGCGTAGGTAAAGCGCATGAGGATGTTCTTCCCCACCTGCTCCTGCGTCTCGCCTTCTCTTACCAGATAATAATTGCCGTAAACCGTCAGCCCCGATTCACCGGTATTCTGCCATCCCAGAACCAGCTCCTCCTCCGGATGGCTGATCTGCCAGACATAGGCTCTTCCCGCCTCTGTCTGAAATTCTACCGGAATGGTAAAGAATCCCGGCGCGCTGTAGGCATCCAGCGCCACGTTCCGGGAAAACAGCGTCTCTCCCAGATCGTTGGAAACGGAAAAATTGACCACCTTCCGGGACAGATCGCTTTCCGCGAATATACTGACGCTTTCCAGATATCCGCCGTCCGCGATGAAAACCTGCTGGATGCGGTCGTCTGCTCCAACGCCTTCCGTCCATCCGGCCGTCCTCTGATCTCCCGCCACCGTCCGGACGCCGTCCAGGATCCCCGCGGGGCCCACAAGCAGGATCAATATCACCGCCCAGCACAGAATCGCATATTCGATTGCCCGGCTTTTCTTCAGCTTTCTGTTCATGATGTATTTTCTATCCTTTTTCCGACATCGCCGTACTAGTATAGCATACTTTCCCCCGGCTTACAACAAGTGCCAGGACCGGCAGCGCGAACCAGAAGATCAGCACATAGCGCACCAGGCTGGCGGGTCCAAGCAGGACGGTCAGCCAGTTCAGCCCCGCCGGAAGGAAGGCCGCGGCCGTCCGGATATCCCGGTTTCTGATAAGAAAGCCCGCTCCCGCCGCGTAGATCCAGAACAGAAAGCCCGGCGAGAACAGCATGGACAGAACCGGGATCCGCTGCTGGAACAGCTCCAGGCTCATCCTCCGAAACAGGCCGTCCAGCCAGGGAAGGAGGCTTTTCCGCTGCCCCGGAAGCTCCGTTTCATAGCCGAAATAGGAGCTTTCCCCATAGGTGAACGTAAACACCGTGTTGCCCTCATAGCAGTCCAGCACCGCGTCCGGATACCAGAAGCCGTAGGAGGTGAGCAGCCAGGCGTTCAGATAGGATGCGGGCGCCTTTTTCCCCACGTTCAGCCAGAGCTTCCAGAAGGAGGCGCTGTCCGCGGCATAGGCTTCGTTGTCAAAGGCGATCTTCACGCTGTCGCTGAGCTTTGGCGCATAGCGCAGAAGCGCTTCCTCCGGAAGATAGGAAAACAGGCCTTCCTCCTCTTCCCGCGTAAAAGCCTCCGGACTCAGCGTCCAGGTCCTGGCCAGCTGCTGGATCGGGACGGTGAGCATCTCCTGGTTTTCCGAATCCTGCGCATGGAACACCGTCTTCAGCCCCGCGCTCGCTCCCAGCGAAAGAAGCAGGGCGGCAAAGCCGAAAAGCGCGGCCCGGATCCGCATCCTCTTTCCGGCAAGCGCCGCAAGGACCGGAATCAGAAGGATCAGGATATACAGGCCGTTATGGCGCATCAGAGCCATGAGCGCCATGCAGAGAGCCAGAAGGCCCATTTTCTTTCCGTCTGCGAAAAAAGCTTCCTTCTCCTGCGCCGCCTG
>CALWGL010000166.1 GCA_944380025.1 uncultured Lachnospiraceae bacterium
GCGGGCGTTCCCTGTCAGAATTTTGCCAACCGCGCGGATATCGCCGGAGGAAGCACCCTGGGAAATATTTCTTCCGCCCATGTATCCATTCCCGCGGCGGACATCGGACTGGCGCAGCTTGCCATGCATTCCGCCTTTGAGACGGCGGGAGCGTTTGATACCGGGTATCTGATCGAATTTTGCCGGACGTATTTTGCCTGACAGAAAGGCAGCAAATATTCTTTTGGGACGGGGACGAAAGAGTAGCCCTGAGAATTCTGCTGACCATGCTTGGACCGGTAATGCTTTTGATTACCATATCCCGCCCGGCTCATGAAGAGTGGAATTGCCGATCAGGCGGTCTGTCTTATGGACATTCCGGATGACTGGCACAGTGAATATAACATTGAACTGTATGTACGGACTTTTGACGCGGCCATTGCATTCGCAGAAGAATACCCGGATACGCTCTGGTGCTATGGAAATGTTCTGCCATGGCGGCTTACGGGATGATTTTGTAAGAAGTACCGTAAAAGCCTCCATATATCATGATGCGGATGCGGTGGTTGACGCCGTTAACGGACTGCTCTATGATCTGATATGGAATAACGCGTCTCCGGTATGGCACCGACCGCAGTACTGGAAAGAAAAAATGTACAAGCCGCGTAAAATATTACAGGTGATTGGACATACGCCCGCGGATAAGATCAGCAGGAGCCAGAATGTGATACCATGCGATACCTTCTCAACATATCGAGACGGAAGGCCGATTGGAAGCCCCTTCTGTTCATATACGGTTAGAAATGAAAAAATGGATTTTGAACCGTACATTTTGTACGGTTATACAATGCAGATTTTTATTTTTAACCGTATCGGAGCTTCCTGCCGGCACGCGTACTCCGCCGTGCGGGAAAGGGACCTGCCATGAAGGAAACCGTGCATACAAACAGAACGTATAAGGATTCCGTATTCCGGATGGTAAAAACAGCCCGCGCCCGGAAGGAAAGGGGCCTTCCGGGCGCGGGAATCTGAAATGGGAATATTTTTCTGGCTCTGATACAGCAGCCGGAGCGATAAAAGCGATCAGCTGCAGGCAGGCGCCGCGGCCCGGTCATTCGGGTCACCGGCGGCTGCTTTCGTTTCCGCTGCCAGCTCGTCGGCATTCTTCATGAAGCTGTACTGGGACATGTACAGGTGGTAGTAGGCTCCTTTGCGGGCCAGCAGCTCGTCATGGCTTCCGCTCTCCTGGATCTTACCCTTATCCACATAGAGGATGCGGGTGCAGTTCTGGATGGTGGAGAGACGGTGGGCGATGATGAATGAGGTCCTTCCTTTCAGGAGCTCGTTTAAGCCCTTCTGGAGGATGATCTCCGTTTCCGTGTCGATGCTTGAGGTGGCCTCGTCCAGGATCAGGATCCTGGGGTCGGCCAGCAGGGCGCGGGCGAAGGAGATGAGCTGCCTCTGTCCGGCGGACAGGCGGCTTCCGCGTTCGTTTACCTGGGTGTAATAGCCGTTTTCCATCTGCATGATGAAATCATGCGCGCAGACGGTTTTGGCCGCCTGGATGACCTCCTCGTCCGTGGCGGTGCGGTTGCCGTAGCGGATGTTGTCCATGATGGTGCCGGAGAAGATGAAGCTGTCCTGCATCATGACGCCCATCTGGGTGCGCAGGGAGTGCAGGGTCACCTTCGAGATATCTACGCCGTCTATGGTGATCCGGCCGCTTCCGATGTTGTAGAAACGGCTCAGCAGGTTGACGATGGTGGTCTTGCCCGCGCCGGTGGGTCCCACGATGGCGAAGGATTCGCCGGGCATGGCGGTGAAGCTCACGTCGTCCAGGGTCTTGATGCCTTCCTCATAGGAGAAGGAAACGTGGTCGAAGCGGACTTCCCCGGTGATGGGAGGCATTTCCTTCGCGTCGGGAGCGTCCTTTACGGCGACCGGCGTATCGATGGTCTCAAAAATACGCTCCAGATAGGAGATGGCGGTGAGCAGCGAATTGTAGAAATTCGCCAGGGTGGTGATGGGAGACCAGAACCGGCTGATGTATCCGGTAAAGGCTACCAGCACGCCCACGGAGGCCGCGCCGCCGTTCATCGCCATATCCACAATGGCCACATACAGGAAAGCGGTGGTCACGGCGGAGATCACGTCCACGGTGGGTCCCATCATGAAGTTGAAGCGCACGGCCTTCATCCATGCCTGGCGGTAGCCGTCGCTCAGACGGTTGAAGATACCGCTGTTTTCCTGTTCGCGGACGAAGGACTGGGTCACGCGGATGCCGTTGATGCTTTCCGCGATATAGGCGTTCAGGTTGGACTGCTTGTTGCTCTGGATCTGCCAGGCCCGGTGCTGTCTTTTCTTGATGACGACGGCGAAGAGGGCGAGTACGGGCAGGCCGCACATGCACATCAGGGTCAGCTTCACGTTGATGGACAGCATGAAGAAGATGATGAAGATCAGGCTGCACAGGTCGGTGATGGTGTTCAAAAGACCGTTGGAAAGCAGGTCGCTTAAGTTGTTCACATAATTGACCACGCGCACCTGGATCTTGCCGTGGGGCCGGTCGTCGTAATAGGAGAAGGGCAGCTCCTGCAGATGCCAGAAGATGTCGTTTCTCAGCTCATGGATGACGGTCTGTCCCACCCGGTTGGTGATCTTGATCTTGATCTTCAGGGCGAAAACAGAGTACAGGATGACTAAGAGCGTCAGCAGGCTGATGCGCAGCAGGCCCTGTACGTCCTTATTGGGGATCATATCATTCATGACCGTCATGAAGAAGCGGGGAATCAGCATGGTGGCGGCGCTGGAGGAAAGCATGAGCACCGCGGCGATGATCATGTCCTTTTTATAGGGGAGGACATAACGGCCCAGACGCTTCAGCTGTCCCAGGTCAAAATGCTCTTCATAGATCTCATCCACATCATATTTGTTGCGTGCCATTTATCTTCCCTCCCTTCCGGCCGCCTTTGCGGCCTGTTCATAGGCTTCCGCCGCCTTTTTCGCATCCGTATGGTACTGATGCTCGAAGACGCGGGCATAATATCCGTTCTGCCTGAGCAGCTCCTCGTGGGTCCCCCGCTCGGCGATCCGTCCGTGATCCAGGACCAGGATCTGGTCCGCGTCCTTCAGAGAGGAGATGCGGTAGGCCACGATGAAGATGGTATGCGCTCCTTCCAGATTTTTTAACTGCTTCTGGATGTAGGTTTCCGTTTCCATGTCCACCGCCGAAGTGGTGTCGTCCAGGATCAGGATGGCGGGATCCTTGAGCAGGGCTCTGGCAAGGGAGATCCTCTGCTTCTGTCCGCCGGAGAGTCCCACGCCCCGTTCGCCCACGATGGTATCGTAGCCTTCCGGCATGGCCTGGATGAAATGATTGGCGTCTGCGGCGATGGCGGCCTGCTTTACCTTCTCAAACGGACAGTCGGGGCGGCCGTAGGCGATGTTTCCCTCGATGGTATCCGAGAAGAGGAACACATCCTGCATGGCCATTCCGATGTTGTCGCGCAGATCGTACAGATCCATGTCCTTCACGTTGACGCCGTCTACGAGCACCTCGCCCTCCGTCGCGTCATAGAAGCGGCAGAGCAGGTTCATGATGGTGGATTTTCCGGACCCCGTGGGGCCAAGGATTCCCACCGTCTGGCCGGGCTTTACGGAAAAGCTTACATTGCGTATGATGTCCACGTCCCGGGCATCCTCCGCCTGATAGGATACGTTTTTAAATTCCACGCTTCCTTTGAGGCGCTTTTTCTTCACCGCGTTTTCCGGGTCAAAAACGTTCGGGTTCTCCGAGAAGGTGGCGTAGATCTTTTCCACGGAGGTGATGAAGCGCTGCACGTCGTTGATGAACCAGCCCGCCATACGTAAGGGGTTGTTCAGCATCCACAGGTAGCCGTTCACCGTGACCAGACTTCCCAGCGTGATCTCGCCCCGGATGGCCATCAGGCCGCCCAGCAGGATGAGAACGACGGTGAGGATGTTGGAGAAAAATTCGAAGACCGGCACGTATTTGGACCAGATGGCTGCCGCGCCCAGCTCCGCCTCCCGGTAGGCGTCGTTTTCCTTATCAAATTTTTCTTTCTCAAAATCTTCCTTCGCGAATGCCTTGACCACCCGGTTTCCGCTGATGTTTTCCTGTACGAAGGCGTTCAGGCTGGAGAAGCGGTTGCGGATGTTCTGGAAGGCCGGCTTCACATGCCGGAACTGCGAGATGGTGAAGAACACCGTAAAGGGCAGGATGCACAGCATGCACAGAGCCAGCTTCGTGTTGATGGTGAAGACCATGATCAGCGCGAAGCAGAAATAGAGCACGTTTTCATAAATGGAATAGATGATGTTCGCAACGAAATGCCGGATGGCGTCCATATCGCCCGTCTGGCGGCTCATCAGGTCACCGGTGCGGTTGCGGTTATAGAAGGCGAAATCCTCCAGCAGGAGCTTGCGGTATACCGCGTCCCTCATTTTATAGAGGACGCCCTGTGAGCAGATCTCGAAATTGTAGGGAACGAAGAAGCGCAGCACGCTTCTTGCCGCGGTGACGAGCAGCAGGATCCCCACCAGCATGGGCAGCTTCTCATACTGCCCTCCGCTGATCACATCGTCCACCACATGGCCGCTGACCACGGGGTTGATGATGGCGAGAGCCGCCAGAAAGGTGACCAGGACCAGCCCCAGAAAGATCCGTGGGCGGTAAGGCCTGATAAACGAGTAAAACCACTTCATCGGCGTCATAAAAATACAATCCCTCCCTGAGCTGTTTTTACGGAAAATGGCTTTCCCGGAATCGTTTCCTGTCCATATATCATAGAAAATCAGGGGGAAAATGAAATGTATTTTCTTGTTTTGTTTTTGTATTATTTTGTCGTTGACGGGACTTCTATACCAGGCCGTACAGCTTCAGGATGCCGAGAAGGATGGAAGCGGAAACGAGAAGGAAGGATACGGTCCTGCCGCCCTTTTTTGCTGCATCGGAGTCTGCCGCCCGCTGTTCCACATTTCTGTGCCAGAACAGGCCTGCGGCGGAAAGAAGGCCGAAGGAGAAGCTGACAGAGCGGGAAAGGGTAAAATTGGACGGAAGGCTTGTGATGCCGCAGACGGCGATCAGAAGTCCCCAGACAGCCAGCAGGTAAAACAGGGTTTCCCTGCCCGGGCCGTCCTTCCACAGAAAAAGGAGCAGGATGCCGATCAGACTGACGAGACTGATCAGGAGGAACAGAAGAGTTAAAATACCAATCGTCACAGAAGGAACCTCGCTTTCTTTTGCTGGGAAATGTTCTGATCTATAAAAGGATCATACGGGAGCAGCCTAAAGGAAAGAGGGGGAAGAACCTAAAGATTTGTAAAGATTTCCGAATGGCGCGAAGTGAGGCAACTTTCCGGGTTACGGTTCAGACAGGTCTGCGCATTTACTGCGCAGACCGTACAAAAACGTACAGGAAGGAAGCATCCGGCTGTTATGCGGCAGCGATGGCTGCAGCGCGGGATTGACGGAAAACTTTTCTTATTATATATTAGGAAACGGACAGGCCGGCAGAGGCCGGCGGTTCCCGGAGGTGAACATGAAAATTGACAGAAAGCAGGCTTCGGAGGCCTTTGAAAAGTATACGGCGCGCTATGATGCGCAGGATGAAAAGGTGCGCCTGAAGATCGAACATACCTGGCGGGTGGCGCGGCTCTGCGAGACCATTGCCAGGTCCCTCGGGATGCCGGAGGAGGAAACGGATCTGGCCTGGCTGATCGGCCTTCTGCACGATGTGGGCCGCTTTGAGCAGCTGAGGCGCTACGGCACCTTTATCGATGCGGAATCCATCGATCATGCGCAGTATGGCGCGCAGCTTCTGTTCGGGAGCGAAGCCGCGGAGACGGGAGGCATCCGTTCTTTTGCCGCCGACCCGTCGGAGGATGCGCAGATCCGTACGGCGGTCGCCTGGCACAGCGCCTACCGGATCCCGGAGGGGCTGGATGAGAGGACGGCCCGGTTCTGCAATATTCTCAGGGATGCGGATAAGATCGATATCCTGAAGGTAAATGTGGATTTTCCGCCGGAGGAGATTTATAACGTATCCGCGCAGGAGCTGCGAAGCTGTCAGGTTTCTCCGGAGGTGATGGCTGCCTTTTATGAAGAGCATGCGGTGCTCCGGAGTCTGAAGAAAACGGCGGCGGATCATCTGATCGGCCATGTTTCCCTGGTATATGAGCTGGTCTTTCCGATCAGCCTGAGGATCGTGGAGGAGCAGGGCTGTCTGGAGCGGCTGCTTTCCTTCCGCTCTGAAAACCCGCTGACCCGGGAACAGTTCGCAGAGGCCGGAAAGCACATGGAAGCCTGGCTGGCAGGGAAAAGAGAAAAGGGACGCGAGCATCCGTGTAAAACGCTCCGTCATGGAGGTAAAAATGGCGATTGAAAAAGTGAGAGAATATCTGAAAAAGTGGAACGCGCAGGACCGGATCCGGGAATTTGAGGTCTCCAGCGCTACGGTGGAGCTGGCAGCCCAGGCGCTTTGCTGCGAGGGAAAGCGGATCGCAAAGACGCTTTCCTTCTGTCAGGGAGAGGACTGTGTCCTGATCGTCGCGGCGGGAGACGCGAAGGTGGACAATGCCAAATATAAGGCCCGCTTCGGCATGAAAGCGAAGATGATCCCGGCCGCGGAGGTGGAGGAAAGGATCGGCCACGCGGTGGGCGGCGTCTGTCCGTTCGCGGTAAACGACGGGGTGAAGATCTATCTGGACGAGTCTCTGAAGCGCTTTGCCACCGTATTCCCTGCCTGCGGAAGCAGCAGCAGCGCCATCGAACTGACCCTGCGGGAGCTGGAGGAATATTCCGGCTCGAAGGAATGGGTGGATGTGTGCAAGGGCTGGGAGGAGGAGCAGGCGAAGGCCGGATGAGGTACGCGGCCGGATGAGGTGCGGCGGCCGGATGAGACGAAGCGGCCGGATGAGGTGCGGCGGCTGCCTGACGGAAGCGCTGAGGCATGGAGGTAAGATTGAAAAATGCGCCAGGTAGCGCATTTTTCAATCAGGATTTGCGCCGAAGCGTC
>CALWGL010000167.1 GCA_944380025.1 uncultured Lachnospiraceae bacterium
TTTTTGATCTCCTCGTCCGACGCGTCCCGGGACACGCCGAGCACCTGATATGGGTCACGCATTTTCCTGCTTTTCCTTTCTCCGGGCACGCACGCTCTCAAACCGGCACCACACGCCGGAATAAAGGATATTGCGCAGAATGTCCGTATTTTCCAGAATCGGGAGCTTTTCAAAAGCCCTGGAGCATTCGGCCATCATCATTCTGAGGATCCCGGATACCTCGTCGTCGAAGCCCGCTTCCCCCCTACGGGAAGCGAAGGGATTATAGCAGCCGTTCTTTTCATCCTTCTCCACATCCTCGTAGGCATCCAGAAGGTAGATGAACTTTCCCAGGAAAAAGCCCATGATCCTGAGCGTCTCCTCCCATTCATCCTTCCGGCAGGCGAATATCTCCGCCATTATATTACCAAAGCACCCCGCAGGCATGTCAAGGTCTTTTGCTCCTGCTCTTTCATATTCCTGAAGCTGAAGCAGCCCGTTCCTGACAGCCTGCGCCTTTTCGGGATAAGCCTTCTCCACTCTGACGCAGGAGCGCTTCAGAAGCCCCGCATACCCCCTTTTCAGCACCTTTTTCTCATCTCTCCAGTCGTCCATGCACTGATAATAGGTAAGAAGGATGTTCATATCCGCCGCGTATCCGGTAAAGCGGCTGCTTCTTGCCGCATGCTTTCCCAGCGGATGAGCCACACACCGGATGAGAGCGGTTTCTTCCTCCGCCTCATACAGCCCGGAAAGCAGCAGGATCAGAAAGGTCATATCATAGGTGAGCGTGAGCTGTCCCCTGACGCCGTATTTTTCCTTCAGCTTTCTGCACAGGCCGCAGTACCAGGACTGGTACAGATCCAGCTCCCGAAGCTTCAGTTCCTGCCTGTTTACGATAATATATCCGAACATATCTTCCTCTGTTCTGCCGCCCGCGGCATTCTTCCTGAAACGGCGCGGTCTCAGCTCTTCCTGATGAACTGGGTCCTGCACTTCGGGCAGCGAATCTCCACCTTGCCATGACCTCTCGGGATCCGGATCTTCTGTCCGCAGCCCGGGCACTTATAGATCCGATGGGTTTTCCTGTCCTTCCAGTCTCTCAGGAAAACAGCCCATTTCCGGCGCAGCACGCCCGTCAGCTGCAGATACTTCTGATTTTCCGCATACCGCTTCTGAATATTCCTGGAAAACATCCGGAAATAACAGTACACGATCAGAAGCAGGATGAGAAGCGACCAGATCCGGCTATGTATGAACAGCGACAGCACCAGACAGGCCACGGCCACCCCAAGAAGGAAGCGGGAAAACTGGTCCGTCCCATATCTTCCCTGCATAAATCGTATCAGCTTTTCTCTTATATTATTCACACTTACCCTCCATACCGGACGTCATAAAACGCTTTTTCCTCTGCGGAAGCACCCGCCCGGAAAAGCGGGCGCCATGCGTTCTGCGCCGCGGTCTCTTTCCGCCGCCGGACACGGCGTATTTTTTTGGAAAGCCGCAAAAACCGGCTTTATTCCTTATTTTACCGCACGCCGCACAGAATGCAATGAAAAGGGACGAAATTTCTTATAAATTTCATATAAAAAAGTACAGATGTTCGATTTTTTTCTTTTCTTTCCGGAGCATCTGCGTTATGATAGGATGCAGGAGGTAATCTGCGAAAATGAAACGACTGAAATGTTTAACCGCTTCCTTTTTCCGCAGGGCCGGGATCTGCTGCGCGGCCCTGCTGTTTCTTCAGGCTGTCCTGCTCTCCGGCTGTTCTGACCCGTCTGCCTGGGCAGATCTTCTGCCGGAGGAAAGCGGGGACTGGCAGCAGTCCCGGGAGACCGTCGCCGCTCTGCCGGAGTTTTCCGGATCCGACGGCTATCTGCGGGTGCACTTCATCGATGTGGGGCAGGGCGATTCCATCCTGATCCAAGCGGGAGAGCATGCCATGCTGGTGGACGCGGGGACCAACGAAAACGGCGGCACGGTTACGGACTATCTCCGTTCGCTGAACCTGACAAAACTGGATTATCTGATCGGGACCCATCCCCATGAGGATCATATTGGCGGGCTGGACGACGTGATCCTCTCCTTTGATATCGGGACGGTCATCATGCCGGACGTATCCCATACCACCCGGACCTATGAGGACGTACTGGACGCGCTGCTGGAAAAGGATCTGACGGTCACCTCCCCCCGGCAGGGCGACGTTTTTTCTCTTGGAGACGCTTCTTTTACCATTCTGTCTCCCTCTGCGGAGATTGCGGCGGAGGCGGCGGAAGTCGGCGACCTCAATAACCTGTCCGTGGGGATCCGCCTGGTTTACGGCTCCACTGCCTTCGTCCTGTGCGGCGACGCGGAAAGCGTCTCTGAAGAAGCCATGGTGCAAAGCGGCCTTCCCCTGAAGGCCGACGTGCTGAAGGCAGGCCATCACGGCAGCTCCACCTCCACCTGCGCCGGCTTCCTTGACGCGGTGGACCCGGATTATGCCGTCATATCCTGCGGGAAGGACAACAGCTACGGCCATCCGCATCAGGAAACGCTGGACCGCCTGCATGCGGCGGGCGTGTCCGTCTTCCGGACGGATGAACAGGGCACTGTCGTCGCCGCTTCCGACGGCACTTCCATCTCATGGAGCAGCGCGCCGGAGCTCTCCGGTTCTTCCCGGGAGCCTTCCGCTTCCCCGCAGGAAGCGCCGGCGGTTTCCTATGTGCTGAACCGGAACACCATGAAGTTCCACATCCCGGACTGTCCGTCCGTAACACAGATGAAAGAAGAGAACCGGATCCGTTTTGAAGGAACCAGAGACGAGGCGATCGGAATGGGATACAGTCCCTGCGGGCAGTGCAATCCCTAACCCGGCAGCTTCAGATACCGCAAAGGAGGATCAGAGAATGCAGGAAAGAAAGAACGAAAGGGAACAGATCGAAGGCAGGCTCATCGTGGACCGGCTGGAGGAAGGGTATGCCGTCTGCGAGCAGGAGGACAGAAGTATGATCCGCATTCCGACGGACCGGCTTCCCGCCGGGATCCGGGAGGGAGACGTACTTGCCTCGCAGGGCGGCCGCTACCGGGCGGACCCGGCGGCCACGCAGAAGCGGAAAGACGAGATAGAAAACAAACGCCGCCGGCTTTTCGGAAAATAAGAACTTCTCCAGGCTCCGTCCTCACGGAGCCTGGTCTCCTGAAAGCCATATCGGAAATATAAAAAAGAATGCCCGAAAACAGCGTATTTTCAGGCATTCTGATAAAAATGGACCAGACGGGAGTCGAACCCGTGTCCAAAAGCCCATCCCCTGTCCTTCTACTACCGTAGTCAGTTCTTGCCGAAGAGGCTTTCGCCTCTTCCATTCCCTCCGCCGCGCGGAAACTGACATCCCCGCGGTTTCAGTAGCTTCATATTACGCCCGCAGGCTCAAAGCTTTGCCTGTGTCGTTTCCTGCATCGTCGATGCCCGGGTTCCGGAGTGCAGGTGCCCCGGATCGGACAACGCCGCTTTAAGCAGCAGCGTAAGCTAAAGTGTTGTCTTCAGCGTTTATATTTAGGTTTGTGATTTGACGCATCACCTGCGGGTAGCTTCTCCAGCTTCAAAGCCCCTGTCGAAACCTTGACTGGCCCTGATTTTTGTGTAAACCATTATACACAGGCGTCCGGGGAAAGTCAATCAGAGATTTTTCACCTTGAATTCCCGTTCCGTTTCCCTGCGCATGTCCTTCTTTGCGATATCCTGCCGCTTGTCGTACAGCTTTTTGCCGCGGCAGAGTCCCACCTCCATCTTCGCCCTTCCGTTTTTGAAATAAACCTGAAGGGGCATCAGGGTATAGCCGCGTTCCGCCGCCTTTCCGGCCAGCTTCGCGATCTCCGTCTTATGCAGGAGAAGCTTTCTGGTGCGCAGCGGGTCCTTATTGAAGATATTCCCCTTTTCATAGGGACTGATATGCATGCCGTTCACCCAGGCTTCGCCCCTGTCGATGGAAACAAAGGCTTCCTTGATGCTGCATTTTCCCATCCGCAGGGACTTCACCTCTGTGCCGTGCAGCACGAGCCCCGCTTCGTATTTCTCTTCCACAAAATAATCGTGGTATGCCTTTTTGTTGTTTGCGATAAGCTTCTGCGCTTCCTTTGCCATAAATCCACCATTCTGCCGCCCGCATGGCGGCGTCCCTTATCCGGCTTCGTCGTCCGCCGGTATGAAATCAATACTTCTGGTAAAACGGTCCGCGAATCTGACCTTCACCCGGATCCGCCCGCCCATCCGGTAGCAGACGCCGGTTTTCGTTCCCCGCATTTCACAGGCTGCCTCGTCATATTCAAAAAAATCCCCGGGCAGAGACGATACATGCAGAAGTCCCTCCACCGTATTGGGAAGCTCCACGTAGAGCCCCCAGGATGTGATCCCTGAAATGATGCCCTCATATACCTCGCCGATGTGCTGCTCCATATATTCCGTCATCTTCAGCTTCCGGGCCTCCCGTTCCGCTTCATCCGCCCGGCGCTCCGTCCTGCTGGTCTGCTTCGCCACATCCTCCAGGATGGACTCATAATGGGCCGTGCGTTCTTCATCCAGACGGCCGGAAAGCTGTTCCTTGATGATGCGGTGGATCTGCAGATCCGGATATCTGCGGATCGGAGAAGTAAAATGGCAGTAAAACCGGCTCGCCAGTCCGAAATGGCCTTCACAGCGGGTGGTATAATGCGCCCGTTTCATGCTTCTTAAAGTAAGCCGCCCGATCAGATTTTCCTCCGGCGTCCCTTCCGCCCGTTCCAGAAGCTTCTGCAGCTCCTTCGGATGGATCTCCTCCTGACCGACCTTCATGGAATAGCCCAGGCTGTGCACAAAAGCCGCAAGAGAGCGCATCTTATCCTGCTCCGGCGTCTCGTGGGTACGATACAGGAAGGGCGTCTGCAGCCAGTAAAAATGCTGCGCCACCGTTTCATTTGCCAGAAGCATGAAATCCTCGATCAGCCGGGTGGCCGTATTGCGCTGCTGCGGCAGGATCTCCGCCGGACGGCCGTTCTCATCCAGCCGGATCCGGCTCTCCGGGAAATCAAAGTCCACGGCTCCTCTCCGATGTCTTCGCTCCCGGATCAGGCCGGAAAGCCGGGCCATGTCCCGGAGCATGGGAACCAGGCTTTCATAGCGGGCAGATTCCTCCGGATCGTCCTTTTCCAGGATCGCCGCCACACAGGTATAGGTCATCCGCTCCTTCACCCGGATCACGGACGGGGCAATGGTATAATCCGTCACCTCTCCCTGTCCGTTCAGCGTCATCATACAGCTGAGCGCCAGCCTGTCCTCCCCGGCATTCAGGGAACAGACGCCGTTGGAAAGCATCCGGGGAAGCATGGGGATGACCCGGTCCGCCAGATACACGCTGGTGCCGCGCCGGAGCGCTTCCCTGTCCAGAGCGGAATCCTCCCTCACATAATGGGACACGTCAGCGATATGCACGCCAAGATGATACTGCCCTTCCTTCCGGTACAGGCTCACGGCGTCATCCAGATCCTTCGCATCCTCTCCGTCTATGGTCACCATGGGAAGGTCTCTCAGATCCAGACGGCTGATAAGCTCCTCCGAAAAGGAGTTCCTGTCCGCGGCTGCCTCCTGCGCCTGCCGCAGCGCCTCCTCCGGAAAGCTGTCAGGGATCCCGCAGCTCTTCACAATAGAAAGGATGTCCACCCCCGGATCGCTGATGTGACCAAGGATCTCCGTCACCCGTCCCTCCGGGCTTTTCCCCGGTCCGCCGTAATCCGTGATCTGCGCGATCACCTTGGAACCGGTGACCGCAGCGGCGGACTTCTCCCCGGGAATGAATATATCTCTTCCGAACCTGCTGTTGTCCGGGATCACGAAGCCGAAGCTTTTATTCTGCTGATAGGTTCCCACCACCTCGGTCATTCCCCGTGCCAGGATCCGGACCACCTCCGCTTCCTGTCTTCCGCCCGGAAAACCGCCAAGCAGCCGGATCTCCACCGTATCCTGATGACAGGCGCCTCCTGTCTTCGCCGCCGGAACGAAGAGATCCTCCTTCCGCCCTTCCACCTCAACGAAACCGAAGCCCTTCTGATGGCCGATGAAGGTTCCGATCACAGGCTCCACGTCCGGGACAGAATATCTTCCTCTCCGGTTGATCTGTATCTTTCCCTCCAGAATCAGCTCCTGCAGGAGACGCTTCAGTTCCGGTCTCTCTTCAGCGCTCACCTGCATCAGGCAGGCCAGCTCCTTTTCCTTCATGGGAACGTAGGAAGGCTCCTTCATGAGCGCGGTGATCTTCTCTTTTCTGTTTTCTTCCAGCTGTCTGCTCCGCCTGTCCGTCAATCTCTTCCCTCCGCCATTTCTCTCAGCCGTCCTTCCGAAGCGTCAGAAAAAAGCACCCTTTCCGCAACGGTAAGAGTGCTTTGGTGATCAGAATCTTGAAATATTCAGGATCGCGGCAATCACAATAAAGGCCACTGCAAGGTACTTCGTTACCTTGACCATCGTTCCCTCCATGGAACGTCCTTTATTTTTTCCCCAGTAGGTTTCCGCCATTCCGCTGATCGCTCCCAGTCCGGATGCCTTACCTTCCTGCATCAGCACAAGTATGGTCAGCGCGATGCAGATGAGTATGAAAATGATCGTAACTATGATTCTCAGAACCGCCACTTTTTACACCTCCTAACGAAAGACCTTTACCAGTGTATCATAACGGCGAAGGATTTACAACCGGATTTTTTATTTTCTCATTTTTCTGGTTACAATTCGGTAACAGTTCATCCAGGTCTGCGCATTTCCTGCGCAGACCGTACGAAAACGTATCGGCAGAAAGCATCCGGCCCATCGCGAAGCGATTGGAATGGCCGGATTGTAACCAGCCAGCGGCCAAAAAAGGGCCCGCGTGTCTGTCCTCTGCGGAGCAGGCACGCGGGCCGTTATAAACCATATCTTTTTTACTGCCGGCGCGGTCCGGATACGGACTGCGCCGTGCTTACAGCTTCGGACAGATTATCTGCCGAACTGCATATCGTTGTTGCCGGATTCGGTGGTCCA
>CALWGL010000168.1 GCA_944380025.1 uncultured Lachnospiraceae bacterium
GGACAACATACCGGTTCTGGAGGCAGGGTATTTAATCCCGTTTAAAATTCGAGCTTTTCTGGATTTGTCGGAGCGTAAGGAGCAGGGAGAGGCTGTAGACAGTAAAAATATCCGTAAACATAAAAATGATGTTCTGAGGCTCAGCATTCTTTTGACAGGAGACACCAGAATCCCTGTTTCAGATGAAATTTATGCGGATATCATAAAATTTCTGGAAAATGTGGAGAACACACCAATTGATGTAAAACAATTTGGAATCCGCAATCAGTCTAAGGAGGATGTGATAGAAAAAATCAGAAAAGCCTACATAAAGGAATAGAGATCACTGCCTCCGGAGCGGAAGCATGATGCCTGCATTCTGATACTGCATTAAAAGACAGAAAATAAAAAATATTTTTATAGAAGTCAGACAATTTAAATACAATTAAACTATTTTCAAATAATCTGACAATTCAACAAAAATTCATTATTTACAAATGAAAAAAACTGTACTATAATACCCACAGTCGCAAAGGAGCGCAGAAGATGCCTTCTTTGCGACTTTTTTTATTCCCCGGAAAAAATTATTTTTCAGTTCTGGAGATAATATACGCCGGGTGCAGGAGCGGCGGATGCCGTTCTTTCCCACGATTACTGAACGGATGATTTGTGCTGAAAGGAGTTAAGGTTATGTTCGACGCAAAAAGAACAGTTCCCAGATCACCCCTGCATGATGAGAGATTTGAGCATGACAACTGCGGCATCGGCGCGTGTGTGAACATCAAGGGAGCAAAATCCCGTTCCACCGTGGAAAACGCGCTGAAGATCGTGGAAAATCTGGAGCACCGCGCGGGAAAGGATGCGGAAGGAAAGACCGGAGACGGCGTGGGCATCCTGACGCAGATCCCCCATGATTTTTTTAAGAAGGTGACGAAGCCTCTGGGGATCGAGCCGGGCGGAGAGCGGGAATACGGCGTCGGCATGTTCTTCTTTCCGCAGGATGAGCTGAAGCGCAACCAGGCGAAGAAGATGTTCGAGATCATCGTGGAAAAGGAAGGGATGACTTTCCTCGGCTGGCGTGAGGTTCCCTGTAACCCCTCCGTGCTGGGGGAGCGGGCGGTGGAGTGCATGCCCTGTATCATGCAGGGCTTTGTGAAAAAGCCGGCCGGCGTGCCGAAGGGCATCGATTTTGACAGAAAGCTGTATATCGCGAGACGGGTGTTCGAGCAGTCCAGCGACAACACCTACGTGGCGTCCCTGTCCAGCCGGACCATCGTGTATAAGGGCATGTTCCTGGTGGGACAGCTGAGAACCTTTTTCACGGATCTGCAGAGTCCGGACTATACGTCCGCCATCGCCATCGTGCATTCCCGTTTCTCCACCAACACCAACCCCAGCTGGGAGAGGGCGCATCCGAACCGTTTCATCGTGCACAACGGAGAGATCAACACGATCCGGGGCAACTACGACAAGATGCTTGCCAGAGAGGAAAACATGCAGTCGGAGCATCTGAAGGATCAGCTCTATAAGGTGCTTCCGGCCATCCATCCGGACGGCTCCGATTCCGCCATGCTGGACAACACCCTGGAATTTCTGGTGATGAGCGGCATGGACCTGCCGCTGGCGGTGATGATCACCATTCCCGAGCCCTGGGCCAACAACAAGACCATGTCCCAGACCAGACGGGATTTTTACCAATATTATGCGACTATGATGGAGCCCTGGGATGGCCCGGCTTCCATCCTGTTTTCCGACGGGGATATCATGGGAGCCGTGCTGGACCGGAACGGCCTGCGTCCGTCCCGCTACATGATCCTGGACGACGATACCCTGATCCTTTCCTCCGAGGTGGGCGTTCTGGATATCGACCCTTCCAGGATCCGCCTGAAGGAAAGGCTTCATCCCGGCAAGATGCTGCTGGTGGATACGGTGAAGGGAGAGGTGATCGACGACGACCATCTGAAGGAATCCTACGCCGCCCGCCAGCCCTACGGAGAATGGCTGGACAGTAACCTGGTGGAGCTGAAAAGTCTGAAGATTCCCAACGAACGGGTGCCGGAATATACGGACGAGGAGAGAAGCCGCCTGCAGAAGGCGTTCGGCTATACCTACGACGAGGTGAAGACCAGCATCCTGCCCATGGCGAAAAACGGCTCGGAAGCCACCGCGGCCATGGGTGTGGATACGCCTCTGCCCTTTTTAAGCAAAACCCACCATCCGCTGTTTCATTCCTTCAAGCAGCTGTTCGCGCAGGTGACGAATCCGCCCATCGACGCCATCCGGGAGCATGTTGTGACTTCCACCACCGTCTACATCGGCGCGGAGGGGGATGTGCTGGAGGAAAAGGCGAAAAACTGCAACGTGCTGAAGGTGAACAATCCGATCCTTACAAACACCGACCTGCTGAAGATCAAAAGCATGAAGGAGGAGGGCTTCCAGGTTGCCGTGGTGCCGATCACCTATTATAAAAACACCCGGCTGGAGCGGGCCATCGAACGGCTGTATGTGGAGGTGGACCGCTGCTACAGAGAAGGGGCGAACATCCTGATCCTTTCGGATAGGGGCGTGGATGAAAACCATGTGGCCATGCCCTCCCTGCTCGCCGTATCCGCCATGAACCAGCATCTGGTAAAAACCAAAAAGCGCACCAGCGTGGCGCTGATCCTGGAATCCGGAGAACCCAGGGACGTACATGATTTCGCCACCCTGCTGGGCTACGGCGCCTGCGCCATCAACCCCTATCTGGCCCAGGAGACCATAAAGGAGCTGATCGACAGCAGGATGCTGGACAAGGATTATTACGCGGCGGTCAACGACTACAACAACGCGATTTTAAACGGAATTGTAAAAATCGCTTCCAAGATGGGAATTTCCACCATCCAGTCCTATCAGGGTTCCCAGATTTTCGAGGCCATCGGTCTGGACCGGGAGGTGATCGACCGGTATTTCCCCGGCACGGTCTGCCGGATCGGCGGGATCTCTCTTTCCGATATTGAAAAAGAGGTGGATGACCTGCATTCCATGGCTTTTGACCCGCTGGGACTGGAAACCGACCTGACGCTGGACAGCCCGGGTCATCATAAGATGAGAAGCGGCGGAGACGACCACCTGTACAATCCCGCCACCATCCACACCCTGCAGGAGGCGACGAGGCGGGGCGATTACGAGCTGTTCAGGCAGTACACCGCCATGGTCAACGCGGAGGACAGCGTGAGAAACCTGCGCGGCCTGATGGATTTCAGATATCCGAAAAAGGGCGTCCCGCTGGAGGAAGTGGAGAGCGTGGATTCCATCGTGACCCGCTTTAAGACCGGCGCCATGTCCTATGGCTCCATTTCCCAGGAGGCTCATGAGACCATGGCCATCGCCATGAACATCCTGCACGGAAAGTCCAATTCCGGCGAGGGCGGCGAGGATCCCGCCAGACTGAAACCCGGTCCGGACGGCTTAAACCGCTGCTCCGCCATCAAGCAGGTGGCAAGCGGCCGGTTCGGCGTGACCAGCGAATATCTGGTGAGCGCCCAGGAGATCCAGATCAAAATGGCGCAGGGGGCAAAGCCCGGAGAGGGCGGCCATCTGCCCGGGAAAAAGGTATATCCGTGGATCGCGAAGACCCGTCATTCCACGCCCGGCGTGAGCCTGATCTCTCCGCCGCCGCACCATGACATTTACTCCATCGAGGACCTGGCCCAGCTCATTTACGACCTGAAAAACGCCAATAACAGAGCGAGGATCTCCGTAAAGCTGGTGAGCGAAAAGGGCGTGGGAACGGTGGCCGCCGGCGTCGCCAAGGCCGGCGCGCAGGTCATCCTGATCTCCGGCTATGACGGAGGAACGGGAGCCGCCCCCAGAAGCTCCATCCACAACGCGGGGCTTCCCTGGGAGCTTGGCCTTGCGGAAACCCAGCAGACTCTGATTGAAAACGGACTGCGCCAGAGGGTGCGCATCGAGACGGACGGCAAGCTGATGAGCGGACGGGATGTGGCTATCGCGGCCATCCTGGGCGCGGAGGAATTCGGCTTTGCCACGGCGCCCCTTGTGACCATGGGCTGCGTCATGATGCGCGTCTGCAACCTGGACACCTGCCCGGTGGGCGTGGCCACCCAGAATCCGGAGCTGAGAAAACGCTTCCGCGGAAAACCGGAATACGTGATCAATTTCATGCGCTTTATCGCTCAGGAACTGAGAGAATATATGGCGAAGCTCGGCGTCAGAAGCGTGGATGAGCTGGTGGGACGTACCGATCTGCTGGGCATGAAGGAGGACCTGCCTCCCGCCTTCCGGAAGATCGATATCAGCTCCATCCTGAACAACCCTTACGAGGGAAGAAAGGACGTGCGCTTCGACGCGAAGAAGGTCTACGACTTCGGCCTGGAAAAGACCCTGGACGAAAAAGTGCTCTTAAAGCAGTTTGCCAGAGGGCTGGAGACGGGACGCGGCGGAAGCGCGGAGGTTGACGTGACCAACACCAACCGCACCTTCGGAACCATTCTGGGAGCGGAGATCACCAGAAAATTCGGCACGTCCCTTGCGGACGATACCTTCCGCGTCCGCTGCAGCGGCTCCGGCGGACAGAGCTTCGGCGCGTTCATCCCCAAAGGACTGACCCTGGAGCTGATCGGAGACAGCAACGACTATTTCGGAAAAGGTCTTTCCGGCGGAAAGCTGATCGTCTATCCGCCGAAGGGAAGCCGTTTTGCCGCGGAGGATAACATCATCATCGGAAATGTGGCCCTGTACGGAGCCACCAGCGGAAAGGTCTTCGTAAACGGCGCGGCGGGAGAACGCTTCGCTGTCCGTAACTCCGGCTGCGTGGCCGTGGTGGAAGGCGTGGGCGACCACGGCTGCGAATACATGACCGGCGGCCGCGTGGTGGTCCTCGGCCGCACCGGCAAAAACTTCGCCGCCGGAATGAGCGGAGGCATCGCCTACGTGCTGGATGAAGGAAACGATCTCTACATCCGCCTCAACAAGGAAATGGTGTCCTCCCATGAGCTGACCGACAAATATGATATTCAGGAGCTGAAGGAGATGATCCGGGAGCATGTGGCCTGCACCAATTCGGCCAAGGGCAGGAAGATCCTCGATAACTTTGAGGAATATATTCCCAGGTTTAAAAAGATCATTCCTCACGACTATGAACGCATGATGGCAGCCATCGTCGCCATGGAGGAGAAAGGCCTGAGCCCGGAGGCAGCACAGATCGAAGCGTTTTATGCCAATACGGGAAGGTAGTCTGGATGAAAATGCGGCCCTGCGGCCGCTGGAAAAGAGGAAAATATGGGAAAACCCACTGGATTTATGGAGTATGAGAGAAAAACGAGCCTTTCCGAAGCGCCGAAGGAAAGGGTACGGCATTTCAGGGAATTTCATGAGCACCTCCCGCTGGAACAGCAGCAGCTTCAGGGAGCGCGCTGCATGGAGTGCGGCGTCCCGTTCTGCCAGTACGGCCAGATGATCGCGGGAATGGCCTCCGGCTGCCCGCTGCACAATCTGGTGCCGGAATGGAACGACCTGGTGTATACCGGCAGCTGGGAGCAGGCCTATGAACGCCTGAAAAAAACCAACAATTTTCCGGAGTTCACCTCCCGTGTCTGCCCCGCCCTCTGCGAGGCGGCCTGCACCTGCGGCCTGAACGGGGACCCGGTATCCACGAAGGAAAACGAATACGCCGTCATTGAAAACGCCTATGAAAAAGGATATGCCGCCCCCCGCCCGCCCCGTGTGCGGACCGGAAAAAAGGTGGCCATCGTCGGAAGCGGCCCCTCCGGCCTTGCCGCGGCGGATATGCTCAACAAGCGCGGCCACAGCGTGACCGTATACGAACGCCATGACCGCGTCGGCGGCCTGCTCATGTACGGCATCCCCAACATGAAGCTGGAAAAAACCATCGTGGAACGAAAGATCCGCGTCATGGAGGAGGAAGGCGTCGCCTTTGTCACCAACGCGGACGTGGGAAAAGACATCAAACCCGCGAAGCTCCTGAAGGAATACGACCGCGTGATCCTGGCCTGCGGCGCATCAAACCCCAGAGACATAAGCGCCCCCGGCCGCGACGCCAAAGGGATCTATTTCGCCGTCGATTTCCTCTCCGCCAACACAAAGAGCCTTCTGGACTCTGATTTCGCGGATGGAAAATACGTGGACACCAAAGGCAAAAACGTCGTCATCATCGGCGGAGGCGACACCGGAAACGACTGCGTCGGCACCGCCATCCGCCACGGCTGCAAATCCGTGACCCAGATCGAAATGATGCCCAAGGCCCCCGACACCCGCGCGGAAAACAACCCCTGGCCCGAATGGCCCCGCGTCTGCAAGACCGACTACGGCCAGGAGGAGGCCATCGCCCTTTTCGGCCACGATCCGAGAATTTATGAATCAACGGTAAAGGAATTCCTGAAGGATAAAAACGGAAACCTGAATGCGGTTAAGATCATTAAGCTGAAAAGCGAAAAGAATCCGGAAACCGGCCGCATGGAAAGGAAGGAGATCCCCGGAAGCGAACAGATCCTTCCGGCCGACATCGTCCTCATCGCCGCGGGCTTCCTGGGCAGCCAGAAGTACGTCGCCGACGCTTTCCGGGTGGAGCTGAATCCCCGCACCAACGTAAAGACCGAGCCCGGAAAATACCAGACCACCGCAGACCGCGTCTTCGTCACCGGCGACATGCACCGCGGCCAGTCCCTCGTCGTCTGGGCCATCCGCGAAGGCCGCGAAGCCGCAAGAGAAGTGGATGAGAGTTTGGAAAGGTATACAAACATGAACCTCCAGTAGGCAGGGCAAAACAAACCGGAAGAGAGACGTGGAAAGCTTGCTTTCCAACGGCGCTCTTTCGGTTTTGTTTTATGGGGCGTACGCCCCATCAGCCCGGAAAGCCGAAGGCTTTTCGGGCGTGGCCCTGCCGTCCGGAAGAGAAAACGTGGCTAACCCCTCCGGCGGAAAGCTTGCTTTCCAGAGGGTCTGTTCCTTTTTCTTTTTATGGGGCGT
>CALWGL010000169.1 GCA_944380025.1 uncultured Lachnospiraceae bacterium
TGTCCCATCTCCTCCGGCTATGTGGTAACCGACCTCTGCCAGGGATGTCTGGCAAAATCCTGTAAGCAGGCGTGCAACTTCGGGGCGATCACCGTTGGAAACGGCCGTTCCTCTATCGACCCTGCCAAGTGTAAATCCTGCGGAAAATGCGCGGAAGCTTGCGCTTATTCCGCGATCGTAAAGATCCAGAGGCCCTGTATGAAGAGCTGTCCCGTGGGCGCAATGGAGATGGACGAGAACGGCGTGTGCCAGATCGATGATGAGAAGTGCATCCGCTGCGGACAGTGCATCCATGCCTGCCCGTTCGGCGCGGTTGCTTCCAAGGCGGATCTGGTGGATGTGGTAAACGCGATCCGCAGCGGCAAGAAGGTAGTCGCCATGCTGGCGCCCGCAGGGGAAGGTCAGTTTGGCCCCAATGTCACCATGGCGAGCTGGAGAACGGCCATGAAGAAGGTCGGCTTTGCCGATTTTGTTGAGGTCGGACTCGGCGGAGACCTGACGGCGGCCTTTGAGGCGGAAGAATGGGCGGAGGGCTTTAAGGAAGGCAAGAAGATGACCACCTCCTGCTGCCCTGCTTTTGTGAATTATATCCGCAAGCATTTCCCTGAGGTTGCGGGAAATATTTCCACCACCGTGTCTCCCATGTGCGCGGTTTCCAGGATGCTGAAGGCGAAGGATCCCGAGACGGTCACCGTATTCATCGGGCCCTGCATTGCCAAAAAGTCCGAGGCGCATGAGCACGGCATCGAGGGCAATGCGGATTATGTTCTGACCTTCGGCGAGATCCGTGCGATCATGCGCGCGAAGGGCGTGGAGCTTGAGCCGGAAGAGAATACCAGCCAGGAAGCGAGTGTCTACGGGAAACGCTTCGGCAACGGCGGCGGCGTGACGGATGCTGTTCTGGAATGCCTGAAGGAGACCGGAGAGAACACCGATATCAAGGTGGCCAGGTGCAGCGGCATTGCGGAATGCAAGAAAGCTCTGACGCTTCTGAAGATCGGCAGACTGCCTGAGGACTTCATCGAGGGCATGATCTGTGAGGGCGGCTGTGTGGGCGGCCCCAGCCATCATAAGTCCGCACAGGCGGCAAAGAAGGATCGTGACAAGCTGATCGGTGAAGCCGACAAGAGAGGCGTGCACGAGAACCTGAGCAATTATGATCTGAATGCGTTCTCCATGCATCGCTGATGCTCTGCCTCTGACGATGGCCGGGCAAAGCAGGAACGCTGTATGAAAAGCGTCTCCGCGGGAGGAAAAAAACTCCTGCGGAGGCGCTTTTTTGAGCGATAAGCCCGACGGGAGGGTGGCCCGGGGGAGGATGCCGGAGAGCGTTTTTTTGTAACAGTTCTGCCGATACGTTTTCGTACGGTCTGCGCAGTAAATGCGCAGACTTGGATGAACTGTTACATTTTTTTCAAAAGAAAATTTTACTGCGAAGAGCAATTTTTACAAAGGAATCGGCAATTTATCAAATTGAGTCATGGCCAGGAAGTGTGTTATGGTAAAAACAGCCATATTGTCAGGTGTCTGCATTGAAAAGGAGGGGCTGCAGAATGACAAACAGAGAGAGGACCATGAACATCCTGCATTACAGGAAGGCAGACCGTCTTCCTGCCGTTCATTTCGGGTACTGGGGGGAGCTGCTGCAGGAATGGGCGCAGCAGAAGAAGATCCCGAAGGAACTGGCGGAGAAAAATTATGACGGGAGCGAAAAGGACCGGAGGCTGGATGAACTGATCGGCTGGGATTTCAACTGGTCGACGATGGCGGGAGTGAAGAACGGCCTGTATCCGGAGTTTGAGTACAAAGTCCTGGAGGAGCTTCCGGACGGTTCCCGCCGCGTCCAGAACAGAGAGGGACTGATCGAACGGATCAAGCCGGGGATTTCTTCGATCCCTTCCGAGGATGATTATCAGCTGAAGGACAGAGAGGCGTTCGATGCGCTTTATAAGCCAAGGATGCAGTATACGCCGGACCGCATAGATTTTGCTTTTTTCAGGCATTTTAATGAGACCAGGCTGACGGACAGGCCGGTGGGTCTTGGAGTGGGAAGCGTCCTGGGAGATATCCGCAACATGACCTCCGTGGTGGGCATGAGTTACCTGATCTATGACGAGGATGAGGAGCTGTTCGGAGATATCGTGGATACCTATGCGGATATGCAGTATAAATGTGTAAAGGCGGTGCTGGAGACCGGTGCGAAGTTTGATTTCGCTCATTTCTGGGAAGACATCTGTTATAAGAACGGTCCGCTGATCTCCCCGGAGCTTTTCCGGAAGCTGTGCGCAAAGCATTATCAGAAAAGAACGCAGCTGTGCCGGGAATACGGGATCGACATCATTTCCCTCGACTGCGACGGGGTGGTGGAGAGTCTGCTTCCCATCTGGTTTGAGAACGGCGTGAATACAATGTTCCCCATTGAGGTGGGAGGCTGGGGAGATCAGTTCGAGAAGGCGAGGAAGAAATACGGAGAGGGTCTTCTCGGCGTGGGCGGCATGGACAAAACGGCGCTCCGGAAGGACAGAGCGGCCGTGGACCGGGAGATCGAGCGCATGAAACGGCTGGCATCTCTCGGCGGGTTCCTTCCCTGCCCGGATCACAGGCTCATGCCCGGCACGAAATTTGAACTGGTTCAGTATTATGCGGAGCAGATCAAGGAGATCCGGATATAGGTTACAATTCAGCCTTCGGCAGAATTGTAACGGCATCCGGCCATTCCAATCGCTTCGCGAAGGGCCGGATGCTTCCACCCTATACGTTTTCGTACGGTCTGCGCAGTAAATGCGCAGACCTGGCTGAACAGTAACGGATATAGAACAGTGCGGGAAGAATGCCCTTTACATCCGGGGCGAAATATTTTAGAATACTGCTTAAAAGCGCAAAAACAAGTCGGGAAAGGACACGGATGTGAAAGGAAAAAGAAATGCGGCAGGGATCCTGCTGTTCATTCTGGCAGCTGCCATGACTCTGTTCAGCTTCAGCCTCTGCGGCGCGGAAGATATCTGGTATGACGAGCTTTTTACCATGAGTTTTGCCACGCAGCCTGTGGGAAGGCTTCTGGAGCTTGCCGCGCAGGATGTGCATCCGCCGCTGTATTACCTCATCGTCAAAGCTTTTTTGGAGTGCGTGCGGCTGGCGGCGCCTTCCGTGAGCGCTGTGGCTGCGGCCAAAGCGGTATCCGTGCTTCCCTATGCGGGGCTTCTGATCTATTCGGCCGTTCTGGTCCGGAAAAGAGACGGCTGGCTGTGCGCGGGGCTGTTTGCCTTCTGTCTGCTTGCCATGCCTCAGCTTTCCAATTATACCACGGAGGTCCGGATGTACGGCTGGGCGCTTTTTTTCCTGACGGCGGCCTTCCTTCATGTGCGGGAGATCCTTCTGACCGGAAAGAAGCTTCACTGGGCGGTATTCTGGGTATATGGGGCCTGCGCGGCCTACTGTCACTATTTTGCGGCGGTTTCCGCTGCTCTTCTTTATCTCGTTCTGGCGGGACTGCTCCTGCGCAGGCGCAGAAAGACCTGCGGCACTTTGGAAACGGCGTCCGTTTTCAGGACGCTGGCGGCCTGGCTGGTCTGTGCGGCGCTGTCCGTGCTGGCTTATCTTCCCTGGCTGCCCAGCGCTTTGCAGCAGGTGTCGGCGGTGCGGGAGGATTACTGGATCCTGCCGCTAGAATGGAGCTGCTTCGGCGGCTGCGTGAAGTTCGTCCTGAAGCCTTCCAGCGGATATCAGCTTCCGGACTATGTGCTGGCGGTGCTGCTCTTTGCGGCTCTTGTGCTGCTTCTGGCTGGGGCGTTCCTGAACCGGAAAAAGGACGCTGACGCGTGGGAAGAGGCGATATATGCCTCCTGCGGGATCTGGGTGGCGGCGGGGACGGCGCTGTTCGGTATCCTGGTTTCTTTCCTGATGCGGCCGGTTTTCGTCTACCGGTACATGCTTCCTGCGCTGGGCGGCTTCTGGTTCTGCTTCGCCTGGTTCGTGAGCGGGAGAGAAAGCCTGGGAAAAGAGGAGCGCAGCGCCTTTGGATGGAAGGCTGTGCGGGCTGTTTCCCTGCTTCTTCTGTTCGTCGTCGGCCTGATGGATTATCGTTCCTTCGCACAGGGAGAACTCCTGAAAAGGGAGCAGATGGAAAGGACGCAGCAGGCCTTTGACGGACTGGGGGAGGACAGCGTGGTGCTGTTCAACTTTGACCAGCTTCAGGCGGTGGCCGGTTATTACCTGGACCGGGAAACCTGGCTGTACGGGGATGAACCGGAGGCGCTGATCGCTGAAATGTACCCGCAGACGAAGGCCGGAGGCGATGCCCAATGGGTGGAGGAGCTTCTGAAAGAGGGAAGGACGGTCTGGTTCGCGGGGAGCAATCTGGCGCGGGAGGCCGTGCTCGCGGAATGGAAGGAGAGGGGGATCGTCCCTGCGGAGACGGTGGACAGCCTTCTGCTGGAACGTTACTGGTTCAATCTGTACCGGCTGACTCTGACATCGGAAGATCGGGTACAGGAGAATGGAAAATAAAAGAGGTACACGGCTGCAGCGGCGTCCGTTATGCCGCTGCAGCCGTGCGCCGGAAAACGGAGGAGATTATGAAAAAGAGAAAACTGTTGACCCTGTGTACCGCGTGTCTGCTGGCCTTTTCCATGACGGCCTGCTCGGGAACGGAAGCACAGAATGCGGCAGAGAGTGCCGCTGAAGCGGAAAGCGCGGCGGAGACCGTTTCTGCGGAAAACGAAAGCACGGCGGCGGAAGGCGCGGAGACAGCCGCTTCCGAAACGGAAACCGCAGAGACTGCATCCGAAACGGAAAGCACGCAGGCAGAGGAAGGAAGCGCGCTGACGCTTCCGGCCCAGGACCGGGCCGGAAAGCCCATCACCGTTCCGGAGGAGGTGAATACCATCATTTCCCTGGCGCCCGCGACCACGCAGATCCTGTGCGATCTGGGCCTCGCGGACAGGATCGTGGCTGTGGACAGCAATTCTCCCCAGTATGCGGAGGAGATGAGTGAGGATGTGCTTCAGTTCAACATGATGGAGCCGGATCTGGAGCAGATCATGGCTGCAGAAGCGGATATCGTCTTTGTCAGCACCATGAGCAGCCAGGGCGGAGACGATGTGTTCCAGCCCGTGCGGGACGCCGGCGTGTGCGTGGCGGAGATCCCCACCTCCAATTCCATCGAGGATGTGAAGAAGGACGTACAGTTCGTGGCGGACTGCGTCGGCATGTCAGCGGAAGGAAAAGCGCTGCTGGACGGGATGGATGCGGTGATCGGAGAGGTGAGCGCCATCGGAGAGAATATTTCCGATCAGAAAACGGTTCTGTTTGAGATCTCTCCTGTTCCCTATCTGTACAGCTTTGGCACGGGCGTATATCTGAATGAAATGATCGAACTGATCGGAGCGGAAAATGTTCTTGCCGATCAGGAGGGCTGGCTTTCCGTGACAGAGGAGAGCGCCGTTGCGGCTAATCCGGATGTGATCCTGACCAGCGACAACTTCTCCAACGAGGATCCGGTCGCGGAGATCCTGGGCCGGGAAGGCTGGCAGAATGTGACGGCGGTGATGGAAGGACAGGTCGCCTACATCGACAATGCGGCGAGCAGCCTGCCCAATCATCATATCGTAGATGCGCTGGTTGAGATGGCGAAGGCCATTTATCCGGATGAGTATGCGGGACTGGAATAAAAGGAAAAAACAAGTGAATAAAAAGAGAAGGCTGTTTCTTCTCCTGCTGATCTGCCTGCTGACACTGGCGGCCGGAGCGGGGGTGGGAAGCGTGGCGATCTCTCCTGCGGATATCCTGGCGATCCTGGGAAACCGCCTGTTTTCTCTGCCGCTTCCGGAGGATATCTCACCCAATCAGGTGTCCATCCTCTGGACGCTGCGGCTGCCGCGCTGCCTGTGCGCCTTCCTGGTGGGAGGAGCGCTGGCGGCCAGCGGTACGGTGATGCAGTCCGTGCTGAGAAATCCTCTGGCGAGCAGCTACACGCTGGGGGTCTCCTCCGGCGCTTCTCTGGGAGCCGCGATCGTGATCGTGACCGGTCTTACGCTTCCCTTCGCCGGCTTTCTGACCCTGCCTCTGGCAGGGTTTGTGTTCGGTCTGGGAACGGTGTTTGCCGTGATCGCCTTTGCCTCCCGTATGGACAGAGGACTTCAGAATCAGACCATCATCCTGACCGGCATGGTATTTTCTCTGTTTGTGAATGCCCTGCTGACGCTTTTGAGCGTTCTGGAGCAGAACTACATGCAGCAGCTCCTTCTGTGGCAGATGGGAAGCTTTTCCGGAAGAAGCTGGCAGGAGGCGGGGATCCTTCTTGCCGTCCTTCTGACGGGGGTCCTGTATCTGTGCCTGTTTTCCAGGCAGATGGATATGATGACCTTCGGCGAAGAGGCTGCGAGGACCATGGGCGTGGATACGAAGCGCGTGAAGCTGAAGCTGATCGTGGCGGCGTCGCTGCTGACGGGAACCGCCGTGTGTTTTACGGGGACCATCGGCTTCATCGATCTGATCGCGCCTCATGTGGCGAGACGGGTGTTCGGTCCGGCGCACCGGTATGCGCTTCCGGTTTCCGTTCTGTTCGGAGGAGCCTTTATGGTGCTTTCGGATCTGGCGGCAAGAACGGTGATGTCCCCCACGGAGCTTCCCGTGGGAGCGGTGACCGCGCTGATCGGCGCGCCTTTTTTTGCCTGGGTGTATTTTAAGGGGAGAAGCCATGAAAACTGAAGAGAGGAAGGCCGGCGTTTTGGCGCTTGAGCTTGCCGGCGTAACGGCAGGCTACGGACAGGAGCCGGTATTGAAAAACATCTCCCTCTCCGTGCAGGAAGGGCAGAGGCTGGCGGTCCTTGGCCGAAACGGGAGCGGGAAGACCACGCTGTTAAGGGTGATCGCGGGACTCCTTCCCTGCAGCGGCCGGGTGCGCATCTGCGGCGCGGAC
>CALWGL010000170.1 GCA_944380025.1 uncultured Lachnospiraceae bacterium
TGGCAAGAGCGAAGGAGAAAAGCGGATAGTGACAGAGGGAGAGATGAGAATGGGCGATATGCCTGAAAAGAAGGAAGCTCAGAAGGAAATTCAGAGAGAGGCGCACGCCTCCCAGACGCAGGCTCAGAACGCGCAGGGCCAGGCTCAGAGCGCGCCTGTGAAGAAGAAAAAGAACATCATTTTTGTGAGCAACCCGCACAACAGCAAGATGCAGTCCCAGAAAGGACAGCAGGGCGGCAGACAGGCGGGAGGCAGCGCAAGGCCCGCATCCGGAAGAGACGGCGCAGGCCGTCAGGGAGCCTCCCAGTCCGGCAGCAGGAACGGAGCGCGTTCCGGAGCAGGCCAGGGACGGAACGGCGGAAAGATCCTGGTGGGACAGCCGAAGCTGATCAAGCCTCTGACCAAGCCGTCTCAGCCGCAGATGCCGGATGAGCGTCTGGAGGAGCAGAAGCGGCGGAAAGAGGCGGCGGAGAGAGCGGCCAGAGAGAAGGCAAGGCAGGAGCGCGAAGCTGCGGAAAAGGCAGCCAGAGAGCAGGAAGCGGCGGAAAGAGCCGCCTCTCAGGCGGGAACGGACAGAGGTGCCGGAAATGAAAAAGAACAGAGAACCCAGGCCGCGGGAAATGAAAGCAGGCAGTCCGGAAGCAGACAGCCGGAAAGACATGTCCAGGGCGCAAGGGCAGGCCGTGAGGAAAGAGGCGGCCGTGACGGCAGAGAGAGCCGCGACGGACGGAGCGGACAGAACGCAAGAGGGCCGAGAAGCGCGGACGGTCAGAATCGTTCCGGTTCCGGCAGCCGTCCTGGCGGCGGTCAGAGGAGCGCGCAGGGCTTCGGCGGCCGTCCGGGCGGCGCGAGACTTGGCTCAAATAGCGAGCGTCCTGGCGGCGAGCGTGGACAGGGCGCGGGCGGAAGGCAGGACAATAGATCCCGTCGTCCGGCTCCGGGCAAGGGCTTTGCTGCGGAGGCTCCCGCTAAGGAAAACGAGAAGCGCAGAGAAGAAGAAAAGCGCCGCAACAGCCAGGAAAGAGACCGCCGCTCGAAGAAGGAGCATATCTACGAAGAGGACGAATCGAAGAGCAGGCTGAAGAATAAGCCGGGCAGATTTATCAAGCCCGAGCCGGTAAAGGCGGAGCCGGAAGAGGAGCAGATCAAGGTGATCACTGTTCCGGAGAACATCATCATCAAGGATCTGGCAGACAAGATGAAGGTTCCCGCAGCCGGGATCATCAAAAAGCTCTTCCTGGAGGGCAAGATCGTAACGCTGAATCAGGAGATCTCCTATGAGGAGGCGGAGAGCATTGCCATTGAATACGACATCATCTGCGAAAAGGAAGTCAAGGTCGATGTGATCGAAGAGCTCCTGAAGGAGGATGAAGAGAAGGAAGAGGATCTGGTGCCCAGACCGCCGGTCATCTGCGTCATGGGCCATGTCGACCACGGCAAGACCTCTCTCCTGGATGCCATCCGTAAGACCAATGTGACGGATAAGGAGGCCGGCGGCATTACCCAGCATATCGGCGCCTATACCGTTCAGATCAACGGACAGAAGATCACCTTCCTGGATACGCCCGGACACGAAGCGTTTACGGCCATGCGTATGAGAGGAGCCAACGCCACGGACATCGCGGTCCTGGTGGTGGCGGCGGACGACGGCGTGATGCCCCAGACCGTGGAAGCCATCAGCCATGCCAGAGCGGCGGGGATCGAGATCATCGTTGCCGTGAACAAGATCGACAAGCCCAACGCCAATATTGACCGGGTGAAGCAGGAGCTCGCGGAATATGAACTGATCCCTGAGGAATGGGGCGGAAGCACCGTATTCGCTCCCGTATCCGCGAAGACCGGAGAGGGTATCAGCCAGCTTCTGGAAATGATCCTTCTGACAGCGGAGATCCTGGAACTGAAGGCCAATCCGAACCGGAAGGCGAGAGGTCTGGTGATCGAAGCGCAGCTGGATAAGGGACGCGGACCGGTGGCTACTGTCCTGGTACAGAAGGGAACGCTTCATGTGGGAGACTTCATTTCCGCAGGGGCGAGCCATGGCAAGGTACGCGCCATGATCGACGACAAGGGAAGACGGGTGAAGGAGGCAGGTCCTTCCACGCCCGTGGAGATCCTCGGACTTTCGGATGTGCCGGGAGCAGGCGAGGTATTCCTTGCCCATGAAAATGATAAGGAAGCGAGAAACTACGCGGAAACCTTTATCGCGCAGAATAAGGAAAAGAAGCTGGAGGAGACCAGGTCCAAGATGTCTCTGGACGATCTGTTCAATCAGATCCAGGAGGGCAAGCTGAAGGAGCTGAACCTGATCATCAAGGCGGATGTACAGGGCAGCGTGGAGGCAGTCAGACAGAGCCTTCTGAAGCTGTCCAACGAAGAAGTTGTGGTCAAGTGCATCCACGGCGGCGTGGGCGCCATCAACGAATCCGACGTTACCCTTGCAGCCACCTCCAACGCCATCATCATCGGCTTCAACGTGCGTCCTGACGCTACCGCCAAGGCGACAGCCGAAAGAGAGGGCGTGGATATCCGGCTGTATAAGGTGATCTACCAGGCGATCGAGGACGTGGAGGCGGCCATGAAGGGCATGCTGGATCCGGTATTCGAGGAAAAGGTGATCGGCCATGCGGAGATCCGCCAGATCTTCCATGCTTCCGCTGTGGGCAACATCGCAGGCTCCTATGTTCTGGACGGCGAATTCCGGCGTGACTGCAAGGTGCGCATTGCCAGAGAGGGAGACCAGATCTATGAAGGAAAGCTGGCGAGCCTGAAGCGCTTCAAGGACGACGTGAAGGAGGTCCGTTCGGGCTTCGAATGCGGTCTTGTGTTCGACGGCTTCGACCAGATTCAGGAAGGCGATATCGTGGAGGCCTATATCATGGTGGAGGTGCCCAGGTAAGGCTTCCGGCTTCGCCGGAAAGGCGGAACGGTGTAATCTATGAGAAAAAACAGCATTAAAAATACGCGGATCAACGCCCAGGTACAGCAGGTGCTTGCGGAAACGATCCGCGGCGGAATCAAGGATCCCAGGATCGCGCCCCTCACCTCCGTGGTGGCGGTGGAGGTTGCGCCAGACCTGAAGACCTGCCGGGCATGGATCAGCGTGCTGGGGGATGAAAAAGCGCAGGAAGATACGCTGGCAGGTTTAAAAAGCGCGGAGGGATTTCTGAAAAGCCGGCTGGCAAAGGAAATCAATCTGCGCATCACGCCTGAGATCACTTTCGTGATGGATCAGTCCATCGCATACGGCGTGAACATGTCGCATAAAATTGACGAAGTGATGGAAAAAGAGCGCAGGGAGGAGGAATAAATGTCCATGAACCTTCTGGAGGAATGCAGGGGAGCCAAAAGAATCGGAATCAGCGGACACGTCCGCCCGGACGGGGACTGCATCGGAGCCTGCATGGGACTGTATCTTTATCTGAAAAAAGAGCTCCCGCAGGCAGAAGTGCAGGTTTTCCTGGAAAAACCGGCGGAAATCTACGGCTGCATCAGCGGGATCGGGGATGTGGACAGCGCGTACGGCGAACAGGAACAGTTTGACGTTTTTTTCGCGCTGGATACTTCGGCCGACAGACTTGGGGAAGCGCAGCCCTATTTTGAAAAGGCGGGAAAACGGATCAATATCGATCATCATGTCACCAATGCCGGCGGCTGCGGAGAGAAAAACTTCGTGGATCCGCATGCCAGCTCCACCAGCGAGCTGATCTGCAGGCTGATCGGAAAGGAAGGGATGAACCGGGAGATCGCGGAAGCGCTTTATATGGGAATGGCGCATGATACGGGATGCTTTCAGTATTCCTGCACCTCTCCGG
This sequence comes from uncultured Lachnospiraceae bacterium, assembly GCA_944380025.1. Lineage (GTDB taxonomy): Bacteria > Bacillota > Clostridia > Lachnospirales > Lachnospiraceae > Eisenbergiella. Next base: position 3,813 of record CALWGL010000170.1, read on the forward strand.
ATACCCTCCGGACGGCGGCGGAGCTGATCTCCTTCGGCTTTGATTTCAGCAGGCTGATTCAGGAGACCTTTTACGAGAAAACCTATCTGCAGACGCAGATCCTGGGACGGGCGCTTCTGGAAAGCATCCGCTTTATGGACGGACGCTGCGTGGTCAGTGTCCTGAGCCGGAAGACCCTGGATTTTTACGGGGCCGGGCCGCAGGACCTGGAAGGGATCGTGAGCCAGCTGCGCAGCGTCAAGGATGTGGAGTGCGCCATCTTCATGTATGAAACCAGAGTACAGGAGTATAAGGTAAGCCTGCGCTCCACGGAAAAGGTGGATGTGGCGGCCATCGCCTCCTATTTCGGCGGCGGCGGCCATGCGCGGGCAGCCGGCTGCACCATGCTGGGAACCGCCTACGACGTCATCAACAATCTGTCCCTTCATATCGAGAGACAGCTGGACGGTACCGACGGGGAAAAAGACTGAACATGATGAAGAACGGCATATTGAATGTATATAAAGAAGCCGGCTTTACCTCTCACGATGTGGTAGCGAAGCTGCGCGGCATATGCGGCCAGAAAAAGATCGGTCATACAGGTACCCTGGACCCGGATGCGGTCGGGGTACTTCCCGTCTGTCTGGGAAATGCCACGAAGGTCTGTGAGCTGCTTGCCGGAGAGACCAAGGAATATGAGGCTGTGCTGCTTCTGGGAAAGACGACGGATACCCAGGACCTTTCCGGCGCCGTCCTGGAGGAGCATCTGGTAACAGTGAGCGGGAGGGAGGCGGAGGAAGCGGTGCTTTCCTTTCTCGGAGAGTACGATCAGATCCCGCCCATGTACTCCGCCCTGAAGGTGAACGGAAAGAAGCTGTATGAGCTGGCAAGAGCGGGCAAAGAAGTGGAGCGCCGTCCCAGAAGGGTGCAGATCCATTCTCTGGAGATTCTGAACACAGAGCTGCCGGAGATCACCTTCCGGGTGGAGTGTTCCAAAGGGACCTATATCCGCACGCTCTGCGATGATATCGGAAGAAAGCTGGGCTGCGGCGGAACGATGAAAAGCCTGAAGCGTACGCGGGTGGGAAGATTTGAGATCGGGCAGGCACATACCCTGGCCGAGCTTGAGGCGCTGGCGGGAGAAGACCGTCTGAAGGAGGCGCTGATTCCCGTGGAGGAGCTGTTTGCCGGCTGTCCCCGCCTGATCGTAAAGCCGGAATGGGAGCGGCTGGTCCGAAACGGAAACGAGCTGTTCCCGGAGCAGGTGCTCCGGCAGGACGGAGCGGCGGACTGCGGCGACCCCCCGGCGGTCTCCGGCGTACCGTCCGCAGCTTCGGATGCCTCCGGCGTACCGTCCGCAGCTTCGGATGCCTCCGGCATGCCGTCCGCAGCTTCGGCAGATCCCGGATGGTTCCGGGTCTGCGGGCCGGAGGGCCTCTTTTACGGTATCTATGCGTTCTGCCCGGAACGGGGAGAAAGGGGCAGCTACCGTCCGGTAAAGATGTTTTTGACATAAGCGAAACGGGAGTGGTGTGATGCAGATCATTTCGGGAACAACGGAATTTGAATGTGATATGAATACGGCTGCTGCGATCGGAAAGTTCGACGGCGTCCATCTGGGTCACAGAAAGCTCCTGGATAATATCCTGAAGGCGAAGGCGGACGGACTGGCTGCCGCCGTATTTACCTTTGATCCGCCGCCGGGCGTTTTCTTTACCGGAAAGCCCCAGCGCGGACTTATGACGAAGGAGGAGAAACGGCGCTGCTTCCGGGAAATGGGAGTGGATATCCTCATAGAATTTCCGCTGAACGCGAAAACGGCGGCAATGCCCGCCGAGGATTTCATAAGAGAGGTCCTCTGCGGCAAAATGCATGTGAAATATCTGGCGGCAGGTACGGATCTTTCCTTCGGAAAAGGAGGAAAGGGGGACTGGCATCTTCTGCAGGCTCTTTCCGGAAAGCTGGGATACCAGGCGGAGATCATCGACAAGATCCTGTATAACGGCAGAGAGATCAGTTCGACCTATGTGAGAGAAGCGGTGCAGAAGGGGGAGATGGAGCTGACGGCAAAGCTTCTGGGTTCTCCTTACCTGGTTTCCGGACGGGTCATGCACGGAAGGCGTCTGGGAAGGACGCTTGGCATGCCTACCGTCAATCTCCTTCCGGAAAAAGACAAGCTGCTTCCGCCGAACGGCGTCTACCTTTCCCGCCTCAGTTTTTCCGGCGTCAGCTTTCCGGGCATTACCAATATCGGCTGCCGTCCGACGGTGAGCGATTCCGGACAGATGAGTGTGGAGACCTATCTGTATGACTTTGACAGCGAGATCTACGGGGAGTATGTGGAAGTGAGCCTGTACTCCTTCAGCAGGCCGGAACGGAAATTTTCCGGCATTTCCGAACTGAAGCAGAATATGGAAGCGGACATCGCCCGGGGCCGCCGGTACTGGTATGAATGAGTGCCGGCCGTTCCCGGGTTACTGTTCAGCCTTCGGCAGAACAGTAACGGCATCCGGCCATTCCAATCGCTTCGCGATGGGCCGGATGCTTCCTTCCTGTACGTTTTTGTACGGTCTGCGCAGTAAATGCGCAGACCTGTCTGAACAGTAACGTCCCCGGTTTTTTCCATGTTCTCCGGCCGGTGCGGCTCTTGACAGAGGAGCCGGATTCTTCTATAATGAACGAGACGTAACATATTTGTAATATTTTGAAAGAGTTCTGTAAGGAATGCGGCCTGCCCGCATCCGACAGCTGTCATACACAGGAGAAGAGAGGTCTATGGTAAGAAAGGGAACAAAAGCGATCGGTCTGCTGGCAATGAGCGCCGTGCTCTGGACGGGGCTGTACGTGCCCGCAGGGGCGGCGGGAGTGAACGCGGTGCCCTCTGCGGGAGTGGGACAGATCCTGGAAGCGGATCTGGCCGAGGAGGAGTATCTCGCCGCGGCTGAGGAAGCGAAGAATGAGAGAAGAGCGATCTATGGGTTCAGCAATCTGGGCGTCGCCAATGTATCCAATTATCTGAACGTGAGAGAGGAGCCCTCCGAGGACGGAAAGCTGGT
>CALWGL010000171.1 GCA_944380025.1 uncultured Lachnospiraceae bacterium
TCCAGCATGGCCGCCGCGATTCCCGCGGAAGCGGAAATTTCCTCATAGGACTCCGGATCGTCCAGAACCGTTCTCCAAAGGCCGTTTTCCGTCTGAAGCACCTTCAGCGCGGACAGCTGCTCATTCAGAGAGCCTGCCACGTCCATATATTTGGGATAGAGATAGCACTCCGGAAGCCTTCCGCCAACCTGAGACATGGTATAGGCCGCCCAGGCGTTGGCCCGTCCCCAGTAGATGCCGGACATATGGTCCTTCGTAATGTTGTTGTAGCCGTGATAATACAGGCCGTTGCCGGGGTTCTGCAGATATTTGATGTGCCAGTACCACTGGTTCAGCGCATCGTTGATCATGTCCTCATCCTTCAGCTTCACGCCCACGCGCAGAAGGACGAAGGCCGCCATGAACAGGGTGTCCGCCCAGGCCTGCTCCGGAAAATCATTGTTGGCGGAGACCGTATGCTGCAGCACATGATCGCCGAATCTGAGAGCATCGTTCCTGATATAATCCACCTTGCTCATCAGGATATCCCAGTAACGCTGTTCCCCCGTGGCCTCATACAGCGTGATCAGGCAGTGCCCCATGGCGCAGGCATTTACCGTCCACACCTTGGGCAGTCCCAGTTCGATCAGCTCGTCCACCCGGTCCTTCAGAAGCTTCAGATATTCTTCCTTTCCCGTTTTCTCATAAGCCTCGCTGACTCCGTAATAGGCCACGCCGCACGGCCAGTCCCAGGTCAGATCCATGTTCATGGTCTTATGTACGATCCGGTCGATCACGTCTTCGATCTGTTTTTTGTCATATTCCAGCTTCAACATACGTCCTCCTGTCCGCCCTCTCCTCTGCGGAAGAAAAAGGCACCTTTTCATGGTAAAAATTATAACGCCGCCCCTCTTTTTTGAAAAGCCCCCCAGCCGGAGCCGGAGGGCTTTTCATTTTGGTTCCCGCTCCCGGCAAAAGCCGGGCTCATCCGTTTTCAGACGGATCGGGATGGGTATATTCGCTTACTGAGGAAGCTTGGTGGTCAGACCAGCCTGGTAAGCTTCGGTTCTCTCGTCGATGATCTCCTGATATCCGGCATCCAGATATTCCTGCGCTCTCTGATCATACAGAGCGTCGAACTCTTCCGGCGCGCACATGGTCAGCTCGTCACGGTACTGGGTGTACAGGGAACCAAGGGTATCTCTGTAATCGGATTCCGCATCGATCACCGTCGCATACATGCAGGGTACGATGGCAAGGCCTTCGGAAGCCTGCTCCACACGGGTGTTGTAGAACTCAAGGATCTGAGCGACCAGCTCCTCGGTCTGAGGCAGATCGGTGGGGAAGCTTGCGCGGATGTCCGCTTCGGGATCGCCAAGGACTCTGGAAGCGATGACAGGAGCAACATAGTCCGCGTTGTTGTTGTAGCCCTGCTTGCAGTCGCCGTCATAGTCGCCGACGCTTACCGGATTGCCATCCTCGCCAACGGTGTAGTTCTCGCCCTCAACGCCCCACTGCAGGGTGAAGAGAACATCTTCCTGGCTCATCCACTCCAGATACATCCAGGCAGCCTTGATCTCATCTTCCGTAGCGGAGGAGGAGAAGCCCACCATCATGCCGAACGGGTTGTCCGCGCGGTACGCGGAGGTCTCGCCGTACACATAGCTTGCAGGCTGGATCGCCAGCTTGCCGTCCGGATTCTGCTCATAGAAAGCGGTCAGGAAGTCCACGTTGCCGGAGATGTATCCGCCGAAAGAATACTGTCCGCCGTTTACGAAGTTAGCCTTCGCGGTCTCGGTATCAGTTACATAGTACTCAGGATTGGTGATGCCCAGGTTGTACTCTTCATTTGCGTACTGAACCAGCTTCTTGTTGGGCTCCCAGCTCATGGCAACGATGTTGTAGTCGCCGTAAACCGCCCACTCCTGCTCATCGAAAGGCATGGTACGGAAAGCGTCGTTCTGGTCGGAGCCAAGTCCGGTCAGCATGCTGCCTCCGCCGGGATGCTCGCAGATGCCCGCATCCATGATCTTCTGCATGGCGTCCAGATACTCCTCACGGGTCTCCGGAACATGATCATAGCCAACCTCTTCCAGCCAGTCCATACGCACGAATACCTGCCAGCTGTAGCTGGTATCGGAATAAGGTCTCTCCGCGAATACGAAATAGGTCTCGCCGTCCATGGTGGAGTACTGCAGCTGGTTCAGCTCAACCATCCTGTTGTAATAGGTGGGAGCCACAGCGGCGAACTCGTCCATGCTGAAGGTGGACAGATAGCCCTCGTTTGCCCACTGCGCCAGCTTGGGATAGTCGAACTCCATCAGCATGGTAGGCAGGGTGCCTGCGGACGCAAGCAGCGCATAGTCGGTCATAACGTCGTTACGGGTGATCGGAACGAACTCTACGGTAACATTGTACTGGTCGCCGAAGTTCTCCTGGATCCACTGGGTCCAGTAGTTGTTGGTCACATCCGGAACACCTTCCACGCCTCTGTCATAAACGGGAACCTGCAGGGTCACGTTCTCAGCGAATGCTTCCCAGCTGTCCATTCCGCCGCCTTCTGCCGGAGCAGCCTCCGTAGCTGCGGCTTCCTCTCCCGCCGCATCGCCTTCCGCGGCGGTCTCAGCGGTGCTCTCTGCCGCAGTTTCTGCGGGAGCAGCGCTTTCAGTGGTGGTCTCGCTGCTTCCGCAGCCGGCCAGCGTGCCAAGGGACATCACGGCTGCCACTGCAAGCGCGAGTACCTTCTGAAGAGTTTTCTTCTTCATAACACATCCTCCTTATATAATGTTTTCGTTTATTTGAACCGGAAGGGCACAGTGCCCTTCCGGCAAACAACCAGCGTTGTCCGGGCTGTCCTCTGTCTGCCGGATATCATCCGCATTCCGGCAGGATCCCCGGCCCGGCGGGATCCGGCATCAGCCCTTTACGGCTCCGATCATGACGCCCTTCACGAAGTACTTCTGCACGAAGGGGTAGATGCAGATGACCGGGATCGTTACGAACATGATGGACGCAGCCTGCAGCACCTCGGGGGTGCTGGTCACTGCCGCCGCCTCGGACAGAGCCGTGGTCTGGGATTCCGTCGCGGAGGACACCATCTGAGACAGTCTGTACTGCGCCATCTTCAGCGCGTTGGACTGGATATAGTACATGTTATCCGCGTAGGAGTTCCAGCGGCCTACCGCGTAGAACAGGGACAGGGTCGCGATGATGGGCTTGGAAAGCGGCATCACGATCTTGAACAGGATCTGGAAGTTGGTCGCCCCGTCCAGGAATGCGGACTCCTCCAGGCTGTCCGGGATGCTGGACTGCAGATAGGTCTTCATGATCAGCATGTTGTAGGGCGAATAGATCAGGGGCAGGATCAGCACCCACATGGTATCCAGCAGATGCAGGTCTCTCATCAGCAGATAGGTGGGGATCAGACCTGCGGAAAAGTACATGGGGAACATCAGCAGGAACGTGAGCACGCTGCGCCCTTTCAGCCTTCTCTTGGAAAGGGGGTATGCCGCACAGGTACACACCATCATTCCCAGCAGGGTGAAGATCGCGGTCACCACCACGCTGTAGCCCATGGCATATACCATGCTTCCGTCACGGAACAGGGATGCATAGGCGTCAAAAGTGATCTCCTTGGGGATCAGGAATACGGATCTGGACAGCACTGCCGAGTTGCTGGAAATGGACTTTGCCGCCAGGTTGATGAAGGGTAGCACGCAGGTCAGACACAGGATGGCGATCACGATCATCATCACAGCGTCGCCCAGGCGGAACTTGTTGATCGCCCGGCTGCCTTCGGAAGCGTCCGCTTCACGGGATACGTTTTTCTTGTCTTTTGCCATTTCTTATACCTCTTCACTGCCGCCGCGGACGGCGGCCTCATCAGAAAAATGTCGGAACCATTCAACGTTGCGGACAAAAGGTCCGCGCCCTTTCGTTTACAGCAGTCCTTCCTCGCCAAGCCCCTTGGCTACCCGGTCGGATGCCAGCACCAGGAACAGGCCCACCAGCGACTGGAACAGACCCACTGCCGTCGCCTCGCTGAAATGCCCGCTGTTCAGACCTTTTTCATAAATATATACCGCAAGCTGGTACTCGAAATCTCTTACCTGGCTGTTCGCAAATGCCTGCAGACGTTCCAGGTTGCTGTTCATCACCTTGCCCAGGTTCATGATCAGCAGGGTCACCGCCGTGCCCTTGATGCCGGGCAGCGTGATGTACCACATTCTCTTCCAGCGGCCCGCGCCGTCGATCATGGCCGCCTCATACAGCTCTCCGCTGATTCCCGTGATGGCCGCCAGGTAGATGATGGTGCCCCATCCCATAGTCTGCCACACGCCGACCAGCAGATAGGTCACTGCCCAGTGCCACTTTTCCGTCAGGAACGGGATACCTTCGTCGATCAGCCCCCAGTTCATCATCAGCATGTTGATGGTACCGCTCTGCGGACGGAACATCTGGTAGGCCACGCTTCCGATGATGACCCAGGAAAGGAAGTGAGGCAGATACAGGATGGTCTGCGTCACTTTCTTGAATCTGGCATAACGCAGCTCATTCAGCATCAGCGCCAGAATGATCGGGATCGGGAACTGGAGCGCCAGATCCAGGATATTGAATACAATGGAGTTGCGCAGGGCCATCAGGAAATCCTTGTCCTTGAAGATCTTCTGGAAGGTCTCCAGGCCGACCCATTCACTTCCGTCGTATCCCCTGGCCGGCTTGTAGTCCATGAATACCATACGCAGGCCCGGATAAGCCGCATAGTTGAAAATGATGACCATGAGCAGGGGGAACAGGCAGAGCAGATACAGCTGCCAGTCCCTTCTGATGGCCTTTTTCCACGTGGTATGTACCTGTACCGCGCCGGATTTGCTTTTCGCCATACTTTTTCCCTCCTAAATTTGTACATATAAATTCCGGAAATGAAATGCTTTTCTGTCACTATGTACATTTCCTTATCTTGTATGGTATTATTATGATATAAACGGAAGGCTTTTTCTAATCAAATAAGCGGCAAAACTGCGCAGTATCGACCATTTATGCAAAAACAGCGAAAAAACTGACGATTTTCTTTCTTACAGTTTTTTATTTCAGCCTCTTTTTCCTGCGCAAAATGCCGATACAGATTTCATTTTCCGTTTTTTCTTTGAACAACTTTTTAAATTGTTAAACTTTTGTGAATGAAAAACGAATTGTTTTTTGATGAACATGGTCATTTTTCCATAATAGATATGACAGAGGAGGTTCCATGTCCAAACCCAAAAATATCGTGACAGAATACCGCAACTACTATCTTCCCGTGGATTTTCCGCTCCTTCTGCTCACGGGAGACCACTGGAAGATCTCAGATATCCCCAGCTCCCGCCTGCATTTCCACAACTGCCTGGAGATCGGGATCTGCCACTCCTGGAAGGGCGCCATGAAATTTTACAGCAATCCCCTGCGCTTTCAGGCGGGGGACGTCACCTGCGTGCCCCGCAATATCCCCCACACCACCTGGTCGGACAGAGGAAATGAAAGTCTCTGGTCGTATCTCTATGTGGATCCGCAGGTCATGTTCCGGGATATGCTCCCGCCCTCCGACGGGGAACCGGACCTTTCGCTGTCCTCCTGCCAGAATATCCGCCACATTCTGCCGAAGGAGGAGTTCCCCCACATTTTTTCTCTCGTTACGACCATCATCGACGAGCTGAACGCGGCGCGCCCGGATTACCGGCTGTGCGTCAGGGGGCTCCTTCTCGCCCTGTGCGTGGAGCTGTACCGGATCCAGGAAGCGGAAAACGCTTCTTCCGCCCTGACGCCCCCCCCAACTCAGTTTTCCGTGCCGGAAAATGCCCTCGTCATCTCGCCCGCCCTGAATTATATTGAGGATCACTATGCCACACAGTTCCCCATGGAAAGACTTGCCGAGGTCTGTCACCTCAGTCCCACCCATTTCCGGCGGGTCTTCCACTCCATCATGAACATGAGCCCGCTGAACTACCTGAACAGCACGCGGATCATGAAGGCCTGCAACCTTCTGCGCGGCACGGAGGAATCCATCCTCACCATCTCCGAAATGGTGGGCTTTGCTTCCGTCTCCAGCTTTAACCGGCACTTTCAGGATGTGATCCACCAGACGCCCCGGGAGTACCGCATGCAGTCCCCGGTTTCCTCCGGAGGTCTGATCTCGGAACCGCGCAAGACCATCGTGGAATTTTCCGGCTGGATGGAGCCGGAGAAAAATCCGGACTGACGGTATCCGGCCGCCCGCGGGACCACCTCACAGCAGTGCTGCCCTCCGGGCAAAATCGAGTAGGAGGTAGGCGATTATTTCGCCTACCGACCTCTCACACCACCGTGCGTACCGTTCGGTACACGGCGGTTCAATCAACTTAACAAGCAACCCGCCTTTCGGCGTAGTAGTCCTCCATGGATACAAGCCCAAACTTAGCCAGTCTCTCTTTACTGATAGCGATATGAAGATTCCAACTTCTGCATACTCTGGCGTATCCCTTTGCATATGAAATACCATGCGCCGCACGCCGTGGCAGTCCAAGCTTATTAAGATTCTTTTCCCTATTCTTAGGTGTTTTCCAGTGTTTCCAGATACACATTCGCAATCGAAAGCGGATATGCTCATCAAGCTTTCTACATATCCTTTTCATGCTTCCGATTTTAAAGTAATTAATCCATCCTTGTATCAGTTGGTTGAGTTTCTTCACCTTATAGGCGTTGCTGACTCCCCAACTCCTACCTGTTAGTTTCTTCATTTGCTTCCTGAACTTTTCCTCCGCTTTCGTGTGGGGTCTGGCTTTATATCCTTTGGCAAATGAGTC
>CALWGL010000172.1 GCA_944380025.1 uncultured Lachnospiraceae bacterium
AAACGCCTGAACCTTCTGCGCGTGCTGGCGTCCTCCCCCAATTTTCTGCTGCTGGACGAGCCCACCAACAATCTGGATATCGCCACGCTGACGATCCTGGAGGATTATCTGGATCATTTTGAAGGGATCGTGGTGACCGTCTCGCACGACCGCTATTTCCTGGACCGCACGATGAAGCGGCTCTTCGCCTTTGAGGAGGACGGCAGGCTGCGGCAGTATGAGGGCGGATATACGGACTATGCGGCGCGAAAGGCAGCGGAGGAGGAGACGGCGGGGACGGATGGTTCCTCAAAGACAGGCGCTTTTGCAAAAGCGGATGGCGCTGTGAAGCAAAGCGCATCCGAAGGGGCAGCCGCGTCCGATGCTTCCGTTTCAAAGAGCCAGCGCACCCGCGGGCCGCAGAAGCTGAAGTTCTCCTATAAGGAACAGAAGGATTATGAGACGATAGAGGCCGATATGGCGGCGCTGGAGGAGAAGATCGCCGCCCTGGATCAGGCCATGGATGCCTCCGCCAGCGACTTCGTGAAGCTGAATCAGCTCATGGCGGAGAAGGCGGAGGCGGAGGCCGCTCTGGAGGAAAAGATGGAGCGGTGGATGTACCTGGAGGAGCTGGCGGCGAAGATCGCGGAGCAGGGGAAGGGATGAAGGCATCCATAAGACGTTAAGACAGAAAGGAAAAAAGCAATGGAAAAACTGGGAAGAAACGATCACTGCTGGTGCGGAAGCGGCAGAAAATACAAGCAGTGCCACGAAGCGTTCGACGAGAAGATTCATCATTTTGAGCTGGAGGGCCACATGGTCCCCACCCATGACATGATCAAAAACCCGGAGCAGATCGCGGGCATCCGGGAGAGCGGCAGGATCAATACGCTGGTGCTGGACTATGTGGCGGAGCATATCCGGGAGGGGATGACCACGGCAGAAATCGACAGGCTGGTGGATACGAAGACCAGAGAGCTTGGAGGCATTCCTGCGCCGTTGGGGTATGAGGGCTTTCCGAAAAGCGTGTGCACCTCCATCAACAGCCAGGTGTGCCACGGCATCCCCAGCGAAACGGATGTGCTGAAGGACGGAGACATCATCAATGTGGATGTTTCCACGATTTATAACGGCTATTACGGGGATTCTTCCCGCATGTTCTGCATCGGAAATGTGTCGGAGGAAAATCTCCGTCTGGTGCGGGTGGCAAAGGAGTGCATGGAGAAGGGGATTGAGCAGGTGAAACCCTGGCGGTTTCTGGGAGACATGGCGGATGCGGTGAACCGCCACGCGAAGGCAAACGGCTACAGCGTGGTCATCGACATCGGCGGCCATGGAGTGGGGCTGGAATTTCATGAGGATCCTTTTGTCAGCTACGTGGCTCCGGCCGGAACGGAAACGCTGATGGTTCCGGGCATGATTTTTACCATCGAGCCCATGATCAACATGGGAACCCCGGAGATTTATGTGGATGACAGCAACGGATGGACCATCTATACGGAGGATGGAAAGCCCTCCGCGCAGTGGGAAACCATGGTCCTCGTCACGGAGGACGGCTGCGAGATCCTGGCCCGTTAAGTCCGGTACGGCCCGCAGGGGCCGGAGCCAGATATCAGGGGGCAGACTGTCTGACGGCAGTCTGCCCCCTGATGCGCTGCAGATGTTGGTATCCGTCTGCCTAGATGCGCTCGGGCACCTTTGCTTCCAGCGCTTCTGTCAGCTCTCTGATTTTAGCAAGGACGCCGTCCACGGCGGCCTCTTCCGGAAGCTTCACCGCGCTGGCCCTGTCGCCCCGAAGGGACAGCTCCACGCAGCCTTCCTTCCAATTTCTGGGGCTGGTAATAAGACGGACGGGAACGCCGAGCAGGTCCGCGTCGGAGAACATGACGCCCGCGCTCACGTTTCTGTCGTCGTAGAGCACCTCCACGCCGGCCTCCTGCAGCGCTTCATACAGACGGTCCGCCTGGGCGCGCACCCCGGCATTGTCCCCTCTCATGCAGCACAGATGCACCTGCCAGGGCGCGATGCTGATGGGCCAGAGGGGGCCGTAATCATCGTGCATTGCCTCGCAGACGGAGGCGGCAAGCCTGCCTACGCCGATGCCGTAGCAGCCCATGATGGGAGTGCGGCTGTTTCCCTTTTCATCCACATACTGCATGTGCATGGAACGGGTGTATTTGTCGCCCAGCTGGAAAATGTTTCCCACCTCAATGCCGCGGGAAATGGTCAGGCTCCGCCTGCCGCAGACCGGGCAGATGCCGCCGGCAGAGGCTTTGGCAAAATCCCGATAGACCGCATCCGGGCAGTCCCGCTTCAGATCCAGCCCGGTCATGTGCCAGCCTTCCTTATTTGCGCCGCAGGCAAGGCCGGAAAGTCCCTCCAGGGAGCGGTCGAACAGGATCGTGGTCCCTTCCGGTCCATGCAGGGAAACCGGCCCGATGAATCCGGCCTGCAGGCCGCTTTCTTCCGTGATGACGGCCGGATGGATGGCTTCTCCGAGGAAGGAGGTCAGCTTCGCCTCGTTCACCTCAAGGTCGCCGCGCAGGAACAGGACCACATAGGAATCATCCTGATTTTTCTGGTAAACCACGGCCTTGCAGGTAGAAGAAGGCGCGATGTGCAGAAAGTCCGCAAGCTCCTCTATGGTGTGCACGCCGGGCGTTTCCACGGGAAGGAGAGCGGAAGGCGCGGAGCCGGCGCTGCCGCATGAGCCATCCTCCCGGCCCGCAGCCGGCAGTGCGGCATCCTCCCGGCCCGCATCCTGCTGCGCGCCGTCCGCCGCGGCCGCCGGCCCGTCTGCGCTTCCTTCCTCCGTGTGATAAATGCACGCCGCCGCTTCCATGTTCGCGCTGTAGCCGCATTCCGGGCACAGGACGATGGAATCCTCACCGGCAGGGGTCAGCAGCATGAATTCATGGGACAGATTTCCTCCCATCATGCCGGAATCCGAGGCCACGCAGACCACCTCCGGAATGCCGGCCCGGGCGAAGATGCGCTGATAGGCCCGCAGGCAGCGCGCATAGTAATTTTCCAGATCCTCCTGAGAGGTGTGGAAGGAATAGGCGTCCTTCATGGTGAATTCCCGGACGCGGATCAGCCCCGCGCGGGGACGGGCCTCACCCCGGAATTTGGTCTGAATCTGATAAATCATAAAGGGATAGCGGCTGTAGGTGGAGGCGTATTCCCGCACCAGCTGGACGGCGGCCTCTTCGTGGGTCATTCCCAGCACCATTTTCGCGCCGTTTCGGTCCGTGAACCGCAGAAGCTCACTGCCGACGGATGCATACCTGCCGGATTCCTCCCAGAGAGAAGCGGGCAGCGCCACGGGAAAGGAAACCTCCTGCCCGTCCAGGGCGTCCATCTCCTCCCGGATGATCTCCTCGATTTTCTTTGTGATCCGCTTCAGCGGCGGGAGAGAAGAATAGATGCCGTTTGCCACATATTTCATATAGCCTCCCCGCAGCATGAGCGCGTGGCTTGCAACCACGCAGTCCGACGGCGTCTCCTTGAAACGGTCGCCAACCAGTTTTGAAAGCTTCATAAAATTTTCTCCTTTCCGGAGCGTCGCAAAGAGGAGCCGGGATACGGTTTCCTCCTGTCAAAAGGGACGGCTGTGACGCTCCGGCGCAGACGGCCCTGTAAAAGTGGAAAATAAGGTTATGCTTCGCAGTCTTGATTCAGAATGGATAACACGTGCTTACGTGCAAGCACGACGCGCGTGTTGTCCATTCTGAATCGGCTGTGAATCGTAACAAAATAAGAAACAAAAAACGCCCTGAACATCTCTTCCCTGAAGCTCAGGGCCGGATATGTTCAGGGCGGACTGTACGATCCGCGGTACCACCTGAATTCGGAAACATTCCATGGAAGGATTCCCCGGAACCTTTCCGCGCTCATGGTACAGGACTTTTCAGCCCGATACCGTTCTCTGTGACGGGAGAACCCGGTGAAGCTTACTTTCCGTCCGGGGACGGTTTCGGCCCACGGCTCCGGGAGGGGTTCGGTATTTCTTCGGCAAAGGCTTTCACCGGCCGCCTTCTCTCTGCAGCTTCCGAAATGCTTACTGTTTCCTTTCAACGCCTTTTCGTGAAAAAAGAATAGCACAGCAAAAACAGTGCGTCAAGGGAAAAACGGTGCTATAATTAGAGGAAAAGACGGCAGCGAAAAACGAGAAGGAGACAAAAGAGAATGAAAAACGGAATAGACAAAAGAGAAATTTTTTCCATTCCCAACCTCATGGGATATTTCCGGATCCTGCTGATTCCGGTTTTTTCCTGGATGTACTGTACGGCGGACAGCACGGGGGATTATTACGCGGCGGCCGTTGTGGTTGGTGTTTCCGGGCTGACGGACATGTTTGACGGCAAGATCGCCAGGCGGTTTCACATGATCACCGAGCTCGGAAAGTTCATCGATCCGCTGGCGGACAAGCTCACCCAGGCGGCGCTGCTTCTCTGCCTGGCGGTCCGCTACCCGCTGATGCGGGCGGTGCTGGCGCTGTTCGTGGTTAAGGAGGGCTTCATGCTGGTGATGGGCGCGCTGCTTCTGCCCCGCGGGAAGAAGCTGGACGGCGCCATGTGGTTCGGCAAGGTCTGCACGGCGGTACTGTATGCGGTGCTGTTCCTGCTGCTTTTGCTTCCCGGTATCGGGGCCGCGGCGGCCAACGTGCTGATCGGGATCTGCGGCGTGTTCCTTCTGTTTTCTTTTCTGATGTATATCCCGGTCTTCCGGCGCATGTGGAAGGAGAGCGGCGGGAAGACAGAGTAGGGAATGCCTGGCCTGGCTGAACTGTTACCTGGCCTGCATTTTTTCTGCGAAATCATAAAGCCGCCCATGGACACCTTCTGAAAGACCGGTTATGATGAAGGCAGGGCCGAAAATACATATGATACAGGGAGGAGAAAATGAAATCCTATCAGCTGAAGATCCTGATTAAAAGAACAAAGCCGCCGGTCTGGAGACGCTGTGTGATCCCGTCCGGGATCACCTTTTCCCAGCTGGCCGTGCTGCTGGAAGAGATCATGGAAGAAACGCCTTCGGCGCGTTTTGAATTTGAATTTCCGCGTGCGGGGATCCTCCTGCAGGAACGGAGAAAAGACGAAAAACTGTTCCGGAGATGGGATTATGATTACCGATGCGCCTCAGACGCCATGACCGGAAGCCTGCTGGATTCGGAAAGCTGGTTCACCTTCCGGATCTGCGGCATGGACGAAGACCTGGAATACCGGGTGGACGTTGAAAAATGTCTGGAGGAGGAAACGCTCTGTCCGGAGATCCGGAAGCAGAAGGGAGATCCGCAGGACAGAACATGGACGGATCCGGACACGGTAAACCGCCGGCTCCGGGAGCGCTTCCCTGTGATCTGCAAAGAGGCGGATCACAGCGGCTTCGAGCAGCTGCTGCAGAACCTGCAGAGCGGAAGATACGGCCTGCGGTGTGCGCGGGATCCGCAGGAAGGACAGGCAGAGGGAGAGACGTTCCGTCCGGATCTTCAGGAATTCCTCTCCGCCAGAGCCATAGCGGATCTCAGGAACATGGCTTACGGGCTTTCCATTCCCGGATGCGGGCGCATGACGAAGAAAGAGCTGACCGAAGCGGTCCGGAATGAGCTCCTGAAGCCTGCCGTCATGGAGGAAAGGCTGCAGCTGCTTTCGGACGGCGAGATCGCCGCCTATGAGCATGCGATCCGGGAAGGCGGCCGCTATACTCCGGGACCGGAGGAACTGAAAAAGCTGGAGCGTTTCTATGAGCTGGGCTACATCATCCTCTACAAGGACGACCGGGCGGAGGTCCCCACAGACGCCGCGGAAGCCTATAGACGGATCGATACGCCGGAATTCC
The DNA here is from genome assembly GCA_944380025.1 of uncultured Lachnospiraceae bacterium. Lineage (GTDB taxonomy): Bacteria > Bacillota > Clostridia > Lachnospirales > Lachnospiraceae > Eisenbergiella. Next base: position 5,821 of record CALWGL010000172.1, read on the forward strand.
GGGAAAAAAGGCGGGGAGCATTCTGGATGTATCACTGCCTGCTGTTCGTGGATATCCTTTACGGATCCGCGCCGGAAAGCGTCGTCTGCCGCCTGCTGGAAAAATGTCTGGACAGCCCGGTCAGCCCGCAGCTGTTCACGGAGCTGTGGAACCGGATCCCGGAGAAGCTGAATCCCTGCCTGAGGCTGGATGGAAAGGCTGTCAGCAGGAACGCGCAAGAGAGCGGCGTGTATCAGGAGATTGAGAAACTGCAGGGAGAGAAGGAGTTTTTCATTCCCTCGCCGGAGGAGATCCTGGACTATACGGAGGAAGGCTATCCCACGGCCGATCCCTCTTACCTCAGGCTGAAAAGCTTCCTGACCGGAACGCTGATGCTGGATGAGGGCAGCACGGACGAACTGCTTCCCGCCATCTGGGGCCATGTGAGCACGGGAGCCAGGGCATCCGATATCCGCGATATTTTTTACCAGATGGAGATCCCTTTCCCGTCCCGGATGGCGGAACGGGAATTCAAAGCCATCATGACGGATGTGCGCGATCATACCAGACTGCTTCTGAACAGAGGCTGGACCCGCCAGGAGATCCGCGACCGGGAACGGGCGGACAGGATCCCGGCAGTACTTCTGCCGAACGGAGCGTCAGGAGAGATGCTGGCCGGAAGCAGAAAGATCTATCCCAACGATCCCTGCCCCTGCGGCAGCGGGAAGAAATATAAGAAATGCTGCGGTAGGAAGGGATAGGAGTTCCGACGAAGAGAAAAGGCGAAGCGGCGGGAGAAGAGACAGCAGAAACAGAAAGCCGGTAAATTTCCCTTTTTCAAAAATACCACATCCAGGAAGCAGAAGCTTTCCGCACGCGATAAGACCTGCAGCTTCGTAACAGCTCAGCCTTCGGCAGAACTGATATGTAATGACTTTTGTCAAGAGGTAAATTGAATTCCCGACAAACTTTTTTGTCTTT
>CALWGL010000173.1 GCA_944380025.1 uncultured Lachnospiraceae bacterium
TTTCAGTTTTTCCACACGGCCAAGAAATGAGATGAACTGTTCGGGTGTAAAGCCCATGGAATCCCTCCTTTTTGCATTCCAGACTCCCGTCTGCTTTTGTGCTTTTTCAGATTGTACCATATCCTGTTTCCGTCCCCAAGAGCTTTCTGTTCCGATTTTCCTTTCCGCAGGGGTACAAATTTTTGTACCATTGTGAAAAATATCCAATTTTCTCATTCTGAAACTGTACTGTTTCAACATGATTTTCAGGCGTTTTTCGGGCGCGGAAGGTTCCGAAGCATTTTTTGCATGAAAAACCGGGGGACAAAATTTTCAGGAGCTTACAAAATAACGGAAGCCATCGTATAGTCAGATCAAACAACAGGTTCCGTGTTTCGGCAGGATCATTTGAGTAAAATGCCGAAGAAGGGAAAATCCGAAATTTTCGTACAAACCGCCGCCAACTGGCATGGAAGGTGTATGACCCGGTCTGACCCCGGACGGAACACTTTTAAAATTCTATTCAGAGAGGAGAGGAGTTTATGGCAAAACCTGCAAAGCGAAACGCTGTCGCTGTCGGAAGCAGAAAGAAGATCAACTGGAAAACGGCCATGCGGAATCACTGGCAGTTATATGTTCTGGTTCTTCCGGCAATCATCTATTTCTTCGTATTTAACTACATGCCGCTCTACGGCATCCAGATCGCCTTCAAGGATTACAAGGCGGTGAACGGGATCGCGGGGAGCGCATGGGTGGGACTGAAGCATTTTAAGGACTTTTTCAACGCCTACTATTTTCAGAGACTTTTGGCCAATACCCTGCTGCTGAATGTATACAATCTTCTGTGGAGCTTTCCGATCCCGCTGATCCTTGCGATCCTGCTGAATCAGATCAGAAGCGACCGGAGAAAACGCTTCATTCAGACCAGCATCTACGTTCCCTACTTTATCTCAACGGTGGTACTGGCAGGTATGCTGTATATCTTCCTCTCCCCCACCAGCGGAATCGTAAACCTGATCCGCACCTCTCTGGGGATGACGGCCATTGACTACATGTCCGACGCGGGAGCGTTCCGTACCTTATATGTACTGTCCGGCATCTGGCAGTCCGCAGGCTACGGCACCATCCTCTACATCGCCACCCTGTCCGGCGTGGACCCGTCCCTGTATGAGGCGGCAGAGATCGACGGGGCCAGCATCTGGCAGAAGATCCGCTACATTGATCTGCCGAGTCTTGTGTCTACGGCGGTGATGGTATTCATCCTGGACTGCGGAAAGCTTTTAAGCAGCAACACGGACAAGGCGCTGGTCATGCAGACTCCCGGAAACATCCCCACCTCCGACATCATCGGCGTGTATGTATACAACGTAGGTCTGGGAAGCGGACAGTTTTCCTATACGGCGGCCATCGGCCTGTTCGTCAACATCATCAATTTCATCCTGATCATTTCCGTGAATAAAATCGCGAAAAAGACCACGGATACCGGATTATTCTGAGGAAAGGAGGACGTGAGCAATGAAAGCAATGAAAAAGAAAAGCAAAAAAAAGCTGAGCATGAGCAACCGGCTCTTCTATCTGTTTAACTCTGTTTTCTGGATCATGGTCATGTTCATCATCCTGTATCCGCTGTATCTGGTCTGCATCGCCTCCGTTTCCGATCCGGACGCGATCGTGCGCGGGGAGGTGATCTGGCATCCGGTGGACTTTTCCCTGATCGGCTATGAATCCGTTCTGGGATACGCGGAGCTGTGGTCCTCCTATGCCAACTCCATTTTCTACACGGCTGTGAGCATTATCATCAGCATCGTGGTAACCCTTGCCGCCGCCTACGCGCTCTCCAGGAAGGTCTTCCCGGGCAAAGGCGCGATCAACCTGTACTTCGTCATCACCATGTTCTTTAACGGCGGCCTGATTCCCACCTTCCTGGTGATGCGGGACATCGGCCTGTACAATACCAGAGCGCTCATGATCCTGATGGGCTGCGTCAGCGTCTGGAACCTGATGGTGGCGAGAACCTACATTCAGAGCAATATCCCGGAGGAGCTGTACGAAGCCGCCATGCTGGACGGAGCGTCCCATTTTCAGTATTTTACCAGAGTGGTGCTTCCGTTAAGCAAAACCATCATCGCCGTTCTCGCCGTATATTACGGCGTGGCGAAATGGAACGATTATTTCACCGGACTGGTTTACTTAAGAGACCGGGCGCTGCTTCCTCTGCAAACTGTACTGCGTGAGATTCTGGCAACGCTGCAGGTGGATATGACCGGCGACTACATGATGTCCATGGCGGACAGCGCCGCCAACATGCAGGAGGCCATGCGGATCGCCAATGTATCCAAATACTGCATCATCGTGGTGGCCACCGGCCCTGTGGTCATCCTCTATGCCCTGCTTCAGAAATACTTTGAAAAGGGCGTCATGATCGGCTCCCTGAAGGGCTGACCGGCTTCGCTTTCATTTTTTTGGACGCAGAAGCAGAAAAAGCCCGGATCACCAATTTATATGCCAAAAACAACACAAAGTGTTGTATGATAAAAAAGGAGGTTAATTTCATGAAAAAGAAAGCAGTAGCCCTGTTGCTGGCAGCAGCCATGGCAGTCACATCCCTGGCCGGATGCGGTTCCTCCGCAGGCTCAGGAGAATCCGCCGCTTCCGAAGGCGCGGCGGGAACCGAAGCGGGAAGCGCTTCTTCCGAAGAAGCTTCCTCCAATTTTAACGCGGAAGGCTATCCCATCGTCAACGATGAGATCACCCTCAAGGTCATGCTGGCCATCCGTGATACGGATACTATGATCGCTCCGGAGGAAATGCCCGCCGTTCAGAGGCTGGACGAACTGACCGGAATCAAGACCGAATGGGAGGTCATTAAAGGCTCCGACTGGAATACCAAGCTGAACCTGATGTTTGCTTCCGGAGAATATCCGGATGTGATCATCGCCTGCAACGGAACTGTAGATGATGAGGAATATGGAGTCACCCAGCAGCTTCTGCTTCCGCTGGATGACCTGATCGAGCAGTACATGCCCAATTATACCTCCCGCCGTGATGCGGAGGAAGACGATCCTACTGTCAGCCTGACAGCCTCTGACGGCCAGAAATATTCCGTCGGATATCTGGTAGGCCAGAATATCAACACCAACCAGCATTATTTCATCAATCAGGAATGGCTGGACGCACTCGGGCTGGAAACGCCCACCGACATGGAATCCCTGACCGAAGTCCTGCGGGCCTTTAAGACCGGCGATCCCAACGGAAACGGCGAAGCGGATGAAGTTCCGCTGGAAATGGGACTGGATACCGGCTTTTACGGTGTTCGCTATCTTCTTCCCCTTTTCGGCATTCCCTGCGATCCCGACAAGTGGATTTACATTGATGATGACAAGAAGGTGCAGTTTGTCGCAACACAGGACAGTTTCCGTGAATGCATGGAGTGGCTGAACATGTGTTATACGGAAGGTCTGGTAGACGCTGAACTTCTCTCACAGGATGCAAATACTATTGAAACCAAGCTGAAAGAAGGAAACGTTGGATTCTTTATGGCATGGAGACTGGTTGCCATGGGATTCGATGAAGGAGTTGCGAAAAATTCCGTTTTCTGGATGCCCGATACGGAAGCAACCAACTGTTATCGTTATCTGGAGGTTGCCAAGCCCGGAGCCTTCGTCACCGCAACCAACGAAAATGTGGAAGCGACCATGAGATGGCTGGATGCCATGCTGGAAACGGAAACCATGTTCTCCCTGTACTATGGAGAACAGGACGCAACAGATGGAACCGGCTGGACCTACAACGAGAATGGCAAGATCGATACCATTAACGACGGCACCGTAGAGGTCCGCAACTATCTGGACTGCAACACCATGTTCTGGGCTCCCGGCCAGTATATCTCCAAAACCTTCAATATGCCGGAACAGCGTACGGAAAAAACCAATTACTGTCTGGAATCTGATGAGGCCGGCATCATCCAGAAATATTCCAACGACTATCTGGATATGGCTCCTCTGACCTCCGAGCAGCTTCAGAGCATCACACTGACTGAAACCGACATCAACAACGCCGTAGTGGAAAATATTGCCAGCTTTGTAACCAATGGCGTGACCGATGACAGCTGGAACAGCTTCGTATCCCTGTTTGACGGAATGGGTGTTGCGGATTATGTTCAGATGTATCAGGATGCTATCGATACCATGGAACTGGAATAAGCGAAACTCTTCATCTGGCAACTCCTGCATGCAGGAGTTGCCTTTTTAAACAATCTTTTCCTGTCCGGATACGGAGATTGTATCCTGGCATATACCCTGACATAACCGATTTCCCTCTCTTTTCCTGACACAGCGAAACGTTCCTCTGTACTTGTTTTTCATTTCCTTACAGGGTAAAATGGAGAAAAATACCCTCGGAGATGAATATGGATAAAATAAAAAAGGAACTGAATTCCCAGAATATCTTTTATTATATTCTCGTTTTTTCTTTTATTGTGCTCTTTATTATCGCGCTTATGGGCGGCTATCTTTTCCGCTATTATTACAGAACCGTATATACGGATTTTCAGTCAGGGAATGAAGAACGGCTGGTTTCCATCATGAACCGCCATGAAAATGACATTCAGATTCTGAAGGATATCTCCACCCAGATCGGGCTGTCAGATGATGTCACCCGTTTTCTTCTGTCTGAACAGCCGCAGAAGGCCATCCGTCTGGAAGAACAGCTGCGCAGATATACTACTGTCAGCCAGTTTTTCAGCCTTCTGCTCTATTGGTATGAAGGAGATAACTATCTTTACAACTATTCCACCTCCATCAGCCTGAACAGCTTCCTGGCAAGTGGCTGTGTCCTGGAAAAAATTTCCCCGGAGGATCTTCTTGCTCTCCTTCAAGAGAAGCATAAACAGCTCTGCATCATTCCGGAACAGCGCATGGAAGGCTCATGGATCAGCGGCTATATGGCTGATCAGAAAAAAAGCATTTACCTTCTGGACATTTTCCCTGAACTGGATGAGACCCTGATTTTTATTATACCTGCTTCTTATTATGATGATCTTTTGGCACAATCGGGGGGTAAAGCGGAAGAGCCACGAACCGTTTTTCTGTACTATGACGGTACTTTCATCACCAGCCGCGGAGATGAAGCGGACACTCTTCCTCAGGAAGAGTTGAGCGCTCTGCTTGCAGAGCGCTCCGACGGTTCCGAAGTCGTCCGCCTGAACGGCCGCCGTTATCTCCTGAGCACCCAGACCGGAACCAGCGGCATCCTCTACGGAAGCCTGCAGCCCATGTCCGTTTTCCACGACAAGATCCTTGCCGAGCAGTGGGGGATTTCCCTGATCGTCCTGGTATGCGCCATCCCCGCCGCCTTCGCCATCACCCTGGCCGCGGGCAGCATCCTGCGCCGCGTGAAGCGGATGAACCTGCTTCTGAACGAGGAAGGCTACAACCTGGACAGCATCGAAAGCGGCATCCAGCTTCTTGTGACAAACTACCGGGACACGGAAAAGGAAAGCCAGTCTCTGAAAAAGACCCGCTTCATCAGCGATTTCGTCCGGGGAAGCTTTTCTTCCCGTCAGGAGGCCATTGCCGCAGCGCAGGAATGCGGCCTGAATATCAATTATAAGCTGTATCTTGCCGCTCTGACCAAGAGCAGGGAGCTCGGCAATGAAAATCGGGTGTATTCCGACATGCTGGAGGCGATTACGGGCGAAAGCCGGACAGACGGCTTCGGCCTCCATCTGATCGGCAACAACCAGAACCTGTTCCTGCTGTTTGCCGATAAAAAGGAAGAGATCGAAGGGCTGCTTTCCAGGCTGCTCGCCATCGGCAAACAGTACGATCCGGACTACATCATGGCGGTCAGCGATTATCACCGCTCCTTCGAGGAAAGCTCCCGGGCCTATCTGGAAGCCAACACGGCCTTCGACAACCACCTGCTTCTGGATAACAGCAAGCTCATCCGCTTTTCCGACGCGGCGCAGAAGGATTATTCCAGCCTGATCGAGGAAAACGACCTGAACCGACTGAAGGCGGCTATCCGCAACCGGGATCAGGCCGCGGCGGACGCCGTAGTGAAGGATATCTGCAACCGGCTCAACGGGGAAAAAGCCTCCCTGTACGCCTTCCGGATCCTTTACAGCGACCTCATGCACACGTTGCTTGCGGAATGGAAGGGGGACAAAACCGAGTTCGACGAATTTTATAACGTATTCACCCTTTCCCAGTGTCTGAACATGCAGGATTTTTACGAGCTGCTAAGCGACGCCTGCCGCATGGTCATCGCCAACCGGGAGGGCATCGGCATCCAGAATTCCGACATCGTGCAGAAGGCCATCGCCTATATGCAGGAGCATTTTCCCGACCCGGGCCTGACCATGAACGCCCTGGCGGAATATCTGCAGGTGAGCGCCGTCACCCTGTCCGTGGAATTCCGCAACGAGCTGGATATCCGCCCCTCCGATTATCTGGCCAACCTGCGGATGGAAAAGGCGAAGGAGCTGCTGCGGGAAACCAACATGCTGATCGGGGACATCACCCTGGCGGTGGGCTATGAGGACGCCCACGTATTCCGCCGCCGCTTCAAGCAGTATACCGGCATGACGCCGGGACAGTACCGGGAGCAGTGACGCAGACCCTGCCCTGCCTGCGCCCGGACGCGGAACTTTCCTCCTGACCCGTCAAAAAAAGCAAAGGAGCCTTACTTATGCACAACATTTCCAGCCGTGAAAAACTGACCTACACCGGCAGTCTGCTGGGGCAGAACATGATCTACAGCTTCGTCACCATGTATATCATGTTCTTCTTCACCGA
>CALWGL010000174.1 GCA_944380025.1 uncultured Lachnospiraceae bacterium
CGCATCGAGGAGAGGAAGCCGGAAGAGGTGAGCGAAATGTGGTACCGGGAGCGGATGGCCCCGGAGGGCGTGAAGGTATTCAATCCCGCCTTCGATGTGACAGACAACAGCCTGATCACCGGCATCGTGACCGAGTACGGCGTCCTGCGCGCACCCTATGAAGAGGCGTTTCGGAAGCTGCCGGGAAAGCAGGGCTGAAACGCGCGGGCAGCTTTGGGAAAAGGGAATCGTCGGGCGTGATGCCCTCTTCTTAATTCTTTTTTAAAAAAAGAAAAAGGGGATGGACTTTTTTCACAAAAAGGAATATAGTGAGGTTCGTCCAGGAGGGGCCATGGCAGAAAATTTAGTCCCCCGAAGAGGTGCCTTGCGAAAATGAAACAGAATCAGTCTACAGAAGTAAAAGCGGCGGAACGGAATTACCGGATGGACAACCTGAAATGCCTGCTGATCTTTGCAGTGGTTTTCGGGCATATGCTGGAGCTGTTTATGGGAAAGAACGACAGCTTTAAGGTGATCTATCTGGTCATTTATTCCTTTCATATGCCGCTTTTTGCATTCATCTCGGGCGTATTCGCCCGGTTCAGCCCGGAGAAGATCCGGAATCACCTGATCTATCCCTATGTGGTTTTTCAGATCCTTTATCTCCTGTTTGCCAACAGCGTGCTGGAAAAGGAGGCGGAGGTGCAGTTCACCACGCCCTACTGGCTTTTGTGGTACCTGTTTGCCAGCATCGCCTGGAATCTCCTGCTTCCTCTGGTGCAGGGGAGCGGCTTTACATGGAAGAAGAAGGCGGCGGTGCTTTCCGCTGCGTTTCTTGCCTGCATTCTGATCGGCTTTGACAACAAGGCGGGGTATTATCTTTCCTTTTCCCGAATCGTGGAGTTTTTCCCCTATTTTCTGCTGGGGGTATATTATCGGGAATGGTCGGACCGGAAGAAAGCGGCAGAGCAGCCGGTCAGGCAGTGCGTCAGGCAGCCCGACAGGCTGGCGGGGGCGGAAGGCGATGCGGGTCCAGGGGGAGTCTTTCTGGAAGAGAGAATCCGGAAAGCTGCGGCGCGAGCGCTCCTTGCCGTCTGTCTTGGCGTTCTGCTGTGCGCCCTGATCTGTGTGATCGCAGAGAATGTGGATGAGATCAAATACGCCTGGCTGTACGGATCGGTATCTTATGAAACGGGGCATTACAGCTGGCGCTTCCGTCTGCTGTCCATCGGTGCGGCCCTTTTGTGGCTGGTCTTTTTCCTGACGGCAATTCCGATGCGGAAGCTCCCGCTTCTGTCCCATATCGGCGCCAATACCATGCCGGTCTATCTGCTCCATGGCTTTCTCATCAAGCTGATGAGCAAGACCCGGCTGTTCAATGAGATCGAGAATGACCTGTTCACCGGACTTCTGATCAGCGCCTTTCTGGTGGTCTTCCTTTCCTGGCGGCCGCTGGTGCGGCTTCTGTCACCGCTCATGAGGTGGGAGGGGAGTTTGCTGCCGGTTCGAAAGGATGTCGGCGGGAATTCAGGGAAAAGCGCTTTTCGGGGAATTGTGGAGGAGATCTTTCATAGCCGGTCAGAACGTCGGAACGGAATGAAAAGGGGGACTGTGGGCAGGAAAATGAATCTGAGATAACATCAGAGAAGACAGCAAAAACACAGAAAAAAAAGGAACAGCGAGGCGACTCAGGCTGTTCCTTTATATGTATTCCCCACGATGAAGCCATTAGACTGACGGACAGCCCGCAAAACCGCGGATGCAATGTTCCTGTCAGAGAAGTGGGTCCGAGGGGAATTGACCGTAGAGCAGATGAAGCAGGAGCTGCTTGTTCTCCATCGGAAGATCGCGGCGGAGGAGAAACGAGGATAATCGCTAAGTCAAAAAGACCATGGGATATAAGAAGCGCTGCGGGAGAAAATCTACGGCGGAAACAGGATTGAATTCCCTCACAGATGTATGGTATCCCTTAAAACTGATATACTGATAAGGGAAAGTTTTCTGCTGGAGTTGAACTTTCCCTTATTATATGGTAAAATTTAAGGGAATAAGGGAGGATAAGGGTATGCGTACATTCAACTACTCTGCGATCCGGGAACAGAAGTGGGATTCGGAGACCCTGGGCCTGGTTGCGGCGATCTATAAAGAAGCCGGAAAGCAGGAACTGTACCTGAAACAGCGGCCGGAGGAACTGGAGAAACTGGTAGAGATCGCAAAGGTGCAGAGCACCGAGGCGTCCAATGCCATTGAGGGCATCGTAACCACAAACACCCGTATCCGGCAGCTTGTGGAGGAGAAAACGACGCCGAGGAACCAGGACGAGCAGGAAATCGCAGGCTATCGGGATGTGTTGAACCTCATCCACGAGGACTTTGACGCCATTCCCATTACCCGGAACTATATCCTGCAGCTCCACAAGATCCTCTACAGCCACATGAACAATCCTATGGCGGGCAGGACCAAAAGCGTACAGAATTACATCAGCGCCGCCTATCTCGACGGCCATGTGGAGACCCTGTTCACGCCACTGGCTCCATATGAAACGCCGGAGGCCCTGGACAGGATCTGCGAGGAGTACAACCGGGTCATTGGGAACATGGAAGTGGAGCCGCTGATCGTCATTCCCGTGTTCATCCACGATTTTCTTTGCATTCACCCCTTTAACGACGGAAACGGCAGAATGAGCCGTCTGCTGACCACGCTGCTGCTCTACCGCAGCGGGTTTTATGTGGGCAAATATATCTCGCTGGAGGCCAAGATCGCAAAAAATAAGGACCTCTATTATGAAGTCCTGAGCCAGGCGCAGATCGGATGGCATGAAGGCACCGAAGATGTGGTTCCGTTCATCAAGTATCTGTTAGGGACGATTCTTTCCGCCTGCAAGGATTTTGAAGACCGCTTTGCTCTGATAGAAACCAAACTCCCTGCCCTGGAGACCGTGCGCCGGGCGACCATGGAGAAAATCGGCCGGTTTACGAAGCAGGACATCCGGGAACTCTGCCCGTCACTTAGTATCAGTTCCACCGAAGGGGCGCTGCGGAAATTGGTGGCCTCCGGCGAACTGAAACGGGAGGGCGTCGGGAAGAACATTTGCTATTACAGATTAAAATGATTCCCTTCATCAGTCGTGCACTGCTATCTTGGAGACAGCTGTGCGATGTACCTGGCACATGTCCGTTCATTCAAAGCGGAGCGGATGCTGTCCGTGCCCTTCTTGCAGATTATAGGACTTTGGATAAAATGATATCAGACACTGTTGTTGTGATCTTCTTTGGGGGAGGAGCAAATTATTCGAATAATTCAAATTACCATTCAGAATTTTCGAAAACTACTTGAATGCCACATTGATATCAGTGAACAAACCACGCTGTTTGTCGGTGCAAATAATAGCGGAAAAACTTCAGCAATGGATGCTTTTGCAAAATTTTTAGCAAATCATAGTTTTGTTTTTAATGATATAACCATTGCACAACGCGGATTTGCAGATCCTGACAGTTCAGAAGGAACAGAAAAGGTTCGGAAACTCGCGTTAAAATTTGTTCCTGCGGTAAAAGAGTTAAAAGGGTTGGGGTATCAGAACCTCATTTCAATGGTTTTTGATTTGATGGATTTTAGAGATGGCTGGATGCGCGAAGGAAAAGCCAAAGATACTAATGAATGAAAAGAGGGGCTGCGGGCAGGAAAATGAATCTGAGATAAAATCAGAGAAGACAGCAAAAACACAGAAAAAAGGAACAGCGAGGCAACTCAGGCTGTTCCTTCTTTACTTTATATCTATTTCCGGCAGAGAAACATCCCGGATTCTTTCGGAAGATGCAGAACTCCGTTTACCATTTCTTTTTCCAGAATCCGCTTCACGGTCTCGCGGTCGGACAGCACTTCGGAGAAGGTTCTGCTCGACAGCGAGTCGAGGTAGTCCAGAATATCATCAAGGTCAGTAACGGCCAGAGAATCCTTATAGTCTAATCGTTGTACATCAGAAAAATGCCGTCGTCAGCCAATACCCGCCTCACCTCCGACAGGCCCCTGTCAAGGTCGGGGACATGATAGAGCATGTTGTTGGCGATAACCCGACTAAAACGTCCACTTTCATAGGGAATATCCTGAATGTTGACAACGGCATAGGAAAGATTCGGCTGCTCCCCCAGCAGTTCTCTGGCAGAGGAGAGCATACCTTCCGAAAAATCGGTCAGAAACAGTCTGACGCCGTTTTCCGCAGTGGGGAGTCGGTATTCCCAAATAGAACCGGTGCCGCATCCGAGCTCCAGAACCTCCGTACCGGCCGGGAGATCATAATGAGAAAAAATCCAGTTCCCTAAGCCCTGTTTGCTAGTGGAATATTTTGCATGTATGGAAATGCGGATATTCAGATTTTGAGCAGTTTTGTACTGCGCCTGGACAGCCGCATCCTGCTGAACAGCCGTTGTCTCAGAAGACGTTCTTTCTATCATGAATTCATCCTCCGTTGATAAGAATTTTATGAGAATAAAAAAGCGCCTTCGGAAGAAATCTCCCGGAAGCGCTTTTCAAATTTTCAAAATTCATTTCTCAGATTGCTTCAGAAACATATCCGTCCCCGGTACGGCGCGTCGCCTGCCAGCCGACATATGCGCACCAGCTTAATATTCCTTCGCCGCCTCTTCGCCGTTCATGACGCGCAGCCCGCCCTGAACCAGAGCGAGAAGCTCATCCTCTCCGGGATAAAGCACGAAGTCCGCGATCCAGCCGACCCGTCTCTTCAGGTCGTTGCAGATCACATCGGAGTAGGCAATGCCGCCGGTGAGGATGATCTTGTCAACCTTTCCTTCCAGCACGGCGGACATGGCGCCGATATCCTTGGCCATCTGATAGAGGAAGGCGTCCAGAACGTCCTGATATTCCTTCTTTCCTTCCGCAGCGCCCTTGAGGACGACTCTGGCGTCGTTGGTGCCGACGTAAGCGTTGAAGCCGCCGTTTCCGACCAGCTTTTTATAGATTTCCTTCTCCGTATACTTTCCGGAGAAGCACATTTTTACCAGATCGCCGGCAGGAACCGTTCCGGCGCGTTCCGGAGAGAATGCGCCCTCGCCGTCCAGGATGTTGTTGACATCCACGATGCGTCCGTCCCTGTGCGCGCCCACGGAGCAGCCGCCGCCCATGTGAACCACGATCAGTCTGAGCTGTTCGTAGGGGATGCCGGATTCCTTCGCATATCTTCTGGCAACCGCCTTCTGGTTGAGAGCGTGGAAGATGCTTCTTCTGGGAAGCTCAGGGCAGCCAGAATATCTGGCGACGGGTTCCAGCTCGTCCACCACAACAGGGTCAACGATGAAGGAAGGAACGCCGATGGAATCGCCGATCTCTCTGGCAAGGATGCCGCCCAGGTTGGAGGCATGCTGTCCCTGATAGCCGATGGTGAGGTCGTGAAGCAGCTCGTCGCTCACCTTATAGGTGCCGCCCGGAATGGGCTTTAACAGGCCGCCGCGGCCCACGATGAAGTCCAGGGAATGGATATCGAAGTTTTTCTCCTTCAGAAGGTCCATGATGATCTCCTTGCGGAAGTCCTTCTGGTCGATGATGGAAGCGTATTTGGCGATCTCCTCCGTGGGATGGCGCAGAGTCTCTTCAAAGAGAAGGGTCTCATCCTCGAACACGCCGATCTTGGTGGAGGTGGAGCCGGGATTGATGATCAGGCTTTTAAAAGACATATTAATCTCCGTTCCGCCGCTCTTTGGCGGCATATAATTTTTTTTATTCTTCGTGGCGAAGGTTTTCCGCAACCACAGCGGCCAGGGCGATGGAGTTCACCTTGGTCTCGAAGGTGTCGGAGCGGCTGGTCAGGATGGCGGGAACTTTGGTTCCGGTCAGGATGCAGCCGTTCTTTACGCCGGGCACCATGTGGACGATGGCCTTGTAGACCAGGTTGCCTGCATGAATGTCGGGGAAGAGCAGAACATCGGCGTCGCCCTGGATCTTGCGGTTCGTCGCTCCCTTATGCTTTGCGGCCTCCGGGTCGATGGCAAGGTCGAGGGAAAGAGGGCCGTCCACGATGCAGCCGGTGATCTTTCCGTCCTCGTTCATTTTGGTCAGCTCCGCGGCTTCCACGGTGACGGGCATCTTGGGGTTGACCACTTCAACGGCGGCAAGAGGGGCCACCTTCGGGTTGGCGATGCCGCAGGCATGGGCCACCTTTACGGTATTTTCAATGATATGTACTTTGTCCTCCAGGGAAGGATAGGTCATGAAGGCCACGTCCGTGAAGAACAGAAGCTGTTCGATGCCGGGAATGTCGAACACGCACACATGGGAAAGCGGATTGCCGGTCCGAAGGCCCACTTCCTTGTCCAGAATGCTCTTTAAGAAGGTCTTGGTCTCCAGAAGGCCCTTCATGTACATGTCCACTTTTCCGTCGTGGGCAAGCTTGACGGCGGTCAGCGCGGCCGTCCACTCATCCGGCTCATGAATGATCTCAAAATCGGAAATATCGATGCCGTCTTTGGCGGCTACCGCCTTAATTTTCTCTTCATCGCCTACGAGGACGGCATTGGCAATGCCGCGGTCCTTGGCCGCTCTTACGGCCTCCAGAACTGCGCTGTCCTGAGCGACAGCGACGGATACGGTTTTCTGCCCGCATTCCTTTACCTTGGAAATCAGTCCGTCAAAACTTGTACTCATTTGTCTGCACCTCATTCATCATAAATTGTTATGGATGGTTGTCCGGGAACCGGGGAAGCGCCCCGCGGAGTGCGGAAGCTGACAGGATTTTTCTGAAAAAATC
>CALWGL010000175.1 GCA_944380025.1 uncultured Lachnospiraceae bacterium
ATCGAGCTGATTTTTACTTTCTGACTGCCTCTGCCATTTTTTCTGTATATTCCACCACATATGGCACGCATTCTCTTTTGTGCTGAGCGCAGAGTTTTACAATGGCGCTTCCTACGATTACTCCGTCGGAGAAGCGGCTCATCTGTTCTGCCTGTTCCGGCGTGGATATGCCGAAGCCGACTGCGCAGGGGATATCTTTTTCTTCTTTTACAAGCCGGACCATTTCTTTTACATCAGTGGAAATGGTCTCTCTTGTGCCGGTAACGCCCAGTGAGGATACGCAGTAGACAAACCCGGAAGCTTCTCTCGCAATCATGCGGATACGGTCATGGGATGTGGGGGCGATCAGGGAGATCAGATCCAGCCCTGCCTTTTTGCAGGGAACGTCAAATTCTTCTTTTTCCTCAAAGGGAACGTCCGGAAGGATCAGTCCGTCCAGCCCGGCCTGTGCCGCGCGTCTGGTAAAACGCTCTGTGCCGTAGGAAAACACCACATTCGCATAGGTCATAAAGACGAGGGGAATCCGGGATTTTTTCCGGATTCGTTCCACCATCTCAAAAATCCGGTCAGTCGTCACGCCGCCGGAAAGCGCCCGGATGTTTGCCGCCTGGATCACCGGTCCCTCTGCCGTAGGATCCGAAAAGGGGATCCCCAGTTCGATGATCGAAGCGCCGGCCTGCTCCATTGCGTACACCAGCTGTTCTGTCGTCTCCAGATCCGGATCCCCGCAGGTGATAAACGGGATAAATGCTTTTTCTTTCTGAAATGCCTCCTGTATTCTACTCATAGATATCCTCCCCTCTGTATCTTGCAATCGCGGCACAGTCTTTGTCACCTCTGCCGGAAATATTGATAATCATAATCTGATCTTTTCCCATTTTCGGCGCCAGCTCTCTGGCGTATGCCACAGCATGGGCGCTTTCAATAGCGGGAATGATTCCTTCGGTGCGCGCCAGATATTCAAAAGCGTCTACCGCCTGATCGTCTGTCACTGCCACATATTCTGCCCGGCCCCTGTCGTACAGATCCGCATGTTCCGGGCCCACGCCCGGATAATCCATGCCTGCCGAGATAGAGTACACCGGCGCGATCTGCCCGTACTCATCCTGGCAGAAATAAGACTTCATGCCGTGGAAAATTCCCGGTTTTCCAGTGGCAATGGTGGCTGCCGTCTCCGCTGTATCGATTCCCCGGCCCGCCGCCTCGCATCCGATCAGCCGCACGCCTTCGTCCTGAATAAAATGATAGAATGCGCCGATGGCATTGGAGCCGCCGCCCACGCACGCCAGCACCGCGTCCGGCAGTCTGCCTTCCTTTTCCAGAATCTGCGCTTTCATCTCTTTTGATATTACAGCCTGAAAATCACGGACAATCATGGGGAACGGATGAGGTCCCATGCAGGAACCCAGCACATAGTGGGTATCCGATATTCTCCTGGTCCACTCCCGCATAGTCTCGGAAACCGCGTCCTTCAGGGTGGCTGTACCTGTGGAGACCGGGTGCACCTTTGCTCCCAGAAGCCGCATCCGGTATACATTCAGCGCCTGACGCCGGGTGTCCTCCTCGCCCATAAATACTTCGCACTCCATACCCATGAGAGCCGCCGCCGTAGCCGTTGCCACGCCGTGCTGTCCTGCTCCGGTTTCCGCGATCACCCTGGTCTTTCCCATCTTCTTTGCCAGGAGGATCTGCCCCAGCACATTATTGATCTTATGAGCCCCGGTGTGATTTAAGTCCTCCCGCTTCAGATAGATCTTTG
This sequence comes from uncultured Lachnospiraceae bacterium, assembly GCA_944380025.1. Classification (GTDB taxonomy): domain Bacteria; phylum Bacillota; class Clostridia; order Lachnospirales; family Lachnospiraceae; genus Eisenbergiella. Next base: position 1,760 of record CALWGL010000175.1, read on the forward strand.
CCCCGCCCAGATCTTCCGTCATCCGGGACGCATAGTACAGCCGGGAAGGTCTTCCCGCATATTCATTGAGAAGCTGGTTCAGCTCCCGGTTGAACGCTTCATCTTCCCGGTAGTAAAGATACGCTTCCTCCAGTTCATTTACCGCATTCATCAGCGTCTCCGGTATATACTGCCCGCCGTGAACGCCATATCTTCCTTTTGTCATATTCTTCTGCTCCTTACTGCAGCTACTGCTGCCAATATTTTCTCTCTGTCTTTTTTTCCATCCGTTTCCACTGAACTGCTCAGGTCCACCGCCCAGGGACGGCATCTCCGCACCGCCTCCGGTATGTTATCGCAGCTGAGCCCTCCTGCCAGAAAATAAGGTTTTGAAGGGTCGTGTTTGAAAAGCCACCGTTCCAGGATTTCCCAGTCAAACGGTTTTCCCGTTCCGCCTTTCCCCTGATCCAGAAGGATCCAGTCCGCGCTTCCTGAGAAGGCCCGGTCAAGATCCCTCTCCTCTGATACGGAAAAGGCCTGAATCAGCGGCCGGTCCGTCATTCCCCTGAGTTTCCGGATATATTCCTCATCCTCCCCGCCGTGAAGCTGGGCCGCATCAATGAGCCCCTCCTCCAGAAGCTTCGCCACCAGCCGGGGATCTGCATTGACAAAAACGCCCACAGGGGTGATCCCCTCCCGCAGTCCTCTCCGCAGCCTGCGCAGCTGTTCTTCTGTTACATTTCTCCGGCTTTTCGGAACCCCAATCACAAACCCGCAGTAATCCGGCCGGGCCTCATTCACATAACAGATATCCTCCGCCCGGCTCAGACCGCAGATTTTTATTTTTGTTTCTGCTCTCTCAGTCATGCCCCAGCTCCCTCCTGAGGCCGCGCAGGGCAGCTTTTCTGTCCGGGCTGCGCATCAGCATCTCTCCGATCAGAACAGCGTCCGTGCCGTTTTCATACAATACCTTCAGATCTTCCGGTCCCCGGATGCCGCTCTCGGATACAAATACTTTACCGCCGCCCACCAGGCCGCGCAGCTTCGCGCTGTTCCCGATATCTACGGTAAAGTCTTTCAGATTCCGGTTATTTACTCCAATGATCCGGGCACCGGCTTTCGCGGCCTGCTCAATCTCCTCCGGGCCGTGGGCTTCTACCAGAGCCGACAGGCCCAGCTCTTCTGCCAGACTTATATATGCCCCCAGCTCTTTTTCATCAAGAACGGAACAGATCAGAAGTACCGCGGACGCTCCCATGGCTCTGGCCTGGTATATCATGTATTCATCACAGGTAAAATCTTTCCGCAGCACAGGAATGGATACCTGAGCCGCGATCTCCTCCAGATACCGGTTCTGTCCCTGGAACCAGAAGGGTTCTGTCAGGCAGGAGATGGCGGAAGCTCCGCCGGCTTCATAGTCCCCGGCAATCTCCAGATAAGGGAAGTCTTCGGCAATCACCCCTTTTGATGGGGACGCCTTTTTCACCTCACAGATAAAGGACAGTCCGGGCGCCCGCAGCGCCGCCTCAAAATCCGGAACATCTGCCTGTTTCTGTTTTTCCTCTGCCTGCCTGCGTACTTCGCTCAGCGGCAGATGCTGTTTTTCTTCCGCAATCCGTTCCTTCGTCCGCAGGGTAATCGTCTCCAGTATATTCATTTTCTGCTCTCCTCAATAAACTGCTCCAGTTTTCCGGCTGCCGCTCCTTCGTCAATGAGACGTTCCGCCATCCGGACGCCTTCTTCCATTGTCGCTGCTTTTCCCGCAATATAAATGGCTGCTCCGGCATTGAGACACACAGCGCAGCGCTTTGCGCCCCGGTCCTCTCCTGAAAGGATTTTCCGTGTTATTTCCGCATTTTCCTCCGGTGTTCCCCCTGTCAGTTCTTCTTTCGTACAGCGGGTATAGCCGAACTGCTCCGGCGTAATCTCATAGGACTGAAACCATCCGTCCCGGATCTCGCAGACAGAAGTAGGCGCGCTCATGGATATCTCATCCAGCTTATCCTGTCCGTACACAACCATCCCCCGGACAACTCCCAGTTTTGCCATAACCTGGGCCAGCGGCTCCACCAGTTCCTCCTCGTAAACACCCATCAGCTCCATATTGGCTCCTGCCGGATTGGATAAGGGACCCAGAATATTAAATACCGTCCGGATTCCCAGCTCCTTCCGGATAGGCGCTACATATTTCATCGCGATATGATAGTTCTGGGCAAACAGAAAGCAGATCTGAATTTTCTTTAACAGCTGTGCGCTGCGCTCCGGCGGAAGATCGATCTTAACGCCCAGAGCCTCCAGCACGTCTGCCGCTCCGGATTTGGATGAGGCGGCCCGGTTTCCGTGTTTTGCCACCGGAACTCCCGCCGCGGCGATCACCAGGGAAGCCGTAGTAGATATATTAAAGGAATTGGCGCCGTCTCCTCCGGTTCCCACGATCTCCAGCACATCCATATTGTGGAGAAGCTTGATGCAGTGGGCGCGCATCCCTGCTGCCGAGGCGGTAATCTCGTCAATGGTTTCTCCTTTCAGGGAAAGAGCGGTCAGATATGCCGACATCTGCACATCCGTGGCTTTCCCCTCCATAATTTCATTCATTACCTGCTCTGCCTCATCATAGGACAGATCCTGTTTCTGTGAAAGTCTGATAATTGCCTCTTTGATCATCATTCATACCTCCTGTTGGTTTTCATGTATTCTGTCATCTGCTGTATGTAAAAGATTTTATTCTGTAACTACCGTTCCTCTTCCTGTTTCTTTCTTCCGCCCGCTCTGTCCTTTCCTGCTTCCAGCAGGTTCCGGATCATACGGAAGCCTTCCGGCGTCATTACCGATTCCGGATGGAACTGTACGCCCCAGATGGGATATTCTCTGTGTTCCAGCGCCATCACTTCCCCGCTGTCTGTCCTTGCCGTAACCCGAAGCTTCTCCGGCAGAGAAGATTCCCTGACTGCCAGCGAATGATACCGGGCCACCTGGATGGGCCTCTCAATCCCGCGGAACAAAATGGAATCCTCTGTGTCTGTCAGGAACGACGTCTTCCCGTGCATCAGCTGTTCCGCATAAGTCACCTCACCTCCGAATGCGGCGGCGATTGCCTGATGTCCCAGACACACGCCGAAAATCGGGATCTTTCCCTTCAGATTCTGCACAAGGGAGATGCAGATCCCCGCGTCCTCCGGCCTGCCCGGCCCGGGCGAGAGTACGATCAGGTCAGGATTCATCTCTGAAATCTCCCGCAAAGTAATCCGGTCATTCCTGACAATCCGCACATCCGGATCAGTCTGGGCCATGAACTGGTACAGGTTATACACAAAACTGTCGTAATTATCAATCAATAGTATCATTCCAGTCCTCCTTCCGCCAGTTCAAGAGCTCTGCGCACCGCGCCCGCCTTATTCCGGCACTCTTCGTATTCCCTCTCCGGCACGCTGTCCGCCACAATGCCTGCCCCGGACTGTACGCACACAACTCCGTTCTTTTTATATGCCAGACGGATGGAGATGCAGGTATCCATATTTCCTCCGAAATCCAGATACCCCACAGCTCCTCCGTAAATTCCCCGCTTGCGTTTTTCCAGCTGAGAGATAATTTCACAGGCCCGGATTTTCGGCGCTCCGGAAAGCGTCCCTGCCGGAAGGATTGCATTGATCGCGTCCACTGCGTCCATCTCAGGCTTCAGTTCTCCTGAAACCGTGGAACCGATATGCATGACATGAGAGAACCGTTCAATCTCTATATACTTTTCCACATGGACGGTTCCCGGAGTGCTGATCCTTCCCAGATCATTTCTTCCCAGGTCTGCCAGCATATTATGCTCCGCCAGTTCTTTTTCATCAGCCAGGAGTTCCTTCTCAAGAGCCAGATCTTCTTCCTTTGTCTTTCCCCTGGGCCGGGTTCCCGCCAGCGGAAAGGTGTATATTTTCCCGTTTTCCAGCTTTGCCAGAGTCTCCGGAGAAGCCCCTGCCACTTCAATATCATCACTGGAAAAATAAAACATATATGGGGACGGATTGGCTGTACGGAGCACCCGGTAAGTATCAAACAGGCTTCCTCTGGCTCTGGCGGTCATTGGATTGGACAGTACGACCTGGAAAATATCCCCTTCCCGGACATACTCCTTTGCCTTCTCCACCATTGCGCCGTACGCTTCCTGATCCGCCCCGAACGAGAACTCTTCTTCCAGAGAAAGGGTCGGGAACACCGCTTTGGCTCTGCTGCGGATCAGCTTCTCCATCTCCGTAAGCTCCGTCTCCGCAGATTTCAGATTTTCTTCCAGATCTCCTTCCAGACTGACTCCCGCAATCAGGATCAGTTTCTGCCGGTAGTTGTCAAATACAATCACCCGGTCAAAGAGCATCAGATCCACATCCCGGAATTCTTTCTGTTCATTCTGCTCCAGCGCCGGCTTCAGAGACGGCTCCTGATATTTCATATAGTCATAAGAAAAATACCCTACCAGTCCGCCGGTAAAGGAAGGCATCCCTTCGATCACCGGGCTTTTATAACGGGCGAGAATTTCCCGGATCACCTGCCCGGGATCTTCTGTATCAAATTCCCGTATTGTCTTTTCTTCGTCCTCTTTGCCTTCTGCAATCGTCATATGGCCGTCTGTGCATGTAATCTCCATGACCGGCGCATAGCCGAGAAATGAATATCTGCCCCACTGCTGCCGGTCCTCCGCGCTTTCCAGCAGATAGCAGTGCCTGCTGGCCGCCCGCAGGGTGCGCATTACTTCAATCGGAGTAAATGCGTCCGCATAGATCTCCCGGCTGACAGGCACTCTTCTGTAGACTCCTGTCCCGGCATATGACTGCAGCATATCCAGCATCTTATCCCTGTCCATGTTGTGTTCCTCCTTTTCTGACTGCGGCTGTAAAACAGATGATCCTGCAAAGAGTCCGATCCGCAGAAGCCGGAAAACTTTTCCGTAAAATTTTCTGACAAAATAAAAAATAGGCTTCGCCTATTCAACTCCCCTGCCCCTCAATCATGAGG
>CALWGL010000176.1 GCA_944380025.1 uncultured Lachnospiraceae bacterium
ATGCGACGCACATAAATTTTCTCCCTGTTATCTGAAAATGACATAATTACCGTCTTATTTTCCCGGCCCATGGTCGCCGGAGGAACATGCGGACATGTCTGCCCAACCCGCTGTCTGCAGGAACAGGCAGCTTTCCCGCATTCTCACTTCTCCACACAGCTCTGCGGGAACACAGACCGCCCTTCCTATTATACACCCTTCCTTCCGGATTTCCATCCTTTCGCGGTTTTTCATGCCGGATGCTTCCGCCCCAGTTACTTTTCATGGGGCGGGAAAATACTGCTGTTGATTCCTTCTCCCATATCGAAAAACCCCTGCTTCATATCCGGCAGGATGCTCTGATACGGTTTAAATATAAGAATCTACATTGTATAACCGTACAAAAAGTCTGAAGCGACGGTTAAAAAGGGGATTTTCCGATCTTTAACCGTACTTTTTACCACTATTTTGTCATCAGTACGGTTCAATACCTGATTTTCTCATCTGTAACCGTACTTTTGGGCTATTCGGTACGGTTAAAAACAGATTTTTCAAGCTTTTAACCGTATCACGCCATGAAAAATACGGTTCAGAACAGTATTTTCCGGAATTGGATCCGTAAAAAATGAATTTTTGTACGGATCCAAAGCTATTTCTTCATTTTTCAACCGTATATGGGCAGAAGGTTTTCATGGAAGCCCCGGCGAAATGGTCCGTATAAGGCCCTGCGTAATATTTCTTTCAAAAATTCATGGAACCTTTCGTCTGGTCCCCTGCCCCGTGAAAAGTAACCCGCCCCGTGCGTTTTCGTACGGCCTGCGCGGTAAATGCGCAGACCTGACTGAATCGTAACCCGGCGCTTCCGACGGATATCCCGGTTCCTCTGTCCGTCCGCCGCATCATCCGCCTCTTATTCGATCACCCGGATCACATTCCCGTCCCGGTCTGTGATGGCAGTGGGCTCCAGCTCCACGGTCATGGGGAAGGAGGACAGCGGATAGACTCCCGCATGGGGCCCCAGTGCGCCGCACAGCTCCTCCAGGGCATTCTCCGGCAGGGTCAGAACGGTCACGCCGTCCTTCTCACAGACGCCGGCTTCCTTTCCCGGCCGGAACAGGACGGCGGTATCGCAGCTCTGAAGAAACAGCTCCCGGCCCTTTCCTACCCTGGCCCGAAGCATCCGGGTCAGGGTCCGGTCGTGGCCTGCGCCCAGGCGGAGGGTGACGCGGCCGTTTTCCAGCCGGGCGCCCAGCTCATCCATATAAAAGAAGGCGGTGGAAGAGCCGTCCCGGTCCATTCCCTCCTGCCATGCCGCGCGGAGGGCGGCATCCTCCATCATGGAGGGGCGGGACAGGTCAGTGACGCACAGCGGGATCCGCCGTTCCAGCTCCGTCAGAAATTTTTCTCCGTTCCAGCACATCATGGCGGCCATTTCATCCGCTGTCAGTCCCACCGCCTGCAAAAAGGCAAAATGACCGTTGGGCGTGTCCGCTTCTCCCAATTCCGGGTCAACCCGGAAGCCCAGGGCAGTCAGTCTGGTGTCCGTCTCCAGGGCGATGGGGCCGTTGGCGTCCATATGATGGCCGGAGCCGAAGGCGTTGCCGCTGGAAAAGACATACCGGGCCAGGTTCTGGAGCAGGCTGACGGGCCAGACGGGAGGCTGCTCCTCCTCTCCCCGTTTGAGGCGGAAGGTCAGCTCGAATCCATAGCCGCTTATCTCAGGGTCGTCGCTCTCTTTTTCATAAAGCTCGGTAAAGCCGTAAGTCACATAGTGCCAGTGAGGAACGCCGTGTTCGCTTTTCCACACCTCCACGCCGTCCAGGGGGTCGTCCCCGCCCAGGGCATAAGGGATGATGGTGCCGTAGAAAAGGCCCTCCCGGGCCGGGTAAAGCCGGTGCATCGCCTCCGCGATGGCGTCAAAGCCGGCCTGCGTCAGTTCGTTTTCATCGTTCATCCGGTTTTCTCCTTTTTCTTTTGCCTGTGTGCGTCAGTCCCCGTCCCCGGCCTTGAAATTATAGATGGGCCGAATGATCTTCACAACTTCCGCCGTGGGGCCGATGTTGTCCAGAATATCCTGCATTCCCTTATAGGCCATGGGGCACTCATCCAGAGTGGCCCTGCTCACCGAGGTGGTGTAGATCCCCGCCATCTGCTTTTTGAACTCGGACACGGTGAAGGACTGCCTGGCGTCCGCCCGGCTCATGAGCCGTCCGGCTCCGTGAGGGGCCGAGCAGTTCCAGTCCTCGTTGCCCCTGCCCACACAGAGCAGGCTTCCGTCCCGCATATTGATGGGGATCAGCAGCCGCTCTCCTGCCCGGGCGGACACGGCCCCCTTCCGCAGGATCATGGCATCGGTGTCGATATAGTTGTGAATGGTGGCAAACTGCTCCTCCACATGGAGCTTCATGCCTCCCACGATCTCGTCCATCATGGCCTGTCGGTTGAGCATGGCGAAGTGCTGGACGATTTTCATATCGTGAATATACTGCTCAAACAGCTCCCCGGACACATAGGCCAGAGCTTTGGGGATACTGGTCCGCTTCTGATTTTTCAGCTTCTTCAGTTCTTTCTGGATCTCCTTCCTGCGCCCCTCCGCTTTCATCCGGGCAATCAGCGCCTCGGCGGAGGCGTCGTCAGCACGGTTGAGCATCCTGTATCCTGCTTCCTGATAGTAGCCGGCCACCTCCACCCCCAGATGACGGCTGCCGGAGTGGACCACGATATAAAGGTTCCCCTCGTCGTCCCTGTCCGCCTCGATAAAGTGATTGCCGCCGCCCAGGGTGCCGATGCTCCTCTCCGCCCGGGGCAGATCTGCATGGCGGGCACAGCACAGTTCGTTCAGGTTGATCTGGCTGAAATAGCGGTGAGCCTTCTCCCGAATGGAAAATCCGGATGGAATTTTCTCGCGGATCAGCCTGTCCAGCTTCTGGAGCTCCAGCCGCTTCTCCCGGATACGGATGGTCTCCATGCCGCAGCCAATGTCCACCCCTACCAGATTGGGCACCACTTTATCCGTTATGGTCATGGTGGTGCCAATGGTACAGCCCGCTCCGGCATGGATGTCGGGCATGAGCCGGATACGGCTGCCCGCCGCAAATTCCTGATCGCACAGCTGCTGAACCTGCGCGATGGAGGCACTGTCCGCCACATCAGTGAAAATCCTGGCCTCGTTGTATTTTCCTCTGATCTCGATCATAAAGTTCCTTTCTATTCCCGGGGCATAACGGTCCCGTCAGCCTTTTCTGCGATTTGAACCATCAAGAAGGACGTTTTCCTACAGGCGGTCTCAGGGCGGCTTCATACCGGTCAGATTCCTCCTCTCTGTTTTCCGAAACCGGCCATATTGTGAATCCTCATATGAACCAATGCCACCCCGTCATGGCGCCGGTCATCTCATCAAGCTGCACCGCGATGTCATAATGACTCCTGCAGCCCAGCAGAGCCGCGGGATGACCGTTTTCAAGGATCAGATCATAAAATGCGACCGCCTTGTCCCGGAATTCCTTTGGAATCTCCAGCACCGAAAAAGGTGCCGCTGACCGCGCGTTTTGGAAAAACGCAATCTCTGTTTTACCGCACTTAACCATGATCCCGCTTTTCGTGGTCAGTTCTCTCATGCTTCTGCCGCCTCACTTATGCTCAGATATCCCCCGGAGCCGGAGCTGGCATATTTCAAATGCTTCCTCCACGGCGTCCTTTCCGAAGATCAAAAAGCGCCCTCAGCCCATCGTCGCAAAAGACGAACGGGCGCAGGGCGCAAAACAGACCGAAGGGAAGCCGCTCACATTGTCTGTGCATTCCCGGCCTCTTTCACAGCAGACCATTTGCCTGGGCTGTCGCCGCTGTGAAAAAATTATATCATACTTCATGCCGGGTGGGGAGGACGATTTAAAGGTTTCCTGATTATGCCTCCTTTTATGCCAGATCCCCCGCGGCCTTGACGCGGACGCGGCTGGTGCTTCCCACGCAGTAGGCAAGAGGCACATCCTCCACCTCGATGATCTCCACCGTATCCGGGATGGCTCCCGCCTCCACTGCCAGTCTTGCCGCCTCCTCCTTTGCCTGGGAAAGCGCCTGGTCTCTGGGAATCTGCTCGTAGTCGATCAGCTGTTCGTAATTTCCGGATACCTTGGAAATGGCGGAGCCGATGGCATTGGCGCAGCCGAAATGCTCCGGGTTGCAGACCTGAGACGTTCCGGCCAGATCCTTCGGGAGAATGATGGAACCGCCCCCCACAAGTACCACATCCACATCGCCTCCGGAAAGCTTCAGGGAATCGATGCAGTCCTCCGCCATCCCCCGGATCACCTCCATGGCCTGGGCCGCGAAGCCGTCGTCGATCCCTTCCGCCAGCTTTGGATCGCCGATCCGCGCCATACCGAGCTTCACCGCAACGTCCGTTGCAGTCACCGTCCGTCCGCCGAATACCAGAGCCTCCGAGGTGATGCGGTAGCCCACACTGTCGGGGCCTACCGTCACGCGTCCGTCCGGCTGTCTGCGGACGATGGAGCCGCCCCCGAGCCCGATGGAAATGATATCCGGCATGCGGAAGTTGGTCCGCACGCCGCCGATGACTGCCGCCGCGCTGGACTCCCGCGGGAACGCGTTCTGGATGACGCCAAAGTCCGTGGTGGTCCCGCCCACATCAACGACGATGGAATTCTTCAGCCTGCTCAGGTAGGAAGCGCCCCGGATGGAGTTCGTAGGGCCGCATGCGATCGTAAGGATCGGATAGCGGCGGGCGTGCTCCATGGTCATCAGCGTGCCGTCGTTCTGAGAAAGATAGATCTCCGCATTGGTGATCCCCTCCTGCTTCAGAGACCTGGCAAAGCCTTCTGTAAACCGTTCCGCCACTTTGTACAGAGCCGCGTTCAGGATCGCGGCATTTTCCCTTTCGATCAGCCCCATGGAGCCGATCTCACTGGAAATGGAGACGGGGATCTCCTCCCCCATGATCTCCCTGCACAGCCGGGCGATCTCCAGCTCCTGGTCGTTTCGGATCGTAGAAAATACACAGGAGACGGCAATGGACTGCACCTTTCCCTTCACTCTCCGGAAAAACGCTTCCGCGGCCGCCCGGTCCAGCTGCGTGATCTCCCTCCCGTTGAATTCATAACCGCCGCGGATCACCGTATGATCCTCAACCACAGCCTGAATATCCTCCGGCCAGTCTACCATGGGAGGAATGCCGGTGGTCGCAGGAGCGCCGATGCGCACCAGGCCGACCTTCGCCAGATTTTTTCTCTCCACAATGGCATTGGTGCACTGGGTAGTCCCAAGCATCGCCTGGGATATGCTCTTCCTGTCGATCCCCGCCCTGTCGATCACTTCGCGGAGGGCGCAGAGGATCCCGTCATAAACGTCTTCGGTCGTGGGATGCTTCACCTCCGCCACCACCTGCAGCCTTTCGTCGATGATGACAGCGTCCGTATTCGTGCCGCCCACATCTATACCAAGCTTATACATCGCTTCCGCCTCCCTTCACACGCTCTTCCAGCGGGATATAATCGGTATCCAGGCCGAAATACCGGGGGCCGACCAGCTCCAGGCCGGCCTGCGTGCGCCACATGTCATAGCATTTCAGCCCTGTCACCATGACCCGCTTTCCGTATTTCAGCGCTTCAGTGGTCACAGGAGTAAAGGTCTCCGTGTCCACCAGACAGATCAGATCCGGAACGGTAGCGCAGATCCGCCCGTCCACCGTCACGGAAAGATTCTCATTCTGGAAGGTGACCTCCGCCTTTTTTCCCCGGAAATCGCCGATGCCTTCCAACAGGATGCGGCCCAGATTGAACGCGCCGTTGGTTTCCCGAAGCACGTCCACGATCTTTCCCCGAAACAGGCCGTACCCTTCGCTTGCCTTCAGGAAGGCTTCCTGCGGCGTGAGGTCCGGCTGATTTTTCACATTGCGGATCGCCCTTCCCAGCATCTCGCTGCGCGAGACGATATTTTTCACCCCGTAAGCTTTCATGGTCCTGCCGTCCATGATGTACAGCGCCACTGTCACCGAGCCTCCACAGCTCATGGTAACCGCCCGTGCCAGCTCCTCCGTCCATTTGTTGGTAATGGTATTGAAGATCACGCTGTTGCCCTTCTCGTCTGTCAGAGCCATGGGAGTGGCGTTCACCCCGCCGATGGTAAAGGTCACCATCTGAAGCTCCGGGAAGGCTCTGCCCATACCGTCGCAGTCCACCATGGGAAGCCCAAGGCGCGCGGCCGCCGCGATAGGAAGCATGGAATTGACTCCTCCTGCCTCCATGGGCATAACGGCATACACCTTTTTCCCAAGATACTGGGAGACCATGTCGTAGATCACCCTGTATTCATTTCCGCCCGTCCCCTTTTCACACAGCACGGTTGGCGCGCCCATCATGGCGATGGGCATGATGACCGCATCATCGGGAACCTCCTCCGGCCCGATCAGCTCCACGGGTCCGCATTCTTTAATGGCGCCGATGGCCATCAGCTTTCCATAGTAGGGATCTCCTCCCCCGCCGGCTCCCAGCAGAGAAGCGCCAAGGGCGATATCCTCCACTTCCTTCAGATCGATTCTGCGCAAATCACTGCACCCCTTTCGTTATATGTTTCAGTTTTTCCTGCTCCTGATCCCCGCAGGGACAATATACACCAGAATGGCAGTCACAATGCCGTTGACCGGGCCGATGAAGAACGGGATATTAAGAAAAGAAAGAACCGGGATCGAGGCAAAAGTCCCGCCC
>CALWGL010000177.1 GCA_944380025.1 uncultured Lachnospiraceae bacterium
CCCGGGTCTGAGACGGAGATCGCCATTGTGGGAAAATATATCCAGCTTCATGACGCCTACCTGAGCGTGGCGGAAGCCCTGAAGCATGGGGGGATCGCCGGCAGGATCAGCGTGAAGATCCGCTGGGTCGATTCCGAGGAGATCGAAAGGCAGGGCTGCGAGGCCCTTCTGAAAGGCATAGACGGGATCCTGATCCCCGGAGGATTCGGATGCCGGGGGACAGAAGGAAAGGTACAGGCAGCAGGATATGCCAGAAAAAACAGGATCCCTTTCCTTGGCATCTGTCTGGGCATGCAGATGGCCATTGTGGAATTTGCCAGAGACGCTGCCGGCCTTCCGGATGCCGGCAGCACAGAGCTGGATCCGGGTACCATGCACCCGGTGATCGATCTGATGCCGGAGCAGAACGGCGTGGAGAATATCGGCGGAACGCTGAGGCTCGGAGCATATCCCTGCGTGCTGAAGGAAGGGACGAAGGCATATGAGCTCTACGGAACCCGGGAGATCTCCGAACGGCACAGACACCGCTATGAAGTCAATAATGATTATCGCACAGCGCTTGAGGAGCATGGGATGGTCCTGTCCGGACTTTCTCCTGACGGGCGGATCGTGGAGATGATCGAACTGAAGGACCACCCCTTTTTCATCGGGATCCAGGGGCATCCGGAGCTGAAATCCAGACCCAACCGCGCCCACCCGCTGTTCCGGGGATTCGTAAAAGCCGCGGATGAGTATGGAAAAAAGAAAAGAAACGAAAAAGACAGCGCGCCGCTCTGACAGAGCAGGGCGCTGCCTTTTTCGTTTCATTGCTTCTGTCCGCAAAAGATGCTAGAATACGGATAAATGCACAAAGAGAAAGGAACACGGGAAGGATGAAGCTGTTTCATATATCGGATCTTCATATCGGAAAGCAGCTGTGCGGCTGGAGCCTGAAGGAAAATCAGGAGCAGGTGCTTTCTCAGATCGTGGACTATGCCGGAAAGGAGCATCCGGACGCCGTCCTGATCTGCGGGGACATTTATGACAAGTCCGCTCCGTCCGGAGAGGCTTATGTGATGTTCGACCGCTTCCTGGAAGGTCTGTCGCGGATCCGGCCGCAGATCCCTGTGCTCATCATCGCGGGAAATCACGACTCTCCGGAGAGGCTGTCCTATGCGTCCGCCTTCCTGGAAAAGCACCGCATCTATCTGTCCGTATTCCCGCCGTCAAAAGAGGAGGAGCATCTGAAAAAAGTCGAGCTTGCGGACGAATACGGCCCGGTGGATTTTTACCTGCTCCCCTTCCTGAAGCCCGGATATCTGCGCCCGCTGCAGCCGGAGGCCGGCGCGGGAAGCTATGAGGATGCGGTACGCTTCCTGCTTTCCAGAGAAAAAGTGGATCCGGAAAAAAGAAATGTGATCCTGTCTCATCAGTTCTATACGGCCGGCTCCTGTGAGCCGGAAACCTGCGGCTCGGAGTCGGCTCCGGTGATGGCGGGCGGGCTGGACCGGATCGACGCTTCCGTGCTGGATGCCTTTGACTATGCGGCCCTCGGGCATCTGCACGGCGCGCAGAGGGTGGGCAGGAGCCAGGTGCGCTACTGCGGCACGCCCTACAAATATTCCGTGAGTGAGGAACGGCATCACAAGGCGGTCACGGTGGCAGAGCTGGGGGAAAAAGGGGAAGAGATCCGGCTTCGGTTCCTTCCGCTTTCCGGCATCCAGGACGTGAGAAGGATCCGCGGAACCCTGGAGGAGGTCCTGGAAGCAGCGCGGGAGCTGCCTTTCGCCGGTTCCGACGTCTGCCATGATTTTGTCAGCATCACCATCACGGACGAACAGGAACCTTACCGTATCAGAGAGCGGCTGGAGGAGTGCTATGACCATCTGCTGGAGGTGCGCATCGACAATGCGGGGACCAGGGAGAGGCTTTCACAGATAGAGGCGCAGGAGGACGGAGCGGCCGCGCCGGAACCCATGGAGGCCTTCCGGCAGTTCTATGAGACGGTGCAGCACGCGCCGCTTTCAGAGGAAGGGGAACGGTTTATGAAAAAGCTGATCCGGAAGATACAGGATCGGGAACGGGAGGAAGAACAGTGAAGCCATTGCGGATCACCATGTCCGCCTTCGGCTCCTATGCGGGAGAGGAAACGGTGGACTTTGAAAAAGCGGATCACGGGATCTTTCTGATCACCGGGGATACCGGGGCGGGAAAAACCACTCTTTTTGACGCCATAGCCTTCGCTCTGTTCGGAGAGAGCAGCGGCAGGAAGCGGGACGGGAGCATGATGCGCAGTCAGTATGCGCCGGATGAGAGAGAGACCTTTGTGCGTCTGCTTTTTTCCCAGAGAGGGGAGCGCTATCAGGTGACCCGGCGGCCTTCCTATCTGCGGCTTTCCCGGAGAAAAAACAAAAACGGCGGATATACGCCTGTGCAGGTGACGGCGCGGGTCAGCCTGATCCTGCCGGACGGAACGGAGTATCCCGGCGGGATCCGGGAAGTCAACCAGAAACTGCTGGAGCTTCTCGGCGTGGACTACGGCCAGTTTACCCAGATTGCCATGATCGCCCAGGGAGATTATCTGCGGCTGCTGCACGCTTCTTCACGGGAGCGGAAGGAGATCTTTTCCAGGATCTTTGATACGGGCGTCTATCGTCTGGTGCAGGCGGAGCTCAAGACAGAAAACGACCGGATGGCCGCCGGGCTGGAGGACGGCAGGAAGCTGATCGCCCACGAGCTTTCCGGCGTACAGGCGGATCCGGAAACGGAAGAAGAATGGAAGACGCTCCTGACCCGTCCGGAGACCGGAGCGAAGCAGATCGAAGAGGCCCTTTCCGCCCTTCTTTCACGGCAGGAGCAGACGCTTTCGGATATGGCTGAAGAAAAGGCGAAGACGGAAAAAAAGGAACGGTCGCTGGAGGAAAAACTGAGAAAGGCGCAGGAGATCAACCGCCAGCGGACGCTCCTGGAGCAGGAGAAGGAGGGACTGTCCCGTCTGCTTTCCGAAAAGGAAGCGCAGGAAGCGCTGGAAAAGAGGCTTCAGGCCGCCGGACGGGCCGGAAAAGCGGAGCCGGCATACAGAAATCTCCGGGAAAGAAAAGAGGAACGGGACGCAGGCGTACAGCGGCAAAAGGAGCAGGAGGAAGCGCTTATGCTGCTGCACAGAAGCGTCTGTGAAGCGAAACAGGAGGCTGAAAAAGTACGCAGCGGTTATGAGGAGCACTTTCCCGCCCTTCAGGAGGAACTGATAAGGCTGCAGAACGAACTTCCCCTGTTTGAACAGTATCGGGAAGCGGAGAAGGCCTGGAGGGAGGCAGAACGGCAGGAGGCCCGGTCTGAAAAGCGGCAGACAGAGGCAAAGGAGCTTCTGGAAGGGCTGCGGGAGAGAACAGAGACGCTGAAAAAGGAACGGGAAGGGCTGGAGGAGACGGCCGGAGCGAAGGAGGCGCTTTCGCTGCGTGCGGACGTCCTGATGCAGAGAAGGGAGCGGCTGCTCCATCTGGCGGAAGAGCTTTCCGCGTGGAAACAGGCGCGGGAACAGCGGGAAGAGAAAAAGAAGGAAGCCGGAGTCGCCCTGCGGGAACTGGAGCGCCGGGACCGGCTCTGGTCGGAGCGAAGCCAGGCCTTCCTGGCGGCTCAGGCCGGCCTGATGGCGGAAGATCTGAGGGAAGGAAGCCCCTGCCCGGTCTGCGGGTCCCTGCATCATCCCGCTCCGGCAGCCCTTTCTGACACCGCCCCCACACAGGCGGAGGTGGAGCAGGCAAAGAAGGAGCGGGAGGAAGCGGAGCAGAGAGGCCGGCAGCTTTCCGGGGATGCTTCGGCGCTCATCGAAGGCTGCCGCAGACAGAGGCTTTCCATGGAAAAGGAGCTTGAGGAGCTGGGAAAGGAAGGAAAAGAGCGGACGCAGGATGCGCCGGAGGATGAGACGGCTTTTGCCGATCAGACGGCAGCCTGGGGACGGAGCGCCTTCGCGGCCTGCAGGGAGGAACTCCTTCAGGTGCAGAAACAGCTGGAAGAGGCGAAGAAAGCGCAGGAACGGCTGATACAGAACGGGAAGGAGCAGGAGCGGGAAGAAAAGAGAAAGGAAGAGGCAGAGAAGAAAAAGGAGGAGGCGGACCGGCTGCGGCTGGAAGGAAGGGAACGGCTCGCCGCCGCAAAAAGCGCGCTGGAGCAGCTGAAGCTCCGCCTTCCCGGCCGGACGGAGGAAGAAGCGAAGCGGGAAGCCGTCCGCCTTTCGGAAGAAAAAAGGCGTCTGGAGGAGCGCCTTGCCCGGGCAGAGGAGCAAAAGAACGCCCTTCTTCACCAGGAAAAAGCCCGGGAGGGCGCGCTGGCCGCCGCCCGGGAAAACGGAGCGCGGCTGGAGAAGGCGCTGGAAGCGGCGTCCCTTGCCTGGAAAAACAGCCTGCAGGAGCAGGGCTTTCCGGACGAGGAAGCCTTTCAGGCGGCCCGTGCCGGCGCCGCGGAGATGGAGGAATGGACGCGCGCAAGGACAGCTTATGAGCAGGAGCTGCTGCGAAGCCGGGAACGGACCGCTCAGCTGGAGAAGCAGCTGGAGGGACAGCCGCGGACCGGGGAGGAGGAGCTTCGGACGCTGGAGGCCGAAAAAGAGGCCTGCAGAAAGGCCGGAAAAGAACTGGAAGAAAAGCGCGGACAGCTTACGGCCGTATGGAGCAGAAACCGGAAGGCTCTTGACAGCCTGAGAAAGCTGTGGAAGGGACAGGAGACGAAGGAGCAGGAATACCGGCTGGTGCGCCATCTGTTTCAGACCGCCAACGGAAAGCTCTCCGGCACAGCCGGTCTGGATTTCCAGACCTGGGTGCAGAGGCTGTATTTTCAGCGGATGATCCGGGCTGCCAACCGCAGGCTGAAGGTGATGGCGGACGGGCGGTTCCTGCTTGCCTGCCGCAGCCTGGACGCTCTGGGAAAGCAGGGCGAGGTGGGACTGGATCTGGATGTGTACAGCCTGGAAACGGGAAAGGTGCGGGATGTGAAGACCCTTTCCGGCGGCGAATCCTTCCTCACCGCCCTTGCCATGGCGCTGGGCATGGCGGATGTGATTCAGAGCACGGCGGGCTATGTGCAGATCGACGCCATGTTCATCGACGAGGGCTTCGGTTCTCTGGATGAGGAGAGCCGTCTGCGCGCCATCCGCATCCTGCAGGAGCTGGCGGGCGGAAAGCGGCTCGTGGGCATCATTTCCCATGTGCAGGAACTGAAGGATCAGATCGACCGGCAGCTGGTCGTGAAGAAGGATGAAAAAGGAAGCCATGTATACTGGCAGGAATAAAAGGAAAACGGCGGATCCGCCTCTGTCTGCGGCGGCAGAGGGAAAAGGGAGTCAGCGCCGCCGGAAACGGCGGAGAAAGGAAGCGGATATGGACAGAATTTTATACGGAGCGGCATACTACGACGAATACATGCCTTACGACAGGCTGGATACGGATATCGCCATGATGAAAAAGGCGGGGATCAACGTGATCCGGATCGCGGAATCCACCTGGAGCAGCGAGGAGCCCCAGGAAGGCGTGTTTGATTTTTCCCATGTGACGAGGGTGCTGGACGCCTGCGAAAAGGCAGGCATCTCCGTGATCGTGGGAACGCCCACCTATGCCGTCCCGGCCTGGATGGCGAAGGCCTATCCGGAGGTGATGGTGACGGACAGAAGCGGGAGGCGGCCTTACGGGGCGAGGCAGATCATGGACATCACCCACCCGGCCTACCGTTTTTTCGCGGAGCGCATCATAAGAAAGCTGATGGAGGCGGTGCAGGGCTACTCCTGCGTCATCGGCTTTCAGCTGGATAACGAAACCAAGCATTTCGGCACCTGCAGCGAAAACGTGCAGCAAAGCTTCGTGCGCCATATGAGAGAGCGCTACAACGGCGACCTGGAGCGGCTGAACCGGGATTTCGGGCTGAACTACTGGAGCAATCGGATCAATTCCTGGGAGGAATTCCCAAGCGTGGTCGGCACTATCAACGGAAGCCTGGGCTGCGCCTTTGAGGCGTTCCAGAGGCAGCAGGTGACGGATTTTCTCCTGCGCCAGTCCGAGATCGTGCGGGAATACTGCCGACCGGATCAGTTCATCACCCACAACTTTGATTTTTCCTGGAAGGGTCATTCCTTCGGCGTGCAGCCGGACGTGGATCATTTTCAGGCGGCCCGGGCGCTCACCGTCGCGGGCTGCGACATCTACCATCCTTCCCAGGATAAGCTGACGGGAAAGGAGATCGCCTTCTGCGGCAGCCTGACCCGCTCTCTGAAAAAGGACAATTATCTGGTGATCGAGACGGAGGCCCAGGGCTTCCCGGAGTGGACGCCCTACGAGGGACAGCTGCGCCTGCAGGCCTTCAGCCATCTGGCCTACGGCGCGGACAGCGTGATGTACTGGCACTGGCACTCCATTCATAACGCCTGCGAGACCTACTGGAAGGGAATCTTAAGCCATGATTTTGCGGAAAACGCGGTCTACCGGGAGGTCTGCCGCATCGGCGCGGAATTTTCCCGCCTGAGCCCGCACCTGCTGCATCAGAAAAAGGAAAATAAGGCGGCCATCCTGGTGAGCAATCCCTCCCTTACCGCGCTGAAGTGGTTCCCCTTCCCGGCCGGAGCGGAAGGCGGCATGGACTATAACGACGTGGTGCGCTGGATCTTCGACGCCCTTTATGAAAGCAACAT
>CALWGL010000178.1 GCA_944380025.1 uncultured Lachnospiraceae bacterium
ATCACCGCCCAGGGGCATCCCATGCTGGGAATGGTGACCACCCTCATCGGAGCCATCGTCAATATCATCCTGGATCCGATCTTCATCTTCCTGTTCCATATGAATATCGCGGGCGCTGCCGCGGCAACCGTGATCGCGCAGCTTTCCTCCTGTGTGTTCGTGCTCTGCGTCCTGAAGGGCCGCGGCATGGAGATCCCTCTGCATCTGAAGAAACCGGAACGCCGTCTTGCCGGCCGGATCTTTGCTCTGGGATTTTCTCCCTTTCTGATCCTTGCCACGGACAGCGTCATCATCATCGCAATGAACGCCGTGCTTCAATACCACGGCGGACCGGGTTACGGGGATACGCTGATCACCTGCGCCACCATCGTGCAGAGCTATATGCTTCTGATCACCTCTCCCATGCTTGGCATCACGGGAGGCTCCCAGCCGCTGATCAGCTATAACTACGGAGCGGGAAGCCAGGCACGCATCCGGCGGATCGTCCTCTGCGTGCTTCTTCTGTGCATCGGATTCACCTCCTTCATGTTCCTGGTTTCCCGCTTCCTGCCCTCTGCCTTCGCCGGCATCTTCACGAAGGATCCGGAATATATCAAGCTCTCCGTCTGGGGAATCCGCGCCTTTACGCTGATGATCATCCCTTTAAGCTTCCAGTATACCTTTGTGGACTCTCTGACGGCCCTCGGCCTTACGAAGCTCTCCCTGTCCCTGTCCCTTTTCCGGAAGACCCTGTATTTCGGCGCCACCTGCCTGCTGCCCTTCGCCTTCGGCGCAGCCAGCGCCTTCTATGCGGAGCCTGTGGCGGACGGCGTCAGCTTCCTGACCTCCACCGCTTCCTGGCTGATCGTCTATCACTGTTTTCTGAAAAACCCGGGTGATCTTTCCCGGATCGCCGCGGGCGGAACACGGTAAAAAAGCGGGCGCCCTCAGCAGGACGTCTCACGCCTCATCCCACAGCTTCTGGATATACTCCCTGGCCGCCACCGCGTTTTCCGGCACCGTATTCTCAAGCGTAGCGTGGATATAGGGTTTGTCGTACTTCATAAAGCGGGTCAGCTCATCGTATTCCATCTGCCCCTGTCCGACGGCAAGCTCCTCCACCTCTCCGTTCTTTATGGCAAAGTCCTTCAGATGAACCACGGCCACATCCTCGCCCAGGACATAAATGGCTTCCTTCAGCACATCATGATAGCCTGCAATATTGGTCTTATCCAGCAGATTCACCGGGTCAAAAATGATCTGCAGATTGGGGGACTGGATATCCTTCAGCACCTTTTTTGCCCGGCGCACATCATAGACGATATGGCGGATCACCGGCTCGATCGCCACGACCACACCCATATGCTCCGCATATTCCACCACCCGGTCCAGATTCCGGGTAAAGGTAAGAAGGGCTTCCTCCGTCCGGCTCTTCGGGTCCACCGCATACTGCTCGTTCGGCGTTCCCGTCTCCGTTCCCACCACGCCCGCGCCCAGCCAGGACGCGAAACGGATCTGCGCCTTATAGGTGTCGATCGTCTTTTCCAGCTGCTCTGGATTGGGATCCGCCAGATTCAGATAGCACCCAAGCACCGCCACATCCAGATCGTTTTCGGCAAACTGCTTTCTCAGATACATGGCAAGCCCGGGCGTGAGCGTGGCGTTTGTGACCGGAAAATCCTCGATCACCTTTCCCAGCGCCACATGCGCACAGGAAAAGCCCTGCGCCCTTGTCGCCGCCAGCCTCTGCGGCAGCGGCTGCACCTTCGTATCGTGCAAACGAATTCCTACCTGCATGTCAACCTCTCTTTCTGCTGCCGAACGGCAGCACTAAAATCATAGAAGAATGGCGAAGCCATTCTTCGGCACGAACCACAAGTTCGTGCCCCTCTCTTTCCGCCGCCATCAGGCGGCATTCAAATCCAGCACGAACCATCGGTTCGTGCCCCTCTCTTTCTGCTGCCGAACGGCAGCGCTCAAATCCAGCACGAACCGGCGGTTCGTGTGCCGCCGTCAGGCAGCATTCCATTCATCCGGATCGTGAAAAAGAGAAGGATATCCGGCTGCGAACATCCCTCTCTTTTCCTTTCAAGCTCCGCTGCGCCGTTTTCCATCTGCTGTCCGGATCCCGGCGTATCCGATGCCTTTATTGTATTCGATTTATCCTTCTACCGCAAGCATTTTGGTGGCATAAGCTTCCAGAGAAACCTCCACGCGGCCGTTCTTCGTCTGCACGCCCGTCGTCTGCGGCTGATCGCTGTTGTTGATCACCACCAGCCGGCCGCTTCCCGGATAATATGCGCATTCCGTATAAACGTTGTCAGTCAGGTACAGCTCGTTTTCCAGCTCTCCGCCGGCCATGCGGATCAGGTTCAGGAGCATTCTGGTATTCTCGATGGTCTTCTCAAAGGAGGCCAGATAAATGCCGTATCCCTTTCCGAAGCGGTTCACGGTAAGGGTGGGAACAGATCCGTCCGCCGCGAGCACCTTCGCCTTTCCGTCGGTGAGATAAGGCACGCCCTTCCGGTAGTCTCCGGTCTTTTTCACGAAGCTTCCTTCCGGCATGAGCTTCCCGTCATGCGCTGCCTCAAAGGACCATTTTCCATGGCAGAGCTTCGCGCCGGTGTCCTCGTCCACACCAAGCACGTTGGCCATGCGGAAAAAGCTGTCATAGCCTTCCACTGCGGAGGGCTCGTTCACGCCGATGAAAGCGCCGCCTTCGTATACGAAGCGGGTCAGCTTCTCCACGATTTCAGCATCCTTCCAGACATCTCCGCCGCTCCAGGCGCTTCCGGCAAAGCCCGCGTTGATCACTACGTCCACGTCATCCAGCGCGCCGTTCTTCACGTCCTCGAAGCTGATGAAGCGCACATCCACCGGCAGGCCGGAAAGGGCCTCGTTGATGTGGATCAGGTCGTTCATGTAGGTCTCGTGGAAGTGGCCGGACAGGGTCCAGGAGCGCAGCTTTCCCCAGTAATGGAGCACCGCTACCTTCGTGCGGATCGCATAGGGCGCGCCCTCGCCGTGGAAACCAAGGATGGTGCGGAATTCGTCCGCGACCTGCTCGATGTAATCGCAGAAATCCGGGAAATCCTGTACCAGGTGCAGGTATCCGCCCAGGCCGATCCGCTGCACGGGCTCGCGCAGCAGCGCGCGGCGCACGCTGTTCCAGTATTTTTTTGCTTCCAGCGTGGGATCACCGCCCTCCATGAAGGTAGGCGCTCCGCCCAGTCCCACGGGGAACAGATAAGGATGCAGGCGCAGCTCGTGGGTATCCACCTTCACGCCGGCGCACAGCCTCGCCTCGTAGCCGGAGAACACGCACTTGATCAGGCCGTCAAAGCCGAATTCCTGGAATCTTCCGTTGTAGGGCTCGATCCCCACCCAGCTGTCATCATAGAACACATAGGCTTTTTTCCCGTAGGAATGCACCATGTCAACCAGCTGCTTTCCGAAGGAGATGACAAAGTCATTGATGAATGCCATCCAGTCCGCTTTCCGCTGGTTTCCGGGCATATGGGTCACATGCAGCTTTCCCTGATTGATGAAATCCTCGGCTGTCATGCGGTAGCCGTATTTCTTTTCAAACTCATCCAGGGCACGTTCGCTCACGGTAAAGTCATAGGAGCCCCAGTCCGTAAACAGGTTGCGGCAGCGCTCGTCGCTTCCCCAGATCCAGACAAAATTGTAGAACATGGAGGTAAAGCGCACCACCGTGGTGGCGGGGTGGGTCTCGCACCAGTTCTTCATCCAGCCGAGCAGATACTCTCTGGTTTCCGGATACATGGGATCGATCTGCATCAGATGCTCCTTGTCCCAGTTATTGGTGGTATGGTTGTACATGGAGATCTCTTCCCAGATCCGGTAGGCCATGAAGCTGACCGTATAGGTATGGAAGGGCACGGGGGAAGCGATGGTCACGCTTCCGCTTTCCGCGTCGTAGCTCCAGCCTTCAGAGGGCAGAAGCTCATCTGTGGTGCGGTCGTACACCTGCCAGTAGGATCTGGCGTGTTCGCTGTCGTTCACCCGGAACTGCTCCTCAAAGAATCCGTCCATCAGACGGATGGAAAGCGGGCCGTCGGCCGCCGTCTGCGGAGCCGTCATCAGGAAGCACTGCTGCAGCTTGTCCTGATTTTTCTTCGCCCATTCATTATGGTCGCGGATGATGCAGATGGTGGAATAGATTCCATAGCCCGCATCCAGGATCTCATCGGAAAGCACGGTCCCGTCGCTGTCCCGGATCACATCCGCTCCCCATTTCTTCGCCATTTCCAGGGTCAGCTTTTCATAGCCCGCCTCTCCTGGCAGCGTAAAGCACCCTTTTTTCTTTTCTTCGCTCATATCGTTTCCTCTCTCCCTGCCGCCAGCGGGCAGCATCGTCCATTTTCAAAGCGCGGTCCCGCGGACCGGAGACGCCTGTTTTTCACGCGCGGTCCCGCGGTTCAGAAGCGCCTGTTTTTCACGCACGGTCCTGCGGACCGAAGACACCTGTTTTTCATGCGCCGTCCCGCGGGCCGGAAGCGCCTGCTCTCATAGCGCCAGCCCGCGGATCAGAAGCGCCGCGTCGCCGCGTTTTACCGGTCCGTTCAGATCGCCGGTTCCGTCGATCAGGCCCAGCGCCGCGCTTTCCCGCACCGCTCTCTTCGCAAAAGCGGGAACCTGCTCCAGGCCGGGCAGCTCCTTCTCCTCCGTATGCATCCTCCCGCGGAAGCCGTTCATCAGCATGGCGAGAAGCTCCGCCAGCGTGATCTCTTTTTCCGGAAGGAACTTCCTCCCTTCCGCCATTTCCGGCGGAATCAGCCCGTTCTGCCAGGCGCATTCCACCGCGCCCGCGTACCATTCGTGGCCGATCACATCGTCAAACATATCATTATACACGTTGGTCGGGAAAAACTTCAGCGCCTGGATCATCATGGGAAGGGCCTCCGCGCGCCTCAGCGGCTCCTCCGGGCGCTCCAGATCAGAAAACAGCTCTTCCTGCGCCGCCGGTGCGTTCTTTCCCCGCATCCTTTCCGGACATTGCAGCGCATGGCAGTCATTTCCCGGCTCCCAGTATCCGAAGCCGCCCGTGTCCGCCAGGGAGGAAAGCTTTTCAAACGCCTCCGCGCTCTGCGCGTCAGCCTCCTCAGGTTCTCCGTCAAGGCCTGTTTTTCCGGACAGTCCGGCCAGCCCCTGGGCTACCCAACCGGCCGCCTGATAAGCGCCGTAATCGTTGGTGTGGGTAAAATCATTGGGGAAAAACCAGGGCTTCGCTTCTTCCAGTCCCCGGATCATCACAAAAGCTTTTCCCGCCGCGTGAAGGTCGATGACCGGTACTTTTCTCTCCCTGCCGAGGCGCTTCACCGCCTCCGCGTAATCCGCAAGAAGATCGTTATAGGTTCCGTCCAGCCCCTTCCAGGTGTTCCTGGCGATGGGAGTAACCAGGATCGGGTACGCCCCCTTCTTACGGATCTCGGAAAGATAACGGTCCAGATTTTCCCGGTATCCCTCTTCCGCCTTCAGATGGTCCAGCTTCTGATCGTTATGACCGAACTGCAGGAGCACATAATCCCCGGCCTTCAGCCTGTCGTAAAGGATGGCATAGTGGCCTTCCTCCCGGAAGCTTTCCGTGGTCAGCCCGGAGTGGGCATGATTGGAAACGGCGATCCCGTCCTTCAGGAACGCGGAGAGCATCTGTCCCCAGCCGCTGTAGCTGGCGCCCGGCGCGTAAGGGTAATCGGCGCTCTGATCCGTGACCGTGGAATCCCCGCCGATATACAGCGTGGGACACGTGATCGGTTCGACCGCAAGCTCCGTCAGAGCCGCGCCCCTGCCGGCCAGGGCCACATCCACTGTGGTATCGGGCCAGCCTTCCGTTTTTCCCCGGGGCACGATGGAGCAGACATTGATCACCTGCTCCACGGTCTGACGCTGTCCGCCCCGCAGCCTGCCCTTCCAGGCCAGATGTCTCCTTCCCAGGAACAGAAAGATCTCTTCCTCTTCCTTTCCGCATGCGGTAAACGTCACCCGCACCCGGTAGTTTCCTTCCTTTTTCACGTCCGCCTTGAACAGGACCGGGATCCTGCGTCCGCCACTCTCCTGTTCCGCATCGCTTTCCGCGTTCCGGCATCCTTCCGCTTTCATCTCCAGCCCGGTGATGTCCTCATCCTGATACCACCAGACCGGCTCAAAGCCGGAATTCAGCTCCGGAAGGCGCAGGCCTTCCTGCTCCCTCCGGTTCTTTTCCGTCACAAAACCCCAGCCCTGCTCCGGCTCATACAGAAAAGGCTGCGTTACGAAGATCTCCTGCGTTCCTTCCGCGCTGCACGGCGCGTATGCGCCATTTCCCCCCGTGCAAAACAGAAAACGCATTCCGCTCATTTACAGCGCACCGTCCTTTTCGATCTGATCGGATACCAGCAGCTTGGAGAAGAAAGCGAGCGCAAGTCCCTGGCCCCAGCCCTGGATCCAGTCTCTGCTGATATTGCGGTATCCCTCGATGTCCTTCATGACCGCCGTGCCGCCGGATACGTTCATCACCTTGCCGTCCTCGCTCACGTTGGCAAGAAGGCCTTTGATGGACTTGTTGATATATTTGGAATGCAGCGGATTGCCTCTCTCCAGCATGGCCGCCGCGATTCCCGCGGAAGCGGAAATTTCCTCATAGGACTCCGGATCGTCCAGAACCGTTCTCCA
>CALWGL010000179.1 GCA_944380025.1 uncultured Lachnospiraceae bacterium
AACGGAGATAACGCCCGAAAAAACGGAGCGTTATGGCAAAATATGCCGCCAGACGGCGGAATGGAGGTAATTATGTGCGGAATTGTTGGATATATCGGAAAAAACCAGGCGGCCCCTATCATCCTTGACGGCCTTGCAAGGCTGGAATACCGGGGGTATGATTCCGCCGGAATGGCGGTATTCGACGGGGAGAAGATACATATCACCAAGTCGGTGGGAAGGCTGAAGGCATTGAGCGAGCTTACCCATGACGGGGCCTTCATGCCGGGAACGGCGGGGATCGGCCATACCCGCTGGGCGACGCACGGCGCTCCAAGCAACGCGAACGCCCATCCCCATGTGAATGAAAAAGGGACCATAGCCGTAGTCCATAATGGGATCATAGAAAATTATCTGACGCTGAAGAAAAAAATGATCCAGCGGGGATATCATTTTGTTTCCGAGACGGATACGGAAGTTCTGGCGCATATGCTGGACTATTATTATAAGGGAGATCCCATGGCGGCCATCACCAAAGTGCTGCACCGGGTGGAGGGCTCCTATGCGCTTGGGATCCTGTTCTCTGATTTTCCCGGCGAGCTGTTTGCCGTAAGAAAGGACAGCCCGCTCATTGTGGGGCAGAATGCGGACGGCTGCTTTATCGCTTCCGACGTTCCCGCTATCCTGCGTTATACCAGGACCGTGACTTATATTGAAAATCAGGAGATCGTGCGCCTGTCGCCGGAAGGCTTCCATGTTTACAACGTGGACGCGGAGGAACTGGAAAAGCAGTCCGTTACCATCGACTGGGATGCGGAAGCGGCGGAAAAGGCCGGATACGAGCATTTCATGCTCAAAGAAATGTATGAGCAGCCCAAGACAGTAGCGGATACCGCCGGCCCGAGGATCCGGAAGGACGATATCGTGATCGAGGAACTGGGCATGACGGACGAAGAACTCCTGCAGATCAAAAAGATCCATATCGTGGCCTGCGGTTCCGCCTATCATGCCGGAGTGACCGGAAAATACGTGCTGGAAGGCATGGCACGGATCCCTGTGGAGGTGGACCTTGCCAGCGAATTCCGCTACCGGGATCCCATCCTGGAGGAGGGGGCCATGGTGATCGTGATCAGCCAGTCCGGCGAGACGGCGGATTCCCTTGCCGCCCTGCGGGAGGCGAAGAAGCGCGGTTTTTCCGTGCTGGGCATCGTGAACGTGGTGGGAAGTTCCATCGCCCGGGAAGCGGATCATGTGATGTATACCTGGGCCGGCCCCGAGATCGCCGTCGCCACCACCAAGGCCTACAGCGCCCAGCTCATCGCCCTCTACCTGCTGGCCATGAAGTTCGCCCGGGTGCGCCGTACGGTGACGGAGGAGGAGTTTTCCGAGATGCTGGGCGACCTGCGCCGCCTGCCGGATCAGATCGAGATGCTGCTGAATAACCAGAACCGGATCCAGCGCTTCGCCAACCGCTACATTGCGGCGAAGGAGGTCTTTTTCATCGGCCGCGGCATCGATTACGCCATTTCCATGGAAGGATCGCTTAAGCTGAAGGAGATCTCCTACATCCATTCCGAAGCCTATGCGGCCGGCGAGCTGAAGCACGGAACCATTTCCCTGATCGAGGAAGGGACGCTTGTGGCGGCTGTGGCGACGCAGCCCGCCCTGTACCAGAAGATCATCAGCAACATGGTGGAAGTGAAGTCCAGAGGGGCCTTTGTCCTTGCCGTAACGAACGAGGGAAACCGGGAGATCGAAAAGGCGGCGGATTATGTGATCTACATCCCGATCACCAACCGCTTCTTTACCAATTCGCTTGCCATCATTCCCCTGCAGCTGTTCAGCTACTATGTGGCCGTGGGAAAGGGCTGCGATGTGGATAAGCCCAGGAACCTGGCGAAGTCTGTGACGGTGGAATGAGTTTTCCGTACCGCTTTTATATTTTTTCAAGAGATCTGTCACAGTTTGAACACAAATACCCGATATACTAAAGACTGAGACAGGAAAGACGGCGGGAACCGCTGGCTGCCGGCGTGCGGAAAGCATCCGGCGCACGGCGTCCGCGGCATCTCCCCCAGAAAAAGAAAACGGAAGAAAAGAGGAAACAGTCATGTTTGATCAGGATTATTCCAGGGACCCTGAGAAAAAGGAAGCCCAGATAGATCAGGAACAGGCGTCTGCGGAAAGCGGCGGAGCGGATCAGGAACAGAGCGCCGGCGCACAGGGCGGACAGGCGCAGAGTGCGGAACAGAACGCGGAGCAGGAGGAAGACGCGCAGGCCCGGACCGGACGGTATTCCGGCCGGCCTGGATACGGGAGCTATTCCGGTCAGACCGGAGCTTCCTGGCAGAGTGGTTCCGGAGGGCAGAGCGAATCCGCGGGCCGGAGCGGTACCGCGTGGCAGAACGAGTCCGCGGGCCGGAGCGGTACCGGATGGCAGAACGAGTCCGCGGGCCGGAGCGGTACCGCGTGGCAGAACGAATCCACGGGCCGGAGCGGTACCGCGTGGCAGAACGAGTCCGCGGGCCGGAGCGGCTCCGCGTGGCAGAACGGCGCTGCTGGTCAGAGCGGCACCGGATGGCAGAACGGAGCCTCCGGTCAGAATGCCGGAAGCGGCTGGCACAATCCCTACAACAGCCAGAATCAGTCCTGGCAGTATGGGAACGGAAATTACGGAACCGGGAATGCCGGGGCCGCTGCCGGAAAGAAAAAAGAGAAAAAACCGAAGGAAAAGAAGCCCGTGAACCCATTCTGGAAGAAAGCGCTGGCGGTGGTCCTGAGCGCAGTGTGCTTCGGTGTGATCGCCGGGGTGAGCTTCCTTGCGGTGGCTTCGCTGGGCGGGTATCAGAACAATATGGCTTCCGCTTCGGCGCCGGCCGCCGTCGGAGGCGGATCCGCGGAGGCTGAGACCGCATCGGAGCAGACCGCAGGCGGGAGCACGGACAGTGATGCGCCTGCAGCGCAGGGAACCACGACCATGGTGGTAACGGATGTGACGGAGGTGGTGGAGCAGGTGATGCCCGCCATCGTGGCGATCACCAATGAGTCCGTGACCTCCATCGAGAGCTTCTGGGGGCAGACCTACGAGCAGCAGCAGGAGTCCGCGGGAAGCGGCATCATCATCGGAGAGAACGATGAGGAGCTGCTCATCGCAACCAACAATCATGTGGTGGCGGACGCGACCCAGCTTTATGTGAGCTTCATCGACAACGCCATTGTGGAAGCCCGGGTCAAGGGGACCAGCCCTTCCATGGATCTTGCCGTGATAGCGGTGAAAAAGGAAAATGTGGAACCCGATACGATGAACGCGATCACCATCGCCCAGATGGGAAATTCCGATTCCCTGAAGGTGGGAGAACCCGTCGTGGCCATCGGAAACGCGCTGGGCTACGGCCAGTCCGTGACCACCGGTGTGGTCAGCGCTCTGAACCGGGTCCTGGAAGTGGATGAAACGGGGACCAGCAACGCGATGATTCAGACGGATGCTGCGATCAATCCCGGAAACTCCGGCGGAGCCCTGCTGGATATCAACGGACAGGTGATCGGCATCAATTCCAACAAGATCGGCGGAAACGCCATTGAGGGCATGGGCTATGCCATTCCCATTTCCGCGGCGCGGCCGATCATCGAGCAGCTGATGAGCCAGGAGACGAGAGAAGCGCTGGGAGAGGCGGAAAAGGGATATCTCGGCATTTCCTGCATCAATGTAACGGCGGCCATGGCGGAAGCCTACGGTATGCCGGAGGGCATCTATGTGGCGCAGGTATATGCGGGAACCGGAGCGGCGGAAGCCGGCATCGTGAAGGGAGACATCATCACGGGCGTGAACGGAATGACGGTGACGACCCAGGACGACCTGCTGAACGCGATGCAGTATTACGCCATCGGAGAGACCATAGAGATCACCGTGATGCACGGAAATCCCACCGAGGGCTATGCGGAGGAATCCAGGACCGTGACGCTGACCTCTCAGGAGGCCATGAACGCCGCGCAGCAGTAGGAGACGGAGCAAGCTGTAAAATGACAGGAAGATAATGCGACGGGGCTGCCGCACTGAATCATTGGTGCGGCAGCGCTTTTTTTATAGAAAGTTCACTTGTGCGGGGAATGCCCATGCCTTATAATGAAAACAGTCTGAAGAGGGGACATTTCATGAAACACTGCGAATGTGTGCGGAGGACAGAGTCTATCCGGCATCGCACGGAAAGGAATACGGATGAGCGATTTTGAAAATAGAGAAGAGAAGGATCAGGAGATGAACGTCCGGTCGGAGGATCCGGAAGGAACGAAGGATGCGCCCGCGGAGAAGGGGACAGAGACTCCGGGAAAGGCGGACGGAACGGGAGAGCAGAAGGACGGCGGAGAATCGAAATACGAGGATGTCTGCTTCATCTGCCGCAGACCGGAGAGCAAGGCGGGAAAGATGTATCATCTTCCCAACAACATCTGCGTCTGTGAGGACTGCATGCACCGCACCATGGATACGGTGAGCCAGTTCGATTATCAGGGACTTCTGAACAATCCCCAGCTGATGAACATGCTCAACAATATGAACCGGGACGGGAAATATCCCAGCATCAGCTTTGTGAACCTGTCCGATCTGCAGGGGACCGGAGGAATCCCGAACAAACAGAAGATCAAAAGAAAGGCGAAGGAAAAGGAGAAGTCGCAGGAGCCTGTTTTCAATATCAAAAATATCCCTGCCCCGCATAAGATCAAGGCCAGTCTGGATGAGTACGTGATCGGCCAGGAGAAGGCGAAAAAGATCATTTCCGTGGCGGTCTACAATCACTATAAGCGGGTGGAGACGAACACCATGGACGATATCGAGATCGAGAAGTCCAACATCCTCATGATCGGTCCCACCGGCTCCGGAAAGACCTACCTGGTGAAAACCCTCGCAAGGCTTCTGGATGTGCCGCTGGCCATCGCGGACGCCACCAGCCTGACGGAGGCGGGATACATCGGAGACGACATCGAAAGCGTGGTCTCCAAGCTGCTTGCCGCGGCGGACAACGACGTGGAAAAGGCGGAGCGGGGCATCATCTTCATCGATGAAATCGACAAGATCGCAAAGAAGAAAAACACCACCTCCCGCGACGTGAGCGGCGAATCCGTGCAGCAGGGAATGCTCAAGCTCCTGGAAGGGAGCGAGGTGGAGGTGCCGGTGGGCGCGAACAGCAAGAATGCCATGGTGCCTCTTGCCACGGTGAACACGAAGAACATCCTGTTCATCTGCGGCGGCGCGTTCCCGGATCTGGAGGACGTGATCAAGCAGCGCCTGACGAAGCAGTCCACCATGGGCTTCGGCAGCGAGCTGAAGGATAAATATGACAAAGATCCGGATATTCTCTCAAAGGTGACGGTGGAGGACCTGCGGGCCTTCGGCATGATCCCGGAATTCCTGGGGAGGCTTCCCATCGTCTGCACCCTGCAGGGGCTGACGAAGGAGATGCTCATCCGGATCCTGAAGGAACCCAAAAACGCGATCCTCAAGCAGTACCACAAGCTGCTGGCGCTGGACGAGGTGGATCTGGAATTTGACGACGGCGCGCTGGAAGCCATCGCGGACAAGGCCATGAAAAAAGATACCGGCGCAAGGGCGCTGCGCGCGATCATCGAGGATTTCATGCTGGATATCATGTATGAGATCCCGAAGGACGACAATATCGGCAGGGTGACCATCACAAAAGACTACATTGAAGGAACCGGCGGCCCCATGATCGAGATCCGGGGAGCGGGCTACGCGCTGCCGGAGCACGCGTCTTCGACGGGCGTCTGAGTGCGTGGCGTCAACGGGCATCCGGGGAAAACAGTTCTCCGTGCGGATGACGGCAGCTGGCGGGCGCTGATGTGACCAGGCGGAGGCACCAGTAACGGGGAAGCGTCATAGTATATAAGAAAACGGGAGCGCCCGTTATGACCTGCAGGGATATGATCCTTTCCGAGGATTTTCAGGATTTTCTCACCTATTATATTTTACCGGAAGGCACGCTGGAGGAAGAGGTATCCGGCGGGGCCTTCTGTTCTGTGCCGGTGAGCGGCAGGCTCTGGTCGGTTTATTTTAACCGGCGGGACCTGCCGCCCCTTTCTTTTTCCGGCTATCAGTACCGCTATGTGACGGAGCTGTACGGCCTCGCGGAGGAATTCGTATGGGGCGCGCAGGGGCAGCGCTTCGATCCGCAGCCGCTGAACGCAGGCGGGATTACGCAGCTGCAGGGGGAGCCGCTTTCCCTGACGGGAAGAAACGTGGTGATCGGTTTCGCGGACACGGGGATCGATTACCGAAGCCCTGTATTCCGGCGTCAGGACGGAAGCAGCCGTATCCTGGCGATCTGGGATCAGACCGATCAGACGGGAACGCCGCCGGAGGGCTTTTATTACGGCAGCGAATACACGAGAGAGCAGATCGATGATGCGCTTTCTCTGGAAAATCCTCTGGAAGCGGTGCCGGTTACGGATGAAAACGGCCATGGGACGAGAATGGCCTCCGCCGCCGCGGGAAGCGCCATAAACGATGGAATCGACTTCCTGGGAGCGGCGCCGGATGCTGACATCGTGGTGGTGAAGCTGAAACAGGCCAAACGGTATCTGCTGGATTTTTACCTGATCCCGGAGGGCGTGCCTGCCTATGAGTCCAACGATATCGT
>CALWGL010000180.1 GCA_944380025.1 uncultured Lachnospiraceae bacterium
TCTTTTCTTCCAGCGTTCCGGCTGTCGGAAGATACAGAAGCACCTCCCGTCCGTCTGCGGAAAACCGCATCTGTCCGCCATGGGCGGACGTGATCTGGCTGACAATGCGCAGTCCCATGATGTGCGGGCCGTCCGGGGCTGACGGACGCAGCCCCTCCAGAATGCGGCGTACCTCTTCGGGGATTCCGTTTCCGTCATCCCTGACGCTGAGCACGCAGAGGCGCTGACCGTCCTTTCGCTCCAGCCTGCCGGAAACACAGATCCTGCAGCCCGGGTTATGGCGGATGCTGTTTCCGATCAGATTCTGCAGCGCCCGGGACAGAAGCGCCTCGTCCCCGCGCATGACCACAGGCTCCAGCGCATCATCGATATCCGTTTCCAGCTCGCAGCTTCCCTGTCCTCCGCCGTTCAGGATGGAGACCACCGCCTGCCGCAGCAGGGCCGCGGGCATGAAATCCTTCACCCGCAGAGGCTGCATATGGTATTCCAGCTTGCTGGTCAGGTTCAGATCCTCGATCAGGGTTTTGATCTTCAGGCTCTGTTCCCGAATGATTCCGGCTTCCTTCCTCGCCTCCAGCGGCAGGGACGCGTCATTTTCCAGACTGTCCGCATAGCCCATCACCATGGAAAGGGGCGTCCGGATGTCGTGGGATACGCCGGAGATCCACTCCGTTCTTGCCGTATCCCTCTGATTCAGGTTCTGCCGCTGAATTTCCAGAATGCGGGATACCTGATTCAGCTTTTCGGCCAGATCCCTGGCGATGCCGTTTTCCGGAACCGCGATCCTTCTCCCGTCCACCAGCCGGTCCAGCCCGAAAGCGATGGGACGCAGTCCCTCATACAGCCGGTAGCCGGACAGAACAGCGAGGATCAGGATCAGAAGGAGATTTGCCGCCAGCACGGTCAGAATAAAAAATGGGAGATTTTTCACCGTGCTCCGAGAGTATTCCACCGGATATTTTCCCACGCTGTCTTTGGCGTTTGCCACCACAAGAAGGCCCTGGCCGCAGTTCCAGACCTTCACCGGATAATCCATCAGATACCAGCGGCTGAAGGAAGCGACCTCCCCTACGGTATAATGCTCCTGTATTCCCTCCGGCAGGTTCCAGCCCCAGATCCGCGTCCCGTCGCCGCTTAACAGGAAGGCAAACTGCGCCTCCGCTTCCGCGAGGGCCGCTTCTCCGTCCGCTCCCAGGCTTATCTGCCCTTTTTCGTCTGTCGAAAGCGCCGCCGCGACCCGGTTCAGCTGGCTTCTGAGCACTGAGAAGCCGCTTTCCTCATTCCAGGAACGGATCACCGCCTGCACGGAAAGAAAGACAACCAGATTGACACAGATCACCACCCCCGCGATCCACAGGGCAGAAAAAATATAACGTCGGTATATTCGCAATAAGCTTTTCACATCATTCTCCATTCCCGGGTGCCAGGCCGGATATGCCCTGACGCTCCTTCCGAACCGTTCCTTTACGGTCCTCTTACCGTTCGCGCTCTTTTGCCAGCCGGTATCCCAGTCCCCGGACCGTCAGCAGCCACTCCGGTTTTGAGGGATTCTCCTCGATCTTCTCCCGCAGCCTGCGGATATGCACCATCAGCGTGTTTTCATAGCCGTAATACTCGTCTCCCCAGACCGTGTTGCACAGCGCGTCAAAGGTCACGATATTTCCCCGGTTCTCATAAAGCTTCTTTAAGATCGCGAGCTCCTTCGCCGTAAACGCGCAGCTCTCCTTCCCGTCCGTCACCGTCCCCGCGCTGAAATCCACGCTTTTTCTCCCCAGCTTCAGAACCTCCGCAGCCTCCTCCTGTCTCGCCGGAGAAAACCAGGTGCGCCGCAGGATGGCGGTGATGCGAAGCGCCAGCTCCTTCGGCAGAAAGGGCTTCGTCATATAATCATCCGCGCCCAGCCCCAGTCCCAGCAGCCTGTCGTTGTCCTCGTCCCTTGCGGACAGAAACAGCACCGGCGTCTGAGAGCGCAGCCGGATTTTCTGCATCAGAGAAAACCCGTCCCCGTCCGGCAGGTTGATGTCCAGGATCACCAGATCCGGCATGGCCGCCTGACCGTCCGCCGCTTCAAAAAAGGAAAGCGCCTGCGCGCAGGTTCCCGCGGTGTCCACCTGCCGGAAGCCCTCCCGATGCAGCATGTCCGTAAGCATCCGGCACAGCTCCTCGTTGTCGTCCACCACCAGAAGCCTTCCATCATAAATACTGTTCATATCCGTCTCCCTTTCCCGTCTCCGGCTTCATGCCCGCTCCGCTTCTTTCTCCTCATTATATCCACGCCGGGCCCTCATCGCCATAGCCCGCCGGAAAATTTAAGGTAAAAGTAAGGCAGGCGTCACGGGCGTTTAAGGAAAAGGCTCTATTCTGTATCTGCAGGCAAAAAAGAGCCTGCCAAAGGATGCCGTTACAATTCTGCCGAAGGCCGAATTGTAACCAGAGTAGGAGGTAAACATGAAATACGCGGTACAGACGCAGAACCTGACAAAGGAATACACCAAAACCCTCTGCGTGGATCACATCGATCTGCGGATCCCGGAGGGAAGCATCTACGGCTTTCTCGGGCCTAACGGCGCGGGAAAAAGCACCACGATGAAGATGCTTCTGGGGCTGGTAAAGCCCACGGAAGGAAAGGCCCAGATCCTGGGGCAGACCCTGAACGACAGAAACCGGCTGGAGATCCTGAAGGAAACGGGCTCCCTGATCGAATCCCCTTCCTATTACGCCCATCTGACGGGGCGGGAGAATCTGCAGATCGTCTGTCTCTTAAAGCAGGTGCCGGAAAAACGCATCGACGAGGTGCTTCACATCGTCCGCATGGAAAAGCAGCAGAACAAAAAAGCGGGCCACTATTCTCTCGGCATGAAGCAGCGCCTCGGGCTGGCCGCGGCCCTTCTGGGAAACCCGAAGCTGCTCCTGCTGGATGAACCCACCAACGGCCTGGACCCGGCGGGCATTCAGGAGATGCGGGAGCTGATCTGCTCCCTTCCGAAGCAGTACGGCATGACGGTGATGGTCTCCAGCCACCTGCTCGGCGAGATCGACCAGATGGCGACCCATACCGGGATCATCGACCGGGGCTGCCTGATCTGGCAGGACACCCTGGCCCATCTGCACGAGCACAGCAGAAAACAGATCCGCCTCCGTGTCATGAACAGCCGGGCGGCCTTCGGGTATCTGACCTCCCGGAAGGTAGCCTGTAAAATGGACGGGGACTCCATCCTTTTCCGCGACATGCCGGACGAAGATCTTGCAGCCCTCATGAACGGCCTTGCGGAAAACGGTGTCGGCCTTCTGCGCATCGAGGAGCTGCAGCAGAATCTGGAGGATATTTTCCTGGATCTGACCGGAAGGAAGGTGAGCTTATGAAGCGTGAAGCCGCGAATACGGGATTTGTCAGCCGCGCTCTGAGAGCGGAGATCCGAAAAACCAGACGGCGCTTCCTGTGGACTCTGCCCCTGGGCATTGTGCTTCTTGAATTTCTGATCCTTGCGACAAACGAATATGCCTACAGGCCGGAGGTGGCCGCGGACGGATATTTTTACCTGATATGGGGAATCCCAATATACAATACCATTTTCCTCCCTCTGGCCCTGGCGGTCATGGCGAGCCGCGTCTGCGACGCGGAAAACAGAGGGAACACCTGGAAGCTTTTATGCACCATGCAGGAAAAAAAGCAGCTTTTTGACGTCAAACTCCTGTTTGGCGGCCTGTACGCGCTGTTTCTGACCGCGCTGGAAGCCCTTCTCATTCCGGCGCTCGGACAGGTCATTCCCATCACGCAGGCGTTTCCCGTGAGGCATTACCTCATTTTTCTGGGCGTCCTGTTCGTGGTGAGCTGGGCCCTGTTTCTCATGCAGCAGATTTTATCCCTGCTCATCGAAAGCCAGCTCATCCCTCTTTTCATCGGGCTTCTGGGAAGCTTTGTGGGCGTGTTCTCCGCCTTTTTCCCCATGGATCAGGTGACCGGCTTCCTGCCCTGGGGCTACTATATCGTGGGAATGACGGTTTCCTCCTGGTACGATGAGGAAAGCCGCGTCAGCCATTTATATGAAGTCCCGTTCCGCTGGCCCTGGTTCCTGGCTTTTCTCATCGTTTTCCTCATCCTCTATTTTGTGGGAAAACGGCTTTTCTTAAAGAAGGAGGTCTGACCGATATGATAACGATGCTGTTTCGCTGTATGCGCGCCGAACTGATCAAGCTGAAGCGTTCTTTTATCTGGATCGTGTTCCTGGTCCTTCCCATCCTGAGCACGCTGATGGGCTGCTTTAACTATCTGCAGAATATCGGGATCCTGACGGAAGGCTGGTACTCTTTGTGGACCCAGGCGACGCTGTTTTATTCCAACTTTTTCTTCCCGCCCCTCATCGGCCTCTACTGCGCCTACCTGTGGAGGCTGGAAAATTTCAACCATAACCGGAATGCTCTGATGACCTCGCCCATTCCCGTATCCGTGCTGTATTCCGCCCAGTTTCTCGCCGTGGCCGCGGTGACGCTTCTGACCCAGCTTTATGTGGGCGTTCTGTATGTGGCAAGCGGCCTGGCCGTGGGCATGACCGGTCTTCCGCCGGCCGAGATCCTTTCCTGGCTTCTGCGCGGCAGCCTGGGCGGGCTTGCCATCGCCGCCCTGCAGCTGTTTCTCTCCTCCTTCATCCGCAGCTTCGCCGTCCCCATCGCCATCGCGCTCCTCGCCGGCGTGGGCGGGCTGGCGGTGGTGAACACCGATTACCGGCTGTTTTATCCCTACTCTCTCATGCTGGTGGGTATGAACTCCAACCGCTCGGAGGACCTGCTCGCGGGGCAGATGCCCGCCTTTTATCTGAGCTGCGCGGTGTTTCTCACTCTGTTTTTCGCGATCGGGATCGGATATCTGAAGAAGGCGGATGTGCGGGCGTAAGAGGGCGGATACTGTCCGCCGGCCTGCCGGCGGCGGCAACGGAAGGCATAAGGGATGGACGAGAAACTGGCAATTGTCCTTGTAAAAAATGAAAGAAAAGCATATACTATAATAGATGTAAAGAAAGTAAAGAATTTCGGAAAGGAGTGTTTTCTATGGAAATTGCCAGGATTTCAAGCAAGGGCCAGATCACAATCCCCATATCCATTCGTAACCGTATGCACTTAAACGCAGGAGACAAGGTTCTGATTCTGGAAGAAAATGGAAGGTTTTACATTGAAAATGCGGCAAATGTAGCGTTTCAGCATGTAGAAGAAGGCTTTCGGGGCGCCGCCGCGGAAGCCGGTTTTAACACGGAAGAGGAAATGCAGGATTATGTGAAAGAGCTCCGGGAAGAACTCAGGGGGAAATAGCTGATGCGGATTATGTTAGATACCAATCATGACAATGAGCGAGTTTATTGAAAAGTATTAACTCAAAAAAGATTTTGGAAACAGCCGGCTACGGTGGTGAACACCGATTGCCGGCTATTCTTTCATGCTCGCGAACCTATCGCGCTTTTTTCTATCTCACGGGCCTTCCGCCTGCCGGCTTCCGGCCGCCGCTTCTTTAGTAGTTCTCCGCCTTCACCTGGAAGTAAGCCTGAGGATGCGCGCATACCGGGCAGACCTCGGGAGCCTTCTTTCCAATCACGATATGGCCGCAGTTGGAGCACTGCCAGATGGTGTCGCCGTCCTTGGAGAATACCAGGCCGTTTTCCACGTTCGCAAGGAGCTTTCTGTATCTCTCTTCGTGCTCCTTCTCGATGGCCGCAACGCCCTCAAAGAGTCTCGCGATCTCATCGAAGCCCTCTTCCTTCGCTTCCTTCGCGAAGGTGGCATACATGTCGGTCCACTCGTAGTTCTCGCCCTCCGCGGCGGCCTGCAGGCACTCCGCGGTGCTGCCGATCCCGTCGTTCAGCAGCTTGAACCACATCTTCGCATGCTCTTTCTCGTTGTTTGCCGTCTCTTCAAAAATGTTCGCGATCTGAACATAGCCTTCCTTTCTCGCCTTGGATGCGAAATAGGTGTACTTGTTCCTCGCCATGGACTCGCCCGCAAATGCGGTTTCCAGATTCTTCTCGGTCTTCGATCCCTTTAATTCTGCCATTTTCTTCTCCCTTTCTTCTGCGTCCTGATAACGCCGATACTGTCACAACCGGTTTCCGAATGCCAGAAAAGCAGGCCGATTCCGATTCCTTAGGACGGCGCTTCTCTGTTATGTTCCAAGTATAGCTTACCTGAGAAGTTTTGTCAATATCAATAACAGAAATTATTACTGTTTTTAAAGGGCCTAATAAAGATCCCCATTCCGAAATCTGATGATTTTCCTCCTGTAAACCGCCCCGCAGGGTTCATTTCAGCACATACCTGGTGCCCCTCCCCCTGCCTTCAATTTTCACAATACCTTTTTCGCTCATTCCTTTCAATAACTGCGTTGTCTTTGTTTTGCCAAACTCAGCATAAGGAGCGATTTCGCTGATCGATTTCAGTATTGTCCTGCTTAAAATCTGATATATTTTTCTTTCGTCTTCCGTTATTCCGGACGGCAGTCCTCCCGGAGAAATGATTTCTATTCTGTCGTCGTACATCGAAACTCTTATCTGTGATTCCACATCCCATAAGCGGTGGATCAGCGCGTTCGCGATTGCTTCCCGGAA
>CALWGL010000181.1 GCA_944380025.1 uncultured Lachnospiraceae bacterium
AAGGAATCAGGGAAGGTATCTTAGAGGGAGAAGCGAAAGCAAAGAAGGAGATGTCGCGTTCTCTTGCGGATATGGGAATGAGCGTTGAGAAAATTGCGGAGGCTGCAAAAGTCAGTATCCCGCTTGTTCGGGAATGGCTGTCTGAAAACGCCGGATGTCTGTAAGGGACTCCGGCATTCTTCACTCATCGTCAGTCCTGATTCCCGGCAGATCCCACCGGTAATGGCTGGCGAGCAGCCGGATGGCAACCACCAGGAGGGCGCTGAGGAGCATGGGCAGGTCGGAGTCCGTGTATTCCAGGCAGAAGGTATACAGGCAGGCCCCCGCGATGGAAGCGCAGGCATAGATATGCTTTTTCAGGACAAAGGGCGTTTCCCCCGCCATGATGTCCCGCAGGATGCCTCCGCCGATGCCTGTGATGACGCCGAGGAAGATGATGAGGAAATGATAGCTCCCGTAGCCGGCAGCCACGCCGGTGTCGATGCCCGCTACGGTAAAGGCGCCCAGGCCGACGGCGTCCAGGATGTTCATGATCCTTTCATAGCCTTCCATATAGGTTCCGCCAAGCAGGGCGGGACGCAGGCGGAACAGGATGAAGAGTACCAGGACCGTCAGGAAGGCGGCGAACACATAGACCGGATTGCGGAACATGATGGGCGGGATCTTGCCGATCATCAGGTCGCGCAGCATTCCTCCGCCCACGGCGGTGATGACGCCCAGGACGATGATGCCGAACAGATCCAGTTTTTTGCGGACCGCCACCATGGCCCCGGAGGAGGCGAAGGCGACAGTTCCGATGATCTCCACAAGAAAAATGATATTTGACTGAAGCTCCATTTCTTTTCCCTTTTTCCATAAGGACCGGACGCCCGTGCGCCGCGGCGCGGCGGCGGAAACAGCGGGATGCGGTCCCTGCTCTGATATCGTCTGAATTGAAATCCATCATAGCACGAAATGTTTTCGATATCCACATAAAAAAGATAGAAAAAAGAAAAGGAATCCTTTATAATGAAGAAGATGATTCACGATTCTCAAAAAGGAAGGCGGATCCCTGAAAAAGGCCGGCCCTCACACGAAAAAAGGGAAAGAAGGAGAAGGATGATGGAGAAAAGAAAAATGGAGAAACTGGGGATCGAGACCTCGCTTCTTGGCTTTGGCTGCATGCGTTTTCCCACGTTGCCGGACGGGAAGATCGACGAGGCGGAGGCGGAGCGGATGCTGGATAAAGCGATCGCGTCCGGGGTGAACTACATAGACACGGCCTATCCCTATCATAACGGACAGAGCGAGCCTGTGGTGGGAAGGATCCTGAAGAAATACGACAGGGATTCCTTCTATCTGGCGACCAAGCTCCCTCTGTGGGCGGTGAACAGCGTGGAGGATGCGGAACGGATCTTTCATGAGCAGCTGGAGCGCCTGCAGACGGATCATGTGGATTTTTATCTTCTGCATGCCCTGAATAAGGAAAAATGGGATCAGATGAAACAGCTGGGCGTGGTGGATTACTGCGCGAAGCTGAAGGAAGAAGGAAAGATCCGGTATTACGGCTTTTCCTTCCATGACGATTATGAGGTGTTTGAGGAGATCCTGAATTACCGTCCCTGGGATTTCTGCCAGATCCAGTATAATTATCTGGACAGATACGAGCAGGCGGGAGACAGGGGGTATGCGCTGGCGGAAAGCCTGGGCGTGCCGCTGGTGATCATGGAGCCTGTGAAGGGCGGAAATCTGGCCGGCTTTTCCGACGATATCAACGACCGCTTCCACCAGATGGACCCGGAGGCCAGCGTGGCGTCCTTCGCCCTGCGCTGGGTGGGAAGCCATCCCAATGTGAAGGTGATCTTAAGCGGAATGTCCACCATGCAGCAGGTGGAGGACAACCTGAAGACCTTCGCTTCCTTTAAGCCCCTGAGCGAGACGGAGAGCCGGGAGATCGACGAGATCGTCAAGGAGCTTCGTTCCCGTGTGCAGAACGGCTGCACGGGCTGCCGCTACTGCATGCCCTGCCCTGCGGGCGTGAATATCCCCGGAAATTTCAAGGTTTGGAACAACTATCATATGTACCGTACCTACGGCCATGTGCAGAGAGAGTGGGAAGTGGATCTGAAGGACGAAGAGAAGGCAAAGAACTGCATCAAGTGCGGCAGATGCGAGACCCTCTGCCCGCAGAAGCTTTCCATCCGGGCGGACCTTGCGCGCGTGCAGCAGGAGCTGGACGATAAGATCTTCCAGTAAAGCAGGGCGGGTCCGGCAGGAAATATCTGCTTGCCGTCATCGGTATTTTGTTATATGATGAATGTAACTGAAAGGGGCTGCAGGCGTCAGCCTGCGGCCCTGTCCGGCTTAAAGCCGGGGAATGATAAAGAAAAGGAGAAGGGATTATGGAAATGAAAGAAAAAGTCCTGAAGAAATTCGGGGAAATATTCGGAGATACCGAAGGAGTGAAGTCCTATTTTGCGCCCGGCCGTGTGAATCTGATCGGAGAACATACGGACTATAACGGCGGACATGTATTCCCCTGCGCGCTGACCATCGGAACCTACGGCGCCGCGAGAAAGAGAGAGGACAGAAAGCTCCGCTTCTTCTCCATGAATTTCGAGCATCTCGGCGTGATCGAGAGCAGCCTGGACAACCTGACGCCGGAAAAGAAGGCGGACTGGACCAATTATCCCAAGGGAGTGATGTGGGCTTTTGAGAAGAGAGACATGAAGATCCCTTACGGCATGGATCTGGTGCTGTGCGGCAATATTCCCAACGGCTCCGGCCTTTCCTCCTCCGCTTCCCTGGAGGTGCTGACCGGCTTCATCCTGCGCGACATGTTCGGCTTTGACGTGACCAATCAGGATCTGGCGCTGATCGGCCAGTATTCCGAGAACAATTTCAACGGCGTTAACTGCGGCATCATGGATCAGTTCGCCATCGCCATGGGAAAGAAGGATCATGCCATCTTCCTGGATACCGCGGATCTCAGCTATGAGTACGCTCCCATCCATCTGGAAGGCGCGAAGATCGTCATCGCCTGCAGCAACAAGAAGCGCGGCCTGGGCGATTCCAAATACAACGAGAGAAGAAGCGAGTGCGAGACCGCTCTTGCCGAGCTGCAGAAGGTGGTGGACATCAAGTCCCTGGGCGACCTGAATGAAGAGCAGTTTGAACAGTATAAGGATGCGATCAAGGATGAGGTACGCAGAAAGCGCGCAAAGCACGCGGTTTATGAGAACCAGCGCACCGTCAAGGCGGTTGCCGCGCTGAAGGCAAACGATATCGCTCAGTTCGGCCAGCTGATGAACGCTTCCCATGTATCCCTGCGCGACGACTACGAGGTGACCGGCATCGAGCTGGATACCCTGGTGGAGGAAGCCTGGAAGGTGGACGGCGTGATCGGCTCCCGTATGACCGGAGCGGGCTTCGGCGGCTGCACCGTCAGCATCGTGAAGACCGACGCCATCGACAGCTTTATCGAGAAGGTGGGCGAGGCTTATCGGAAGAAGATCGGCTATGCGGCTGATTTTTATGTGGTGGAGATCGGTGACGGCCCGAGCGTTCTTTAATGGAGGAAAAAGATGATTCAGAGCAGTATCAGAGAATTAGTGAGATATGGACTTGCCACCGGCCTGATCGAGCCGGAGGATACGATTTACACGACGAACCGCCTGCTGGAGCTGTTCGGCCTGGACGAGCTGGAGGACGCGGATACGCCCATCACGGCGGACAAGAGCGAGGAGCCGGAGCTGGTCGCGAAGCTGGAGAGCATCCTGAAGGATATGCTGGATTATGCGGCGGACAACGGGCTTCTGGAGAATAACAGCGTGGTATACCGGGATCTTTTTGATACGAAGATCATGAGCACGCTGGTTGCCCGTCCCAGCGAGATCATCCGCACTTTCCGCGCGCATTATGCCAATTCTCCGCAGGAGGCGACCGAATATTTTTATAAATTCAGCCAGGACACGGACTACATCCGCCGTTACCGCGTCTGCCGCG
The DNA here is from genome assembly GCA_944380025.1 of uncultured Lachnospiraceae bacterium. GTDB lineage: Bacteria > Bacillota > Clostridia > Lachnospirales > Lachnospiraceae > Eisenbergiella. The sequence continues at coordinate 3,985 of CALWGL010000181.1, forward strand.
ACCAGAAATGGGTGGCGCATACCAAATACGGCGATCTGGACATCACCATCAACCTGTCCAAGCCGGAGAAGGACCCCAAGGCCATCGCGGCGGCAAGAAACGCGAAGCAGAGCGCGTACCCCAAGTGTCAGCTGTGCATGGAGAACGAGGGCTATGCGGGCCGGGTAAACCATCCCGCCAGACAGAACCACCGCATCATCCCCATCACCATCAACAACAGCGCGTGGGGCTTTCAGTATTCTCCTTATGTGTATTACAATGAGCACTGCATCGTGTTCAATTCGAAGCATATTCCCATGAAGATCGAGCACGATACTTTCGTGAAGCTGTTCGATTTTGTGAAGCTCTTCCCGCACTACATGCTGGGCTCCAACGCGGATCTTCCCATTGTGGGCGGCTCTATCCTGAGCCACGACCATTTCCAGGGCGGACATTATGAGTTCCCCATGGCAAAAGCCGGCGTGGACAGAGAATTTACGGTGAAGGGCTTTGAGGATGTGAAGGCGGGCGTGGTGAACTGGCCCATGTCTGTCATCCGCTTAAACGGCCCTGACAGCGACCGGATCATCGCTCTGGCAGATGTGATCCTGGAAAAATGGCGCGGCTACACGGACGAGGCGGCCTTCATCTATGCGGAGACGGACGGCGAGCCTCACAACACCATCACCCCCATCGCCAGAAAGCGCGGCGATAATTACGAGCTGGATCTGGTGCTCCGCAACAACATCACCACCGAGGAGCATCCGCTCGGCGTATATCATCCCCATGCGAAGCTGCACCACATCAAGAAGGAGAACATCGGCCTGATTGAGGTCATGGGCCTTGCGGTGCTCCCTTCCCGCCTGGACGGCGAGATGGCCGCTCTGGAAAAAGCCATCCTCTCCGGCGCGGATATCCGCAGCGACGAGGTGCTTTCCAAGCATGCGGACTGGGTGGAGGAGTTCCTTCCCAACTATGAAAACGTGAACGCGGACAACATCCATGAGATCATCCAAAAGGAGATCGGCCAGGTATTCATGGAGGTTCTGGAGGATGCCGGCGTATACAAGAGAACCGAAGAAGGCCAGGCGGCGTTTGACCGGTTTATTGCGGCGCTGGGATAAATAAGAAGACAAAATAAGGCTGGAAAAGCAAAAAAGGCGTGCGGCACGCGGGTTGGTTTCATTCCCTGTGCCGCACGCTTTTTTGGTATTCAGGAGGTTCGTACCGGACAAATTCTGCATGCAGGTCAGCCCGGGTGATCCAGGATCTTTACGGCCCAAGAGCTGTGATCGGAACAACAAGAACTCCATCGGCCCGCTGGTATGCTGCATTGGAAAGCCCGCAGAGAACGCAGAGCACAGACCAGAGAAGGATCTGAAAAATACCGCTTTTCAGCCTGCCTGATCCGCACGGAGGATCGGATCCCGGTGGAAAAAGGAGGCTGCTTGTCCGTGAGAAACAGCCGCTTAAAATTAAATGATAAAAGAAAAGATTACGAAAAGCGCAATTCCGGAAAGGTTTTGAGGACTGCGATATGATATATTATAAAAAGCTGCAGAACCTCATACGGAAAGAAGGGATTCCAGCGATGAAAGAAACGCTTGCCCGCATACAGCAGACGCTGGATTATATCGAGGATAATCTGAAAACGGAGATCAGTCCGCAGGAGCTGAGCGCTCTTGCGGGATTTTCTCCCTGCCATTACTCCCATCTGTTTACCAAAACGGTGGGGATGGCGCCGGGGCAGTACGTGAACAGCCGCAGACTTTGCCGGGCCATCTATGAAATCGGAAAGGGAAAGAGCGTTCTGGACGCTGCTTTGGAATACGGCTACGAGACACATGCCGGCTTCTACCGGGCCTTTTACCGGGAGTACGGCTGTTCTCCTACGGCATATCTGAAAAGGCATCGTCCGGCAAAGCCGTATCGTATCAGGCTGGATCAGGAGGGAAAGCTTCTGTTTTCCATCAGAAACGCGCGGAAAATGCTGGCTGCCTGGGGAATGGAAAAATGTGAGATTCGGGATATTTATTATGAAGGAAGCGGACAGGTCAGCGAGCATGATTTTCAGGTGGGGGAAGAATGGGTATTGAAACTGTCCCCTTCTCCCGGGCGGCTGAGCCGGCACGCGGAGCTGTCCATGGCGCTGGATGGGGAAGGAATGGCAGCCGCCGTACCGATGCCTGTAACAGGGGATGAGCAGGAATATCTGGCACAGGAAGGGACGCTGTTCGGGCTTCTGTGCAAACGGATTCAGGGAGAACGGATGGACGGAAAGATGCTCCTGAAGCAGTCAGGAAAAGAGACGGAGAATCACGGAGCCTGCGCTTTTGGAGGATTGATCGGGCGGCTGCACGAGATTCTGGCGCGGCTGGACTGCTCCTTTTGTGAGGAAAGTAATCTGTATGACGAAGTCTTGTCCTGGGCGCTCCCGGCTGTTCAAGAGAAAAAAGAGATATCTTTGCCGGAGAACTTTGCGGCCGAGTATATCGGGGGCTTTGGCAGCCTGTATCGGAAGCTTCCCAGGCAGCTCATTCACCGGGATATGACAGGGAAGCACACCTGACCGCAGAGGAGAGGAAGGCGGCTCCCTGGGCGGTCCTTTCCATTCAGCTGA
>CALWGL010000182.1 GCA_944380025.1 uncultured Lachnospiraceae bacterium
TTATATCCTTTCAAGATAGGAGGATAGCCTCCAGCGCTAAAAACGCCGCAGAAGGGGAAACGTGAGCAGAGTCAGGATCAAATAGAGCGAAAAGCTGAGGTCAGAATAGCCGCCGGTCTTTATGATCGGAGGAAAGGGAAACAGCAGCAGGGCAATATTGACGCCGCTGTAAAGAAAGACCGCGTAATCGATCACCAGGCAGAGGACCAGCAGCTTTTTCCAGAGAGATTCCCGGATCGTCCGAAACAGCAGAAAGACGCACAGGATGAGCGTGGCGGCCATGAACAGGTTGGCATAGAATTCCAGGGAAAGAGGGAGGCTGTCCGCTCCGTGCTGATTTGCCGGCAGACAGGCAAAAAAAGCAAAAACCGCCGCCGCAGCAAGAAGCAGGGAGCCAAAAAGGGAGACCATATATTTTCTGCGTATGGAAAAGCTTTCCGCAGGGAAGGGAAGCAGGCACAGCAGCATGCATGGAACGGACTGAACCAGAAAACCGACAAAATTGATAAAGTGAGCCTGCGTCATGTATCCTCACTCCCTTCTGCCACGTTGAAGATAAATTCCCGGTAAGCCGTGCGGATCTTCTGTCTGTCCCTGCGGCTCAGCAGGGCGGTAAATCCGTTTTTGAGGATGCAGGATTCGGAAGTCACCTTTTCGATATAATGCATGTTCACAATGAAACCTCTCTGTATTTTCAGAAAATCCTGTCCCAGCTTCTGCTCCAGCGCCCCTGTGGGCATGGCGGTATGGAGAAGGCCGCCGGCCGTATGGATATCCGTGCCGTTGCGCGCGCTTTCCAGATACTGGATAGATTCCTCGGACAGTCTGATATTATCCCTGCCGATCCGGATCTCCACGGTCCTTTTTCTTGCGGCCCTTTTCAGATACCGCTCCAGGACCGTCTGCAGCTGATCGGCATCCACTGGCTTGACCAGATAGTGCAGCGCTTCCAGCGCAAAGGCGTCTACGGCATGCTCCCTTTCCACTTCATCAAGCAGTTTTTCCCCGCTGTCAAAAAGGCTGCACCGGCAGACGGCTCCCAGTTCCTGTGAAGCGCTCATCAGCAGGGTATGGATGTTTTCCAGTTCCTTCTTTTCATCATCGCAGATGGCTATTTTTATCATGATGCGTTTTCCTGTCTGACGGGACAACGTCCCCTGTAAAACGATTCAGGTATGAGGTCAGAGATCGCTACATTCTTATTATTATACAGCGGAGGGATATCTTCCGCAAAAAATGTATGGCAGAACGCCGTTTTCCTGTCTGAAATGCCGGGACAGTTCAGACAGGAAAACGTACAGGCAGGAAGCATCCGGCCCATCGCGAAGCGATTGGAATGGCCGCCCTTTCGGGACAGACAAAAGGCCCCTGCGCAGTGCAGAGGCCCTTTTGTCTTATGAGGGGGGAGATAGTGTAACGATAGATGTTCTTCATCTATCTGTCATTTATGATACAGGAAAATTGTGTCCGGAATATGTCTGAATTCAAAAAATGCCATAAAATTTATGAAGGTTTTCTTTAATTTCCATTAAGATAGGATTTAGGTTACTGTTTATATCTGTTGACACCGTGTCAGAACAATGCTATAGTGAGGGAGGTGACACGATGTCAGAATATATGCGGAAAGAGAGGACGGAAAATGAAGGCGAAGGTTTATTTTACCCGTGAGATCACGCCGGAAAAGGTGGTGGAGCTTTATCATAAGCTGGGGACCGGGCTTCCCGGAAGGGTTGCGGTCAAGGTCCACTCCGGAGAGAAGGGGAATCAGAATTTCCTGCATCCGGAATTCTGGAAGCCCATGGTGGACGAGGTTCACGGCACGATCGTGGAGTGCAATACCGCTTACGGGGACGCCTCCGGCGGCATGCGGGACAACACGCAGTCCCACTGGAAGCTGATGGAGGAGCACGGCTGGACGAAATATTTTGACGTGGATCTGATGGACGCCGAGGGCCCGGATGTGATATGGCCCATACCGGACGGAAAGGTGCTGAAGGAAAACCATCTGGGAAAAAACATCCTGAACTATGATTCCATGCTGGTCCTGGCCCATTTTAAGGGACATCCCATGGGAGGCTACGGCGGAGCGCTCAAGCAGCTTGCCATCGGCTGTGCCAGCCGCGCGGGCAAGGCGCTGATTCATTCCGCCGGAAAGACCGACGACCGTTTTGAGACCTGGAAGCAGCATGCGGACCGCGTGGCGTTCCCGGAGGCGATGGCCGATGCTGCGATGAGCGTGGCGGAGCATTTTAAAGGAAAGATCGCCTTCATTAATGTGATGAAGAATCTTTCCGTGGACTGCGACTGCTGTATGGTGGCGGAGGATCCCTGCATGAAGGATATCGGCATGCTGGCCTCCCTGGATCCTGTGGCCATCGATCAGGCCTGCATGGATCTGATCATCCGTTCCGACGATCCGGGGCGGGACCATTTCATGGAGCGTGTGAACAGCCGCAACGGCATCCATACCATCGAGGCGGCAGCAGAGCTGGGATACGGATCCAGGGAATACGAGCTCATCGAGCTGTAAGCGCGCCCCAAAACGCGGGTAACAGTTCAGCCTTCGGCAGAACTGTTACGGCATCCGGCCATTCCAATCGCTTCGCGATGGGCCGGATGCTTTCTGCCGATACGTTTTCGTACGGTCTGCGCAGTAAATGCGCAGACCTGGCTGAAATGTTACAAACGCGGCATATTTTTTTGATAATATGAATTTTTCCTGTGGGAATCGCCTGCGGAATGTGATAGAATGCCTGTGAGCAGCCGGAATGGAATATTTCCGGCTGCTGTTCTGGAAAAAATACGGATGAGCGAGGATGAAAGCAGACATGAATGTAGTACGCAGGATGAAATCACTGAAAAACCACCCTCTGATCCAGGTCCTGGCCCGGAGCGGGGGAAATCCAAGGACGCTGGTTCTGATCGAGCCGCTGTGGGGGATCCCCTATAACCTGATCGCCCCCTTCGCCACGCTTTATATGTATACCCAGGGGATCACGGACGTGCAGATCGGCACGATCCTGTCCGCCGCCATGGTGGTGCAGGTATTCTTTTCCTTCTTCGGCGGGATCCTGACGGATAAGCTGGGACGGAAGTTTACCACCATGATGGGGGATTTCTTCGGCTGGGCGATGGCCTGCCTGGTGTGGTCCGTATCCAATAATTTCTGGCTTTTTCTTGCGGCAGCCATTCTGAACTGTTTTGAGCAGATCAATCAGACGGCCTGGTACTGCCTGCTGATCGAAGACGCAGAGCCGGAGGATCTGGTGGGACTGTATACCTGGGTGAACATCGGCGGCATGGTCGCGATCTTTTTCGCGCCCCTTTCCGGCCTGTTCATCAATTCCTATTCCGTGGTTCCGGTCCTGCGGGTGCTGTATTTTCTTTTCGCCCTGACCATGATGACAAAAACGCTGATTACCTTCCGCTTCTGTAAGGAGACCAGGCAGGGAAAGGTGCGCAGGGCTGAGACGAAAAATGTTTCCGCTGTCCGCATGCTGGCGGAATACCGCGAGCTGATCCCCAGGGTGCTGAAGGACAGAGGGATCATGAAGGCGGTCGCCGTATCGGTGATCCTGTATATCACCAACATGATCAGCACCAATTTCTTCAGCCTGTATGTGACGCAGAGACTGGGGATCTCCGACGAATATCTGGCGGTATTCCCGATCCTGAACGCCGCGGTGATGCTGGTCTTTATGGTGGGGATCCAGCCCCGGATGAGCGCGACCAGATTCCGGCTGCCTCTGTGGTGCGGCCTGGCTCTGTACGCCTGTGCGGTGGCGCTTCTGATCCTGATTCCGGCGGGCAGCCTCGCTCTTGTTATCGTCTATGTCTTCGTATGGGCGGCGGGCGGCGCTCTGGTGGCGCCGCGCAAGGACGCGCTGATTCAGCTGAACATCAATCCTCAGGAACGGGCCAGGATCAACGCGCTGATCATGGCTTCCACCATCGCGCTGTCCTCTCCCTTCGGCTATCTGGCGGGCTGGCTGTCCAGCATTGACAGAAGGCTGCCCTTTGGATTCATGTTCCTTCTGTTCCTTGCAGCCATGGTGATCGTGGGACGGATCCAGGAGCCGAAGGTTGGACGGACCGGGGGACAGGAGAACGCTGCGGGCTGAGCCGGGACGCACGCTTTTTATCGTAACAGCGTCTGCATTTAAAAAGAGGAGTGAGGATCGTGCCGAAGGGATCGGAGGAGCTGACGAACGCGAGAAAGGACGAGATCATAAACGCCTGCGCGGCGCTTTATGAAACCATGAGTTTTAAGGAGATCACGCTGAAGGAGATCGGAAGACAGACGTCCTTTACCCGCACTTCCATATATAATTATTTTCAGACAAAGGAGGAAATCTTCCTGGCGCTGATGCAGCGGGAATACGAGGCATGGGCGGACGATCTGGAAGCACTGGGCGGCAGCGGAAGGGCCATGACCCCGGAGACCTTTTCCGCCGGGCTTGCCCGGACGGTGGAACGGCGGGAGCGACTGCTGAAGCTGATGTCCATGAACCTGTACGACGTGGAGGACAACAGCAGGCTAGAAAACCTGGTGGCCTTTAAGTCCGCGTACAACCACGCGCTCCAGGCGGTCTCAGCCTGCCTGAGGGCGTGCTTTCCGCAGATGGGGGAGGCGGAGATCCGGGAATTTATTTATGCCTTTTTTCCCTTCCTGTTCGGCATCTACCCCTATACCTCTATCACCGAAAAGCAGCGGGAGGCTATGGAACTGGCCGGAGTGGATTATGCCCGCATCTCGGTCTTTCAGATCACGGAGACCTTTGCGGCCAGACTGCTTCGCGGGCTGGGAGCAGGAAAAGGAGGGGCGGTGGAGGCAGAAGGAGAGGAGAACGGGAAATGATTGCGATACGCAGGGAAAGAACGGATGACTGGAAGGCGGTGGAGGAGCTGACGCGGCGGGCCTTCTATAATATATATGTCCCCGGCTGCGTGGAGCACTATCTGGTTCACATCATGCGCGGCCATGAGGATTTCATTCCGGAGCTGGATTTCGTGGCGGAACTGGACGGACGGGTGATCGGAAGCATTATGTACACAAAAGCCGTCCTGACAGACGGGGCGGGAGTACAGAAGGATGTTCTCACCTTCGGGCCGGTCTGCATCGAACCGGAATATCAGCGCAGAGGTTATGGAAAGCTGCTCATGGAGCATTCTTTTGAACAGGCGCGCTCGCTCGGTTATGATGTGATCGTCATTTTCGGAAGCCCGTCAAATTATGTGGGCCGCGGTTTCGTAAGCTGCAAAAAACACCATGTCAGCCTGGAAAATGGAAAATATCCGGCGGCCATGCTGGTAAAGGAGCTCGTCTCCGGCGCGCTGGGAGGTAAAAGATGGTTCTACCGCGACAGCCCGGTGATGGCGGTTTCGGAGGAAGAGGCGCGGCGTTATGACGATACCCTGGAACCGATGAAGAAAAGCTGGCAGCCAAGCCAGGAGGAATTTTATATCATGAGCCATTCCTTTGTGGAATGAGGCGGGACATTTATTCGGCCGCGGTGAAAAAGTGCGGCTCGCAGAAGGGACGGCTTCGGCTGTCCTTTTTTGTCATCAGAATCGATAGAAACCGATTGACATTTCGCCCCCTTTTGTTTATGATGATTTCATCAGCAACATATCTGACGATCTGCGTTATTCTTTTGGCGAGTCTGCCGTATTACACAGAGGTTGGAAAACAACAGAAAAAGGAAAGCGGCAGGGGCGGTTTCTGCGTGCCTGCCGGGGAAGGGAGGCCACAGAAAATGGGGGAAAAGAATGAGGCCATTCTGAGTTATCTGGAGGATAACGCCAGATTTGCCGATCTGATGAACGGCGCCGTATTCGGCGGCGTTCAGGCGGTAGATCCGGGACAGCTGGAGGACGTGTCGGAGCACTATACCGAAAAGGAAGGGAAGGGGCGGAACATAAAATACCGGGGCCGTACCCGTGACATCATCCGGCGGGTCAGAAACGGAGGGAGCATTCTGCGGCTGGTGGCGCTGGAAGCCCAGGAAACGGTGGATTACGGAATGCCGCTTCGCTGCATGAATTATGACGCACAGGAATATTTGCGCCAGGCAAGGGCGATTCAGAGAAAGAATAAGAAGGAGGAGAAGCACCGGAACGCTTCCGAGCTGCTGGGAGGGATCCGAAGGACGGACCGTCTGTTCCCCGTTTATACCGTGTGTCTGTACCATGGGATCGAGCCCTGGGACGGGCCGCTGTATCTGAGCGATATGATGCGCTTTGAAAAAGAGGATGCTTTCCGCGGATTATTCCGGGATTATCCGATGATCCTGATCCGCGCGGATGAGCCGATGGATTACGAGGCATTCCGGACTTCGCTGAGGGAACTGCTTGCGGTGCTTCCGCTCAGGAAGAATCGGAAGGAAATGAGGAAGTTTATCGGAGAGCGGGAGGCGTACCGGAAACTGGACAGAGAGACGCTGGAGGCGATCGCGGTGATGACGGACAACAGGAGGCTTCTGGAGAAGATGGAGAACCACAGGAACGAGAAAGGGGAATACGATATGTATGAGGAAATGGGAAGCTTTTTCATGGACGGAGTAGAAGAAGGGATGGAAAAAGG
>CALWGL010000183.1 GCA_944380025.1 uncultured Lachnospiraceae bacterium
AGCCGCAGGCCTCGAGCGTTCCGCGGCGCTCCCCCTCTGTTTACACCCGGCAGAAGGCTCCAATACGGTTAAAAATAGAAATCTACATTGTATAACCGTACAAAAAGTCGTAAGTGACGGTTGAAAAAGGGATTTTCCGCCTCTTAACCGTACTTTTTTCCTGCCAATCCGGTTATGTACGGTTATATACCTGATTTTCTCATCTGTAACCGTACTTTCGGGCTATCCGGTACGGTAAAAAACAGTTTTTTCGATTTTTTAACCGTATCACGCCATGAAAAGTACGGTTCAGAATAGCATTTTCCGGAATTGGATCCGTAAAAAATGGATTTTTGTACGGTTCAAAATCCATTTTTTCATTTTTCAACCGTATATAGGCAGAAACTTTTCATGGAAGACCCTGCGAAAGGTTCCGCAGAAGGCCCTGCGGAAAGTTTTCCTGTGAAAATTCGTGGAACATGTCCCCGGCAGAATGTGTTCTCAGAGCAGAACTGTTCTCCGCCGCACAAACAGAGGGCGCGCACGAAGATTTTCCTGAAAATCTCCATGCGCGCCCTCTCTGTGACGGGAATCATAACCCTGATCGTTTCCGGCCGGTTTTCTGCCCGGAAACGATCAGATCCGGCTGCGATCCTGACGATCGGACTCAGCTTCAGATATTGAAGCTTCCGGTCACGTCGCCGTTTACCACGTAATATACGCAGCTCTCTTCCGGCTTCACATACAGCTCAACGCTCTTGAAATCTGCCTCTTCCCTGCCCAGATCATATTTCCATACATCCTTCGCGATCTTGATCAGATCCTCGGTGGAATAGGTCTTGCCGGCGAACTGAACCGTAACGCTGCCCTTCACCTCAGCAGCCTTCTTCGGTCCTCTCTTTGCGGGAGCCTTCGCGGGCTTCTTCTCTTCCTTTGCCGCAGGTGCTGCCTCCGCAGCTGCCTCGGCCTTCACGGCAGGCTCTTCCTTTGCGGCGGCCTTTCTTGTCGAAATCCTCTTTGCCGCAGGCTTCTTAACGGTTTCCTTCTTAACGGTCTCTTTCTTTGCGGCAGCCGTCCTTTTAGGCGCAGCCGCCTTCTTCTCAGCCGGCGCCTTCACCTCTTCCGCCTTCTCAGCTACTTTCGCATCGGTCTTTACCGCCTCTTCCTTCACGACGGCCTTCTCTGCCGATTTCTTCATTTCTGCCATAACTTTTTCTCCTCCTTAGGAAACGGAAACTGCTTTCCTTCGATCCAGGTACGTGATCTATCTTCAAGCGCAACTGAGCAGTAATATACCTGAATTATGAAGCCAGTTTACTGCAAAACCGCCTACTTGTCAACTTATCTGCCTATTTTATGGGCAAACAGGGTTACCCGGATGCTTTCCGGATATACGTTTTCGTACGGTCTGCGCAGCTTTGGGCAGGCGTCAGGAAAGCGGGGCGTCGTTCATTCTTTAGGGATCCGCTTCTGAAAAGGGAGTTCTACGGTAAAGCAGCTTCCCTTCCCTGGTTCGCTTTCGAGCCGGATGCTCCCGCTGTAATATTCCACAATGTGCTTGACAATGGAAAGCCCCAGGCCTGTTCCGCCGATCTTTTTGCTCCTTCCCTTGTCCACACGATAGAACCGTTCAAAGATACGCTCCTGGTCTGCCCTGCTGATCCCGCAGCCGTCGTCCTTCACCTGAATGAACAGTCTTCCGCTTTCCGGCCAGGCTTCCACCCACACATTGCCGCCGGGATGATTGTATTTGATGCCGTTGCTGACCAGATTCATGACCAGTTCCCGCAGCTGCCGGGCGCTTGCCTCGATGGAGACCGGGCTGCATTCCTTGTGGAGCATGACCTGGGCGTCCGCCGCGATGGGCTCCATGGACTCGAACACCTCCGCCAGCAGCGGGCCGATCCGGACATCGGAAAAGGTGACCTCCGCCTCCTTTGCCTCCAGGCGGGAGATCATCAGGATATCATTGATCAGATTCGTCATATTGTCCGTTTCCTTCAGGATACGGGCATAAAAATCCTTTTTCGTCGCTTCATCCCGGATGAAGCCCTGATCCAGTAGCTCTGCGTATCCGCGCACGGAAGTAATCGGGGTCTTCAGTTCATGAGAAGCGTTGCTGAAAAATTCCTGCCGGATCCCCTTCTCCCTCTCCAGCCGCTCCATATGCGCGCGGATCTCCGCCGCCATTTTCATGGTGGTTTCCGAGATCACGTTCAGCTCCCTGTATTTGTACTTTTTAAAGGAAAAATCCTGCTGTGTTCCCTTCATCTTTCCCATCTCGGCACAGATCTCGCTCAGGGGCGTGGTAATGGTATCGGAAAACCGTATCGCGATGACCACGCTCACCGCAAAGGCAATCCCCGTTCCCAGAAGGAGGACAGGAAAAATCGTGATCATATAATCGATCAGATTGGTATAGGGAATGGCCATTCGCACCACATAATCTCCGCAGGCAGACCGCGCCGCCACATAGAGCATGCTCTCCCCAAGGGATTCCGAGCTGCGGGTATCGCTGCCCGTCCCGTCCGCAAAGGCCTCCCGCACCTCTTCCCGTTCCAGATGATTTTCCATCACATCCGGACGGTCTATCTCGCTGTCCGCCGCCACTGTTCCGTCGGAAGCGATCACCGTGATCCGGGAATTCTCATCCATGGCAGATGACTGAAGCCTTTCCACCTGCTCCTGCAGATCCGCATGATAATCCAGCGCGTAGTCCACCGCGCGGATGGTATTCAGCATGGAGATCTTATCGTGCTCCAGCATGTTTCTTCCTATAAAATAGTACGAAAAAGAGCCGCTGACCGCCAGCGCCAGCAACAGGATCACCACAAATCTGAGCAGCACCGCCCGTTTCATAGAACAGCTCCCCATATCAGTTTTCCGCCTCCGCAGGGACCGCGAACCGGTATCCGACGCTCCGCACCGTTTTGATATATCTGCTTCCCTCTTCCCCCAGCTTCTGGCGCAGGGTCCGGATATGGATATCCAGGGTGCGAGTCTCAATGTCCGCGGAGTATCCCCAGAGTCTGTTTAAAAGCTCGTCCCGCTCCACCACTCTGGACCGGTTGTCCACCAGATACATCAGCAGCTCATATTCCTTATAGGTGAGGACCACAGGAGAGCCGTTCATGCTCACCTCCCTGGCATCCGTGTTCACCGTGAGTCCGCCCAGGCTGACACGGCCCTCCGCCTTTACGCTCTGCCGTTCTGTCACACGCCTCAGCAGGGAACGGATCCTGGCTGCCAGCTCCAGGACCCCGAAGGGCTTTGTCATATAATCATCCGCTCCGCCGTCCAGGCCCACCACCTTATCATATTCCTTATCTTTTGCCGTCAGCACGATGACCGGGATATTCTTCAGATCATCTTCCCGTTCCCGGATCAGCCGGATGGCGGCCAGACCGTCCATGCCGGGAAGCATCAGATCAAACACGGCAAGATCCGGTCTTTCCTTTTCCAGCTCTTCCAGCGCCTCTTCCGCCGTCTCATAGGAAGAAACCTGATAACCGTATCCTTCCAGAGCGATCTTTACCAGATTCCGGATATTTTCATCATCTTCGATCACAAATATTTTCTGCATGCTCTTTCTCCATATTCTGTGTCGGCGAAGGCCTCCGCCTCTCCCGGAAAACCTCCCTTCTCTCCCGGAAAACCTCCCTTCTCTCCGGGAAGCCTCCTTTATCTTTTTTATTTTACCAGTATGCGCGGAAGAATGCATCCGGCTTCCTGTAAAATCTGTGTAAAAAGATTGCTGTTTGGCCAGCGCCGGCCGCAAAAAAACAAGGGCCCGCCCGTCCGGACAAAGCTTCCGGAAGGCGGACCCGCCGGCCCTTTTTACGCCAGCACATAAAAATACAGGAGCACCAGAATGCCAAGCGCGATGCGGTACCAGCCGAACACTTTGAAATCATGCTTTCTGATATAGCTCATCAGAAAGGAGATCACCAGCATGGAAACCACAAAGGCGGCTGCCATTCCCGTAATCAGAAGCAGCAGCTCCGAACCGCTGAAGGCGAAGCCGAACTTCACAAGCTTCAGAAGGCTGGCTCCGAACATTACGGGGATCGCCAGGAAAAAGGTGAATTCCGCGGACACGGTCCGGCTGACGCCGATCAGCAGCGCGCCCACAATGGTAGCGCCGGATCGGGAGGTGCCGGGAAAGATGGCCGCAATGAGCTGAAACAGGCCGATCAGCACCGCGTCCCTCCAGGTCAGGCTGTCGATCGTCGTCACCCTGGGCTTCCTGCCCCGGTTCCAGTTTTCGATTCCGATGAACGCCGCGCCGAACAGGATCAGCATGACGGCCACCACCGTCGCATTGTACAGGTACGGGCTGATCAGATCATCCAGAAGGAGCCCGTAGATCATGGCCGGGACACAGGCCGCGGCCACCTTAAACCACATCAGAAAAATGTCCTTTCGGATGATCCCTTTTTTCCTTCCTTTTTTCGAAAGATCAAAGGGGAAGATCTTATTCCAGAACAAAATGACCACCGCAAAAATGGCCCCAAGCTGGATCACGACCAGAAAGACCTCCCAGAATTCAGGGGTAACATCCAGGGCGACAAATTCATCCAGAAGGATCATATGCCCCGTGCTGCTGATGGGAAGCCACTCCGTGATTCCCTCCACGATGCCGAAAAGTACGGCTTTCAAAAATTCGATCATTTTTACCTCCATGCCGAAGCGTCCAGATAGGCCATCAGGCGTTCATAATTTTCCGAAGCCTCCTGATATCCCTCCTCATAAAGCAGGCGGAGCTTTTCCTTATCCTTCTCCACCCTTCCGACACCGCTCTTTTTCTGCGGCCGGATCACGAACGCCTGGCCGTTTTTCTCCTGGGCGTCCAGATAATCCAGCATCTGATTGTAGGCGATATGCCTGTTTTTCATCAGTTCATAGATCTTCGGGTACTTCGCGTACCTGAGCCGGATCAGTCCCAGATGCTTCGAGGGCTGTCTGCGGTAGCCCACCTCCTTGGTGAGCACCACCACGTTTTTCCGGTTCCCGTCCAGGATGGAGCGCAGGATCGGCACGCTGTCGGACAGGCCGCCGTCCAGATACAGCTTTCCGCCGATCTTCACATTCCGGGACACCAGCGGCAGGGAAGCGGACGCCCGCACCGCTTCGATATCCCGATGCATGTCGCGCAGCCTCAGGTATTCCGGCTGTCCGGTCACGATATTGGTCACCACGGCGAAGGCCCTTCCCTGATACGTATCAAAGGTATCATAGTCATAGGGATTGAGCCGGTTGGGGATATCGTCATAGCACATCTTTACGCCGAACAGATCCCCCGTCTTCAGCAGGCTGGATACGCTGCAGTAAGCCGGATCGTCCAGATAATCCACGCTGATGTCCCAGGCGCGTCCGCGCTGCTTCGACAGGAAGCTGCACAGATGGCAGGCCCCGGCGGATACGCCGTAGCAGGACGAAAATTCCAGTCCCTTATCCAGAAAAAAGTCAAGGACGCCGGCGGTATAGATTCCCTTCATGCCGCCGCCCTCCAGTACAAGTCCCGCCTGATACATACGATCTCCTTTCTTAATCCTGTCCCTGCCTGCCGTATTCCGTCCGCACGAAGCGCTCCAGCGCATCCAGGGAACGGACCACCTTTTCCGTATCGATGCAGTATGCCATCCGGAAATATCCGGGGCAGCCGAAGGTATCTCCGGGCACCAGGATCAGATCATAAGCAAGAGCCTTCTGACAGAAGACGTTGGCGTCCTCCTCCAGCGCCTTCGGGAAAATGTAGAAGGTGCCGCCCGGGCGGACACAGGTGAAGCCAAGCCCTCTCAGGCCGTCGTACAGCAGGTTCCTGTTGGTCTCATACACGGACAGATCCGCCGTCCGGTCGACCACCTCCGCCACCGCCAGCTGGATCAGAGAGGGCGGACAGTTATGACCGGTGCCCCTGGAGATCTGGCCGCACATGTTTACGATGGTCTCCGCCTCCCTGCAGGCGGGATTGACGGCCACATAGCCGATACGTTCTCCCGGAAGCGACAGGGACTTGGAAAAGGAATAGCAGGAAATGGTATTTTCATAAAGAGACGATACGTAGGACGCGGTTTTTCCGTCAAATACGATCTCCCGGTAGGGCTCGTCGGAGATCAGGAAGATATCATGTCCGTATTCCTCCTGCTTCTGCCTCAGAAGATCCGCCAGCCTGCGGAGGGTCTCTTCCGAATACACGATCCCGGAAGGATTGTTTGGCGAATTGATCAGCACCGCCGCCGTTTTTTCACTCAGAAGCTCCTCAAAGGCTTCAAAATGGATCTGAAAGGTTTCCGTATCGGCGGGGACCACCTTCAGAACGTCTCCCGCCCCTTCCACATAAGGCCGGTATTCCGGGAAAAAGGGCGCGAACGTGAGGATCTCGTCTCCCGGCTTTGTGACCGCGCGGAAGGCATGGGCCAGCGCTCCCGCAGCCCCTGATGCCATAAATATATGCTCCGGCCCGTAATTCATGCCAAATCTCCGGTTCAGGGACGCCGCGACCGCCTCCCGCACGGACCAGATCCCCAGGCTGGGGCTGTAGCCGTGAATCTGCATGGGATCCTTTTCCCGGAGGAGACGGATGCAGCAGTC
>CALWGL010000184.1 GCA_944380025.1 uncultured Lachnospiraceae bacterium
ATGAAGGGGCTTCCAATGGTGACAATAAAGGCGATGCTGAAAACATTGCCTCAAAAGACGAAAGACGAGCTGGTGGTACTGTGCCTGAATTATTATAAAGAGAATATTGTCCGTATGCTTACGGATACATTGGAGAGGCATGGAATTCCCCTGAACATTCAGGATATGGAAGCGGTCTGTGTGGAGGAGTGATCTGCTGTGAAACTTACAGTTTCATATAGATGTCCGGGAAAAGCGGACGGGATTTACCGCCTGAAAGTGAAGGACTGCATAGCCGCCGTTCTGTACTGGGCGGATGATGACGGAGCGCTGGAGGGATGGAGCTCGTTTGCCTGTCTGCCGGTGGACGCTTATGGAAACGGGAGCTTCCATTATAAAGGTGGGAGAAGCATCCCGCCCGGCGCCAGCCATATTCTGGCACGGGCGGTGACGGCGGATTTCGGGAAAGTGCAGGAACAGCTTTTTCCGCTTCCGGCGGCCATGAGAGAAGAAAAAAACGGGATTTTATCCGCCGCCGGGCCCGAAAAAAGGCGCCGGTTCTGCGTCATGAGCGACCTGCATCTGACCGGTGAAGCGAAGGCAAGGATGCTGGACAAAGTTCTCCGAAGGGCGGATGATTTCGACGCGCTGTTTCTGACCGGCGATCTGGTGAATGACGGTACGCCGGAACAGTTCCGGCGGCTGAAATGCTGTATCGACGGGCTGCCGGAGAGATTGCCGGTTCTGGCGGCTGCGGGCAACCACGACTACCCGCAGAATCCGCTGCCGCGGGTGGCAGACGGGCCGGAAGATTACCCGGGATTCCAGGAGTATCTCCGGAACCGCCCGGCAGCAGAAGGAATATGGGATCAGGACGAGAGCGGGGCATATGCGGTCCGGATCGGCGATGCTGAGATTATCGGACTGAACGGAGCGACCCATGGCCGGAGGCTCAGAATGAAAGGAGAGGGGCAGCTTCGCTTCCTGGATCACAGGCTGAGGGTGTCGGACGCAAAGTGGAGGATTGTGCTCTGTCATGCGCCGCTCCTGGCTCATAACCCGCAGGGAGGAAGGCAGGAGGTACCGTATCTGAATGTGGACCATCAGCTTCAGAAGATTCTGGATGGCCGGAAACATACGATCTATCTGAGCGGGCATACGCATCTTTCTCCCAATTCGGCACAGGGATGCGCCGAATACCAGCAGGATGGAAAGAGAATTTACCTGAGCGCGGGGAGTGTCTGCCCGACCGCGCTGCATGCGGAGACATCCATGAGTCCGCCGGAGTGGGCGAGCGGAATTTACTGGGAGCTGGCACTGAGAGAAGGATCCGCGGAACTGTGCGCCCGTTCGGTACACAGCGAACTTAAATTTCCCCGAGGATATTATTGGTTTAAAGGCGATGAAACAGGATGAAAGATATGAACAAAGATTACTATGAGCGTCTGGCCCGGGCCTATTTCAGGGGCCGCGCGGTCCGGACCGGACAGGCGGATGCCGGAGTGCAGGATCCGAAACTTTATTATTTTAAACGCGGCCATGAAGAATTGCCCCGTGTGAGGAAGACGCTTGGCTTTCTGCGTTCGGTTCAGCCGGAGAACCTTCTGGATGTGGGGAGCGGCAGAGGAGTATTTCTTTTTCCTTTTCTGGAAGCGTTTCCATGGGTGGAGGTCACGTCGGTTGACCTGCTGGCGCACCGGGCGGAGTTTCTGCAGGATCTGAGCCGGGGAGGAATCACAAATCTCCGGGCGGAGCAGAGAGACATCTGCCTTCAGCCGTTCCCGGAGAAATCCTTTGACGTAGTAACGGTCCTGGAGGTACTGGAACACATTCCCGATGTGGAAAAAGCAGTATTCGCGGCTGTGCGGATGGCCCGGCGATTCCGGCCTTCAGAATTTCCGTGAAACGGTCTGCGCCCTGATCAGGCATCACATGGATCCGGTACATCTGGGAGAGAACGAGGACAAGAGAAAACTGATCCGGATCGCGGCGAACGGAGAGCTGGTCGGGGATTTTCGGATGTCTCTGCTCTGTCTGCTTTCCAGGGCAGACGCGCTGGGCCGCCTGGCGGATGACACAGAGGATCTGGCCGGGCGCGTCGTCTTCACAGAGCTTCTGGCAGAGGAACTGGGATGCCTGGAAAGCCCGAAATGTTTTCCCTCCGCGTATACGCAGAGAGCCTATCTGAACGGGAGACTGGACTGGCCGGACGGGGAACTCTATGACGATACCTGGGGTGAGGTGATCCTCATGTGCGGCCTGCCCGGGACGGGAAAGGATACGTGGATCCGGGAGCACTGTCCGGATCTACCGGTGGTATCGCTGGACGAGATACGTCGGGAAATGAAGATCCCGCCGACAAAGGCCCAGGGTCCCGTAGCCGCTGCCGCCCGGGAGCAGGCCAGAAAATATCTGCGCGCACGCCGGCCCTTTGTGTGGAACGCGGTGAATCTCACCCCGGATCTGAGGGAGAAAAATGTGCGGCTGTTTGAAGAATACGGGGCGGCGGTGCGGATCGTATATCTGGAAACGGGCTGGGAGGAAGAACTTCGGCGCAACCGGGAACGGGGAGAGATATATCCGGATAAGAAGATACCGGAGCAGGAAATAGCCCGTATGCTGGAGCGGCTGACGCCGCCCGAGCGTGCTTCGGCGCAGAGAGTAGAGTGGATCATCATGTGAAAGGTGGAAACAGAAATGTGGCAGATAGAAGACGGCAATTTGATAAGCTATTCGGGGGATGAGACAGATCTGGTGATTCCGGAAGGGACCGTTCAGATTGCAAACCGGGCGTTTTTTGGCAACAAACGGCTGCGAAGCGTCCGGATTCCGGACACTGTGATGAAGATCAGCAGTTTTGCATTTGCAGAGTGCGAAGCGCTTGAGTCGGTTGAAATGGGAGAAAATATAAAACGTATTGGTGAGCATGCGTTTGAAAAGTGCAGTAATCTGAAAGAAATGATTCTCCCGGACAGCGTCAGGTCTGTGCAGGATGCTGCGTTCCAGGATTGTTCGGGGCTGTCACGGGTCAGGCTGCCAGGGCAGCTTATGTCCCTCAGCAACCGGGTGTTCGCCGGCTGCTGCCGTCTGAAAGAGGCTGTAATTCCTGCAGGTGTGCGGACGGTGGAAAAGGAAGTATTTTCCGGCTGTACGGCGCTGCGTTCGGTTATCTTTGAGAGCGCGGACACGGCAGTCTGGGACAATTCTTTTGAGGAATGCACGGGCCTGGAAGAAGAGAGCATGCGACGGATTCCGGAACATTTCCGCAGACCGCTGGAACTTTGGATCAACAGCAGCGGCAGCGGATTTGCCCTGCGGCTGCACAACCGGCAGGAAAGACACTTTGTATTCGACGATGTAGTATGCGGATCACTGGAGGGAGTGCTTCAAAGCCTGAAATTTCCTGATTCGGCCGTGCAGGAAGAAATCTGCGGTCTTAGCGGCCGGGAGGCTTATGAGGCGGGAATGGATCCAGGATGGAAAGAGACACAGACACTGTACTGGCGGGGAGAGGCGTATGCGAGGGAAAGCGCGGAGTACGACTGTCTGATGGACCGCCTGTATCAGGCAGTGTACGATCAGGATCCGCAGTTCCGTCTGGATGTGAATCTGCTGAAAGGAGCAAAGCTGTATCTGAAGAAAGGAAGCAGCTGCAGGGCGAATCATGTGCAGACCCGTGCAGAACTGTTCTGGGAGCTTCTGCGGTTCGCAAATCCGGAAATGAGCCGGGAAGATGCGGAAAGAATGGCGGAAGCGGGAAGGAAGAGCAGACAGACAGAAGAATTCGGAGAAAACGGTGGGCCGGATTCAGAAATGGCGCTGTCCCGGGATTTTACCAGAGTTAAAACAGAGGAGGACCGCCCGCGCATCGTGGTACTGGGAGGCTCGTTCAATCCGCCCACGGCAGCGCATCTGGCGCTTTTGAAAGCTGCCGTGGACGCGGCGGGTGCACAGCTGGGACTGTTTGTGCCGACCCCGTTCTGGTATGTGGAGAGAAAGCTGAAAAAGACCGGACATCAGGAGGAGGCTCTGCCGGATGAACTGCGTCTTAAGATGCTGCAAAGCATGTGTGCCGGCGACAGATGCCTGGCAGTGGATGAGTCTGAGCTGCGCCGTCCCAAAGGAGAGAAAAGCTTTACTTTTGAAACGCTGGAAAAGATCCAGGAACACTATCCGGAGAGCCGGATACTCTTTGTGGCGGGCAGCGATAAACTGCATATTATTCCGCGCTGGCACCGGATCAGAGAATTTGTAGAGAAGTTTGGTATCCTGGTGGCAAAGCGCAGAGGGGAGTCGCCGGAAACGGTGATCATGAATCATCCGTTCCTGGCGGAGTATAGGGAGTCTTTCGCGGTATTTAAGGTCCCGGACTGGCTGGATACCGTCAGCTCCTCGGGATTTCGCGAGAAGGTTCGCCGTCATGATAGGTCGGCAAAAGGGATGGTCACGAAGGAAGTATGGGAATTACTGAAAAAGAACGGAAAAATCCCGGAGGTCATTGACCGTTTCCGGGAAGAGTATGATTTTCTGAGTAATTTCTATCCGGCGGAAATCGAGTATGGCGGACTTCGTTATCTGAACTCCGAAGCCGCGTTTCAGGCGCAGAAATGCCTGACAGAGGAAGAAAAGCAGCAGTTTACCTGTCTTCCGTCCAACAAGGCCAAGCGCCTGGGCCGTCAGGTACAGCTGAGGCCGGACTGGGAGGAAGTAAAAGTGGCGCTGATGGAAGAAATCGTCCGAGCGAAATTCTCTCAGAACCCGGAACTGAAAGCAAAGCTTATCGCCACCGGAGAGATCCCCCTTATTGAGGGCAATACCTGGGGCGATACCTGCTGGGGCGTCGATGTAAGGACGGGTAAAGGCGACAATCATCTGGGAAGGATCCTGATGCAGGTACGCAGGGAACTGACAGAAAAGACGAGGAGTGACGGGATATGACAGACAGAGGATATCAGATCCGCAGCGGGATCTATGGAGTATGTGTGGGAGACGCACTGGGCGTGCCGGCAGAATTCCGAAGCCGGGAAGAGCTGAGGAAATGTCCGGTGACCGGGATGACGGGTTGGGGAACACATAGACAGCCGGAAGGAACCTGGTCGGATGACGGCAGTATGACGCTGTGTCTGGCACAGAGCATAGGGGAAACCGGAGGCATCCATACGCATGATATTATGGGGCGGTTTCTGGAATGGTTTGAAGATGGAAAATATTCCCCATGGGGAGAGCGGTTCGACTGCGGGCATGCAGTGGCGCAGGCGCTGTTCCGCTATAAGGAAGGCGTTGTTCCCGTTCTGTGCGGAGGCAATCAGAGAACTTCCAACGGCAATGGCTCTCTTATGAGAATACTTCCCATGGCGTATTATCTTTCTGCCGGATACGGTACGGATCTGACAGGATCTGCAAAGGCCATGGACATAATTCATAAGGTATCCGGCCTGACGCACCGCCATCCCATCGCCCAGTCCGCCTGCGGGATCTATGTAAATATCGCGGCAAGGCTGCTGTCAGGAACGGAGAAGGCAGCAGCTGTCCGGGAGGGCGTCTCGGCATCGGTCGGCTGGTACAGACGCCATGAAAAATTTGAGGAAGTGCTGCCGGTTTGGGAGCCGATCCTGGATACTGTCTCCCTGGCAGAGAAGCCGGAGGGAGAGATCAGGAGCAGCGGGTATGTAGCAGATACGCTGATCGCGTCGCTCTGGTGCCTCCTGACTACGGATAGTTATCGTGAGTGCCTCCTGAAAGCGGTGAATCTGGGGGAAGATACGGATACTACGGGTGCTGTGGCCGGAGGACTGGCAGGGCTGGTTTATGGGTACGGCGGAATTCCGCGGGAATGGCTGAATGCACTGAAGGGGAAGACAGTGATCGAAAAGGCATGCGAGGCGATGGAAGCGGCAGGTATGGGAAACCTGGAGGACGGACATAAGAGGCTGGAACAATTATCCTGAGGAGGAACAGAAGTGAGCGGGTATTTTGATAAATGGATCAAAGAAGAGATTACAGTGGACGGCTCCCAGACAGAACGCGCGATAAAAAGGAATTTTCATGCCGGGATCCGTTTTGAAGCTTATGCGTATCTGTCGGATGAAGCGGATCTGTTTTCCTATTTTGGCGGTATAAAGAAGGAACTGCCTCCGCTGTTCTGGCAAATAAAGACCTCTCTGCATACGACGGCGGCCGGAAAGAACGCGCTCCGGCTTCAGGAGGATATCCCTGCTTTTGACAGCGGCGACAGAATGTACGGGAGCTGGTTTGCCCTGTATCTGATGCCCGGGAAAAAACCGGGCACTGTGGACGGGATATGCTGCGTCGGCGGATACCGGCTCGCTACCGCGGTTTACTGCCGGAATCTGCGAAGAGCTCCGCAGAGGCTGAAGCTGATGCTTCAGCTCCTCGGAGTTGGATGAAAGGATATGGAAATATTGGAAAACGGAAATGAACAGAGATATTATGAGCGCCTGGCATATGCCTGGCAGAGAGGCCAGGCGGAACGAACCGGGCAGCCGGTATCCGGAGGCCGTGATTTTCGGATGTATTCTTTGAAACGCGGCCATGAAGAGCTTCCCAGAGTAAAAAAGGTTCTTGGCT
>CALWGL010000185.1 GCA_944380025.1 uncultured Lachnospiraceae bacterium
ATGCCGCTAAGCAGCGGATAATTCATCACGGAATCGTACTCGTCGCCCGCAAGCCACTGGCTGGCGTCATGCCAGATCTCCCCCAGCAGGTACAGATCGGGCTTGAGCGCCCGAAGGCGTTCGCGCATTTTTTTCAGGAAACGGTGGGAGACCTCGTTTCCCACATCATAGCGGATGCCGTCGATATCAAATTCCCGGATCCAGTCCTCACAGACGCCGCAGAAATAGTCGATCACTTCCTCGTTGTTGGTGTTCAGCTTGGGCATCCAGTCCGCGAAGGCGAAGGAATAAAAACGGGCGTCCCTAGTGTCCGCTCTTTTCTCCAGATTGTCCCAGTCGTGGATCATGAACCAGTCCGCGTAAGGCGATTTCTCCTTCTTTTCCAGCACGTCCAGCCAGGGGGCGAAGCGGCGGCCGCAGTGGTTGAACACCGCGTCCACCATGATGCGGATACCGTGTTCATGCGCTTTTTTCACCAGTCTGGCAAAGTCCTCATTGGTTCCGAACTGGGGATCGATGCGGGTGTAGTCCTTCGTATCATACTTGTGGGTGGAATCCGCCTCCATGATGGGATTCAGGTAAATGCCCGTGATGCCCAGCTCCTTCAGGTAGGGAAGCTTTTCCTCGATGCCCTTCAGGTTCCCGCCGAAGCGTTCCTGATTGGTGACCGGCCCCGCGTGCCAGGGCACGATATCCGGCGTGTTTTCCTCCGGCGTTCCGTTGCAGAAGCGGTCCGGGAAAATCTGATACCACACCGTTTCGTTCACCCAGTCCGGCGTCCGGTTCACATCGGCCGGGTTCATCCAGGGCACGATGAAGCACTGGAGCATGCGCCCTTCCATCTGCACCTGCTCCGGGGTCAGGAAGCCGTCCTCAAAATAGTACCAGACCTCGTCTTTTGTATGCAGCTCAAAATAGTATTTGCACCGCTTGTACTCCGGCCGCAGGGTGGTAGTCCACCAGAGCTGATGGCGGAGCCGCTTTTTAAAAACGATCTCCTCCCGCTTTCCCGTCCATTTCTCGCTTCCGCCCATGATGCCCGCTTCGTAGGGATCTCCGTAATGCAGGAAAACCCGCTCCACGTCATAGCCCGTTTTCAGGTTCACGATCAGCTCGTCCTCGTTTAAAGGATAGCTCATCTGCTCCGATGTTCTGTGATATACGCCTGTGAATTCCATACTTACCTCTTTTCGGCCGGACGGCCGCATTTCACCTGTTTGTCAACAGCCTCCGGTAACGGGAAAGCATCTTTTCCGCCCCGTCAAAATCGGGCATGCGCCATTCCCAGTTGGGGGAACCTACCGTTCCCGGCGTGTTGATATGTCCCTCTTTTCCAAGGCCCAGAATGTCCGCCATGGGAACGATGGCGATATCCGCCTTTCCCGTCAGGGCATAGGTCAGAAGCCTGTCGTGCACGCTGCCTGTTTTAATGCCGCTTCGCTTCAGGAAGGCGCGCACCTTTCTTTTCGCCGCGCGGGTCAGGTCGGCGTACCACTCCATCAGAGGGGAATTGTCGTGGGTTCCGGTATAGCAGATCAGATTCTCCTTCTCCGGGAAGGAATCGAACGCGTATTTTCCGTCCGTATTGATGGAAAAGACCAGCACCTTCATGCCCTTCAGGCCGTAGTGCTCCTTCAGTACAAGCACCTCCGGGCGCAGGTCGCCCAGATCCTCCGCCACCAGGCAGATGCCGGGAAGCTTCTTAAACAGGGTGTCGATCACCTCATAGCCCGGCGCTTCGATCCATTCTCCCTCCACTGCCGTGGGGCAGGTGGCCGGGATCTTCCAGAAGGTATCGAAGGCCCGGAAATGATCGATGCGGATGATGTCGAACAGCTTATTGCTGTAGCCGATCCGGTCCACCCAGAACTGATAGCCGTTTTTCTTCAGATAGTCCCAGTCATAGATGGGATTGCCCCACCGCTGTCCGGTGGCGCTGAAATAATCCGGCGGCACGCCGGCGATGAAGATCGGTCTTCCGTCCGTATCCAGCAGGAAATTATCCCTGCCGCCCCATACGTCCACGGAGTCCACGCCCACATAGAAGGGCACGTCTCCCATGATGCGGATGCCCGCGTCGTTCGCGGCCTGCTTCACCTTCATCCACTGGGTATAGAACAGGTACTGGAGGAACATCTGGTACTGCGCTTCCTCTTCGATCTCCGCGGCAAGAGCGCCGCGCGTTTCCGGCCAGTCCCTGTCGGCGGGCTCCCATTCATTCCAGCATCTTCCGCCGTTTTTCTTTTTCAGGGCGCGGAAAACGGCGTAATCGGATACCCATTCCTGGGAGACGAAGTTCTGATAGGCTTCCTTTGTTTTTCCGCCCTTTTTGACAAAAGTATCATAAGCCGCTTTCAGGTACGGCTCCTTAAAGGCGCGGACGGCCTCATAGTCCACCCGGTCCGCCCGCTCCCGGAAGGCGGGGACGGGCTCCGAAAGCAGCCCCTCCTCCTGCAGCGCGTCCAGGCTGATATAAAGCTCGTCTCCCGCGCAGGAGGAATAGGGCTGGTAGGGGGAATTGCCGTATCCCACCGGATTTAACGGCAGAATCTGCCAGATTTTTACTCCGTTTTCCCGGAGCAGATCAATCAAATGATATGCTGATGCGCCCAGCTCCCCCACTCCCGTCCGGGACGGAAGGGCGGAAACCGGCATTAAAATTCCTGATTCTCTCATAGGAATCTCCTTATTTTTTTACAGATGCCAGATGTCTCTGTTGTACTCTTCGATGGTGCGGTCGGAGGAGAAGTAACCGGCCTTCGCGATGTTGACCAGCATCTTCCTCGCCCATGCCTTCTGATCCTCGTAATCTGCAAGCATCTGTTCCTTGGTCTGAATGTAATCCTTCACATCCAGCAGGGTCATGAACCAGTCCTTGCCCACGATCTCCTTGTACAGCCTTCCCAGGTTGACCGGATCGCCGATGCGGATCAGCTGCTTGCTGATGATGAAGTCCACCAGCTCCTGGATTTCGGGATCGCTGTCATAGATCTCTCCGGAATGGTATCCGGCGGTGTCGTACAGGCGGATAACTTCTTCGGATTTCGCGCCGAACAGGTAAATGTTGTCGTCGCCCACCAGGTCGTGGATCTCCACATTCGCGCCGTCCAGTGTCCCCAGCGTCACCGCGCCGTTCAGCATCATCTTCATATTGCCGGTTCCGGAGGCTTCCTTGGAGGCCAGGGAGATCTGCTCGGAAATGTCCGCGGCGGGGATCAGCTTCTCCGCCTTTGTCACGTTATAATTTTCCACCATCACCAGCTTCAGGTACGGACTCACCTGCGGATCGTTGTCGATGAGCTGCTGCAGGCAGAGGATCAGATGGATGATGTCCTTGGCGATGATATAGGCCGGAGCCGCCTTCGCGCCGAAGATCATGGTGATGGGGCGCTTCGGCAGATTGCCCTTCTTGATCTCCTTATATTTGTAAATGGCGTACAGGGCGTTCATCTGCTGCCTCTTGTACTCGTGGAGGCGCTTGATCTGAATGTCGAAAATAGAGTTTTCATCGATGTCCAGATCCTGCGTCTGCTTCAGATAGCGCTTCAGGTCCGCTTTGGCCTCCGCCTTGATCTCAAGCAGGCGGTTTAAAACCGTTTCATCGTCCTGGTAAGCCAGCAGCTTTTCCAGATGGACGGCGTCCTTCACGAAATCCATGCCGATCAGGCTTCCCAGATAATCGGAGAGCCTGTGGTTGCAGTGCACCAGCCATCTGCGGAAGGTGATGCCGTTGGTCTTGTTGTTGAACTTCTGCGGATAAATATCATAGAAGGGCTTCAGCTCGGAATTTTTCAGGATCTCCGTATGAAGCGCCGCCACGCCGTTGACCGCATAGCCAAAATGAATATCGATGTGGGCCATATGAACCCTGTTTTCCTTGTCGATGATATAAACCTTCTCGTCGTGGAAATCCCTTCTCACCCTGGCGTCCAGGTCGCGGATGATGGGAAGCAGGTGGGGAACCACCTTTTCCAGATAGGAAACGGGCCACTTCTCCAGCGCCTCCGCCAGAATGGTGTGGTTGGTGTAGGCACAGGTCTTTCTCACCACATCCACCGCCGTATCCGCGTTGAAGCCTCTCGCCTCCAGCAGACGGATCAGCTCCGGGATCACCATGGTGGGATGGGTGTCGTTGATCTGGATGCACACATGCTCATGCAGGTGATACAGGTTCACCCCTCTCTCCTCCGCTTCCGCAAGGATGAGCTGGGCCGCGTTGCTCACCATGAAGTACTGCTGATAGATTCTCAGAAGC
Source organism: uncultured Lachnospiraceae bacterium (assembly GCA_944380025.1). Lineage (GTDB taxonomy): Bacteria > Bacillota > Clostridia > Lachnospirales > Lachnospiraceae > Eisenbergiella. Next base: position 4,256 of record CALWGL010000185.1, read on the forward strand.
TGTCCGGCCTCGTCGCTGTCGTCGGGATAGAGAAAGAGGGTCAGGTTCCTTCTGATATCGTTCTTGTCAAAATCGATCCCGTTTCCGATGATGCTCTCATCCACGCTGTCCAGATCGAACAGATGCAGGCGGTTGCAGCCGTCCTGGCCGTAGCCGGGCACATCGATATCATACATGCAGGAGGTCACGGTAAAGTCCTTAAAGGGCACCTCAAAATGGCGCTCCGTCCGCGTCAGCCAGCTTTCCGGCGTGATCCAGGGATTCTTTTCCTCGTCCTGCTTGTTATCCTTAAATTTCTGCAGGAACAGCCCTTCGTGGTAGTTCAGCCCCACGCCGTCTCCGGACAGTCCCAGCGTCGCGATGGAATCCAGGAAGCAGGCGGCAAGCCTTCCCAGGCCGCCGTTTCCAAGAGAGGGCTCCGGCTCGACCTCTTCGATCTCGGTGATGTCCTTCCCGTACTTCTTCAGCACCTCTCTGGTCTCCTCAAACATCCCCAGATTGATCAGGTTGTTGGAAAGCAGCTTGCCGATGAGGAACTCCGCGGAAATGTAGTACAGCTTCCGGTTCCCCGCGTTCCTCTTCATCCCTTCCATCTTCTTTTTCGTGATCCCCAGAAGCGCCGCGTAGATTTCCTCATTGGACGCCTCCTGAATGGACTTTCCGAATTTTTCCTGCAACAAAAGCTCCAGTTCTTTTTCCATGTTTACCTCTCCTTCTGCCGTCTCTGGCGGCATTGAATCCTGCACGAACGCAGTTCGTGCGCCTCCCTGCCGGCTGCTCCCGCGCAAAACTGCGGCCGGGAATGCGCCGTCCGGTACATTTTTTCAATCTGCCCTTTTCATTTCCTGCTTATTCTACCACATTCCGCCCGTCCTTAACACCGGATGGGAGGAAGGATTTTCCAAAAATCGTGAGCCTTGTGTTGCTTTTCATGGGGCGGGAAAATGTTCCGGCTGATTCTTTTTCCTATTTCGTCCCCCCAGCCTGACACCCGGCAGGATGCTCCGGTACGGTTTAAAACGAGAATCCGCATTGATATAACCGTACAAAAAGTCTGAAGGGACGGTTAAAAAAAGGATTTTCCGATCCTTAACCGTACTTTTTCGCCTCTTTTTTTCGACAATACGGTCAGAAACAGGATTTTTGTATTCAGAACCGTACTTTCGGGCTATCCGGTACGGTTAAAAATCACATTTTCGATCTTTTATCCGTATCACACCATGAAAAGTACGGTTCAGAACATCATTTTCCGGGATTGGATCCGTAAAAAATGGATTTTTGTACGGTAGAAAATCCATTTTTTCGCTTTTCAACCGTATATGGGCGAGGATTCCGTGGAAGCCCCTGCGGAAGGATTCTGCGGAAAGCCCTGCGGAATGTTTTCCCGTCAAAATTCGCGGAACATTCCGCCGGGTCCCCTGACCCATGAAAAGCAACTTCTTTTACGGTTCACGGGCAAGCCGGCGGACCGTAACGGCATATTTACCGCTCACCCTTCCTTCTCCAGCGCCTCATACACCCGCAGGATCTCTCCCACGCTCCAGGCCTGGGCGAAGCAGCCCTTTGAGGAAACCGGGTTTTCTCCGTCATAGATCTCCGGAAGCTGTCCGATGCAGCCCTCCCGCAGGGCGGGCTCCAGCGTTTCCAGCTGCTCCTTCACCGTCTGTTTGGCTTCTTCGCTGTAGTCATGCACCTTCAGGTACGCCAGATAGTAAGCGCCGAGCGGGAACACCCATACCGTTCCCTGGTGGTAGGCCATATCCCGTTCCTCCATGGGGCCGCCGTAGAAGGGGTGAAACTCTCTGTCCTGTGCTTCCAGCGTCCGCAGGCCATAGGGCGTATAAAGCTTTTCAAAGACCGTTTCCACGATCCGCCGCTCTTTCCTGCGGTCCAGCATGGTGAAGGGCAGGGACACCGCCCAGATCTGATTGCAGCGAAGCTGCTCCTGCGCGTGGGCGGCGTCCGGCGGGAATCCGCCTCCCGTTTCGGACTTTGAAAGGCCGCTGCCCGTTTCGGCCTTCGGAAAGCCCTCCAAAATCACGTCCCTCAGGCAGCCCCTTTTTTCATCCCAGAACTTTTCCGTAAAGGAACGCTTCACCCGTTCCGCCAGCGCGCCGTAATCGGGATTTCCGGCCGCCGGAGTGCCCGCAGCGCCTGTGCCCGCGGTGCCTGTGCCCGCAACTTCGGCCTGTTTCGGAACATCCGCGCCGCTCCCGGCGGGGCGCTCTGAACCGGCCTCCGCCCCAAGCTCCTCCATGATCCGCAGGGCGTTGTACCAGTAGGCGTTGATCTCCACCGGCTTTCCGT
>CALWGL010000186.1 GCA_944380025.1 uncultured Lachnospiraceae bacterium
GAAACGGCGCGGACGGCTGTTGCAGATAAAAGCGTTTTCCGTATCCATAACCTGATTGGTATATTCCAGCAGGCCGGTTTTATCCACATAGATCTGAGAATTCAGCGCAACCTGAAAAGCGCCGTTGTCCGGATTTACAAATCTTCCCATTTTTGTCTGCGCCTCCTTTTAAAGCACGGCTTTTCTTTTGATTTTATCATCCGGGAATCCGTATGGCAAATAAATCTGAATGGGTTCAGATACTGTTTTCGGCGTTAAAAATATGGTATACTGCTGTTGTGAAAATAAACTGTCTTTCAAACGGGTGAGGAGTATAATAATATGCCGATAATTTCTCTTTTTTATGGAATAAAAGTAACCATGTATTACAATGATCACATGCCCCCGCATTTTCATGCGGAGTATAATGGCACCAAGGTATTGGTGGACATTATTAACGCCAAAATCCTCAAAGGTGCTTTCCCGGCAAAACAGTTAAAGCTGATTCTGGCTTGGACAGTCCTGCATCAGGATGAATTGATGCAAAACTGGGAACTCGCCAAAGAAAATGAACCACTTAATAAAATCAATCCCCTTATTTAGGAGGCTGCTTATGGAATATTGTTATTTCCCTGACGTTGTACAGGTCGTCCCTTTTGAAGACTATACGGTAGATGTATATTTTGATGATGGAAAAATTGTTCGATATGACGTAACGCCTTTTCTGGAAGAAGGTATTTTTCGCAAACTGAAGGACTTACAGGTATTCATAAATGCCTGTACCATATTAAACGGAACGTTGGCATGGGATATTGCCGGGAATCGTAATGAACAGGAATGTATCGATATTGACCCGGAAACATTACATGCTCTTCCGGACGCTTCTGAACGGACCTCATGACACAGGCATCCCGCAGGAGGGGAAGGGGAGATTGCTATTCAATCTCCCCATATAACCAGGCGTTCAGAATATTCCCCGGCGCGTCATAATAGAAGCTGCTGTTATAGTCGTCAATTTTATCGCTGACAAAAGAATTGTACGCTGCAAACAGAGCGTCCACGATATCCATCCCCTTTTCCTTTGCAATGCCGAGGATCAGACGTTTATAGACTTTTCCGATGTCCCAGTGGCTGGGAACCGCATATTCAGCGGCAGCGACATTATCAAAGCTGCCGGAAACGATGCCTGCTTCCTGTATGAAATCGTCACTGACACGATCTATATTATCACTGTGATAAACGTCGGCAAGCTCGTAGATTTTTTCGATATTCTTCCTGCCCAGCGCATTTACCACATCAGCCCTTTTGTTTTTCGTTTTTCTGGCAATATATTCGATCAGGCTGCAGGTAAAGAAAAGATCGTTGTCTCTGCGGCTTTCCCGTCCCTCTATTCTGTCAGAATGTTCCATTTTTCTTCACCTCCCTGGCCGATACGAATTCCAGGCATTCCAGCGCTGCATCCGAACAGAAATTGATCTGATGCGTCGGATACTTAAATCTTGCAAGCACCCAGAACTGCTCTCTGGTAATCACGCCGTCCATATAATCAGCTATATAGTTATAAATCTGATCGTTTGCCATGGCGCCTATTACAATGTCATAGTCATGGGGTTCCCCATGCCGGCAGGCAATAATGAAATCCAGCCACTCTTCTGTCATTTCTTTAAACTCCAGCACTTTTAAACCGGAATTCAGGCGAACGGTATAGGTATTTACAATCGGCGTATTATACCTCTTTGCCCAGCGCTCTGCCTGTTCCCGGATTATCGTACAATAAAAACCCGGCCCAAAGTCTTTCGTATTTCTGCCTTTCATGATTCTGGGATTCTCCACCGCAGTGTAACTGCCATGATATACTGTCATTTTTCCCATTTTCCATATTCCTGCCTTTCACCGCGCCCGATACACCCCTTCAGATGATTCTTCTACAGATACTTGAACAGCTCCCCCGCGTTCTCCTTGCGGACGGTCTCCTGCACGTCAAGAACCTCCACCTTCACATCCTTATTGCCGAACTGTATGGTGATGATGTCACCCGCCTTCACATTGGCGGAGGCCTTCGCCGGTTTGTCGTTGATCAGCACGCGGCCCGCGTCGCAGGCTTCGTTCGCCACGGTACGCCGCTTGATCAGGCGGGATACCTTTAAATATTTATCCAGTCTCATATTTTCCTCATTTTCCTGCGGCCGCAGGCCGCATTTAATCAGGTGAGAAGAACTGCGCAGCAATCCTTCCTCCATCCTGCCCGTCCGATGCCGGTGTGGTCAGCACCGCCGCCGTCCCGGGCGGCAAACGGCCGTTTCCGTAAGGCTGGCGGCCGCCCGTCCGGCACACCGCGAAAAAAGCGGACGCCTCCGTCGTCGAAGCGTCCGCCATTTTCCTGAATTGATAAACCTCACTCCGGATTATGCGTTGAGCATGTCCTTTAAAGCCTTGCCGGCTTTGAACTTGGGAGTTTTGGAAGCCGCGATGTGCATCACTTCGCCGCTCTGAGGGTTTCTTCCTTCTCTTGCCGCTCTCTCAGATACTTCAAAGGTTCCGAATCCAACCAGCTGAACCTTCTCGCCCTTCTTCAGTTCGTCAGCTACAACGTCCGTGAAAGCCTTGAGAGCCTTCTCCGCATCCTTCTTGGAAATCTCAGCCGCCTCAGCCATAGCTGCAACTAATTCTGTTTTGTTCATTATGAACTCCTCCTGTGATCATTTTAAAATGGTTCGTTATGCAAAAAGAGTAAACTCTTAAGACACTATATTATATATATACGCTCCCTTCTTTTTTGTCAAGTATTTCCCCTGAAAAAACGGCGGTTTTACGGCAGATTTCAGGATATGGAAAATCTTTCCTGAAATCTGCGCGGCGCATTCATTATTTGTACAGCGTCTTTCTTTTTTTGTTTTTTCATTCATCTCAGGGTATTTTCAAGAAACGCCTTCTTTTCCTCTTCCTGGCGGAGGAGGTTCTCCAGTTTTTCCCGGTTTCTGCCCGGAATCCACGCCTTTCCGCTGTTATAGTAAAAGTTGACGATCTTCCAGAATTTTTCCGGATAGGCGAAGCGGTAGTAGAGCTGTCTCCTGTCCTGGTCGGAAAGGGTGCGCTGGGTTTCATAGGCGGTAAGAATGCTCAATGCGATGCTGGAGGACCAGCCGTTCTTTTCCAGGAGTTTCCGCAGGAACAGATAAAGATCCCTCACCGGGTTATCCACCAGATATTTTTCAAAATTGATGACAGAAAAGCCTTCCCGGCAGCAGAGCAGGTTGTGGTGCTGAAGATCGCCGTGGCAGAAGCAGCCGCCGGTGTCCGCAGCCCGTCTGTGCGCTGCGGGTACACCCTTCGCTGCGGACGCACTCTGCGCTTCGGGCGTGTTCCACGCAGCAGACGCTACCTGCGCTTCAGGCCCGCCGGCCAGAGCCGCACAGACGGCCGCTTCCCGTTCCCCGGTCTCCGCTCTCAGCTGTTCTTCCGTTTCCAGGGCCTTTTCATAAAACCGGTCATAATGGTGAAGAAGGAAGCGTTCAAAATCCGACTTCTGCCCCTTTTCCCGCAGATAGCGGCGCACCTTCTTCAGCTCCCGGTTGTGTCTGGCATATTCCTTTTCCAGGCTGAAAGGCCGGCCCGCGTACTGAGTCGCAAGCTGCGGCTGTTCCATCGCGCGGTGCAGCCTGCCCAGTGTTCTGACGGCGTTCTGACATTCCTTCACATCCCGCAGGTTGCATTCCCGTCCGTCAAACCAGGTTTTCACAATATAGGCGGTCCTGTCCTGATCCCGGGTCAGAAGCTCTCCTTCCTTATTGCGCAGAAGCTGCTCCACACCGGGAAATCCGGCGTCACGGACAGCCTGAAGCAGCTTTTCCTGAAGCTCAAGCCTCGCTTCCGGTCCGGTATACTCCTTCAGGATCAGCCAGCCCTGCTCCGTCTCGGCAAGAAGCGCCCCTCTGCCCTTCGCCGTTCCAAGGATCTTCACATCATAATTTTCAAAAATGCCTGCCGCTCTGTCGTTCACGCCGTTTCCTCCCTCTCCTGCCGGCCATCCCCTGGCGGCGCAGCAACCGCCGTCAGGTATTACCTATCTTATGAGAGGGAAGCTCCGGTTATGTTTCCTTCGGGAGCAAAGAGAGCAGATATTCCTTCGTATTTTTCTCAGGGTCCTCCAGAACCGTCTCAAGGAGGGACTGCAGCGCCTGTCCCAGACCGGGTCCGGGCTTCATGCCGGCTTCCATCAGGTCACGTCCCGTAACCGCAAGCTCCTTTAAGGTCAGGCAGTCCCCTTCCTCCTCGATCTGCGCATAAAGGCTCCGAAGCCGCTCCAGCCAGGCTTCCTTTTCTTCCCGCCGGTAATCGCTCTGCGCCGCCAGATCGGCAGCCTTTACCTCCAGGATCAGCGGGAAAATATCCGTTCCCATCCGGGAAGCCGCCCGGCGCACCGCTTTTTTCTCCGGCTCGATGAAAACATCATGCCACTTTACCAGCCTGCGCACCAGCTCCGCCGTATGGTTGTCATAGCGCAGCCGTTTCAGGATCCCTGCGGCCTCCCGCTCTCCCAGCTGCGCATGCCCATGGAAATGGTCGATCCCCTTTTCATCCGTGGTCAGGCACAGAGGCTTCGCCACATCATGGAGCAGCATGGCCAGCCGCAGACACTTATCCGGTCGGACGGCCTGCATGGCGCGCAGGGTGTGCTCCCCCACGCTTAAAAAGTGATGCGGGTTGTGCTGGGGCTGCGCCATCTGCCGGTCAAATTCCGGAAGCACAACGGCGGTGATGCCGGTCTCCCAGGCCATGCGCAGGTAATCCGGATGGGGGCTTATGAGAAGCTTGGTCAGCTCCACCTGGATACGCTCCGCGCTCACCTGGCGTAGTCTCTGCGCGTGGCCCCTGATGGCCTGCCTGGTCCGCTCCTCCATCGCAAAGCCCAGCTGGGCGCAGAAGCGCACCGCCCGCATGATGCGCAGCGCATCCTCGGAAAAACGTTCGTCCGGCTCGCCCACACAGCGGATGATTCCCCGCTTCAGATCCTCCTGTCCGCCGAACAGATCCACCAGGCCGTCTTCCTCATTGCAGGCCATGGCGTTCACCGTGAAATCCCGCCGTCTCAGATCCTCCGCAAGGCTCGCCGTAAACGTAACCTCCTTCGGATGCCTTCCGTCCTCATATTCTCCGTCCACCCGGTAGGTCGTTACCTCATAGCCGCGCCCATGGCGCATGACCGTCACCGTACCGTGCTGAATACCCGTATCGATCGTTTTCCCAAACAGCGCCTTCGTCTCCTCCGGCTTTGCCGAGGTGGTGATATCCCAGTCCTCCGGCTCGCGCCCGAGGATGGAATCCCGGATGCATCCGCCCACCGCGTAGGCCTCGTATCCCGCTGACTGTAATGTATGAAGAATGGCTTTCACATCCTCCGGAAGCTGAATCAACATGTCTACCTCCATGCCGCGTTTTTGAATCCAGTATAATATAAATCGCGCCGTCGGAAAAGCCCCGTTCCCGATTCCGCTGTATTTTAGATTACAATCCAGCCTTCGGCAGGATTGTAACGGCATCCGGCCGGTACGTTTTCGTACGGTCTGCGCAGGAAATGCGCAGATCTGGCTGAGCAGTAACGACTGAATCATGCTTCTGCGGCAGAATTCAGAAAAATAGCATGCTGATCTGCAGAAATCAGGATCTCACTACGGCCAAAACAGGAAATTCCGATTTTGTACCGTAGATTTGAGCGGTTTCCTACGGCAGGAATCCGGAAAACCGGATGATTGTCCGCAGCAGGCGGCTTTCTCGTGCCGGCCCCTGCTCCGGAAGCCGGAAAATGCGCAGACCTGGCTGAGCAGTAATGTATTTCACCCGATTTTACACGAATTTTACATTTCTGTTTTTTCCAAAACCATCTTGACAATTTCCGGCTCAGGCGCTATATTTAGTTTGTATTCCAAACGATTCCATGATTCACATATTATTGTAAATCCCTGGGTACGTCGAAGATTTACATTGATATGTGTTTTTTTTAGCCATCCATTCAAATACTCGGCGCAGCCGGCACAGACCGGACGCCCTGTAAACTGATGGTCCCGGCTTGAGGGGGCGTGTCAGGGATATCAATCATTTTCATTTTTTAAGGAGGTACCACTCATGAGCAACGGTACAGTTAAGTGGTTCAACGCTGAAAAGGGCTATGGTTTCATCACCAACGCTGACAACGGAGAGGATGTATTCGTACATTATTCTTCCATTCAGGTTGACGGATTCAAGACTCTGCAGGAGGGCCAGGCCGTAACGTTTGATACCGAGGCTGATCCCAGAGACAGCAAGAAGATCCGCGCTGTCAACGTGATTCCCCAGTAAGTCGGACCGTCAGCGATAGACATCTGAACAGACCACGAAAGAGACGGAAGCAGTCCCTGCCTTCAGGCCACTGCTTCCGTTTTTTGTGCGATAAGCCCGGAGAACAGCCGCGTGGATGGGCAGGCTTGCCTGCACAGAAACGCGGATATTCGACGGGCAACGG
>CALWGL010000187.1 GCA_944380025.1 uncultured Lachnospiraceae bacterium
CCATCCCCTATACCACGGCGAGAAAGATCACCGGCCAGAAAAACATCAGCAGCCTGGAAATCTATATTGAAAATGCGGACTATACCGACCAGCTTTCCGACGAGGTGGAGGGCGTTCTGTATCAGGCCTTTAACCAGAATGAGGACAGCTATTTCGTATTCGCCATGGACAGCCTGCTGGACACCATGAATGAGATGATGAGCATGCTCACGTACATGCTGGCAGGCATTGCTTCCATCGCACTTCTGGTGGGAGGCATCGGCATCATGAACATGATGCTGGTATCCGTGTCGGAGCGCAAACAGGAGATCGGCCTGAGAAAGGCCATGGGAGCCACGCCGGGGAGGATCCAGATGCAGTTTCTGCTGGAGTCGGTGGTGCTTTCCCTGATCGGCGGCATCATCGGTGTGATCATCGGCCTGCTGATCTCCGTGGCGGCAGCGGCGCTGATGGATACGGATTTTGTTTTTTCGGTTTCTGCGGTGGCTCTGGGCGTGGGCTTTTCCACGGCGGTGGGCATCATCTTCGGCTGGGCACCCGCAAGGAAGGCCAGCAGACTGAGTCCCATCGACGCGCTCAGAAGCGAATAGCGGGAAAATTCCGGCAGTCCGGAGGCCGCAGGGGAAATCCCGGCAGTCAGAAGGCTGCTGCGGAAATCTCTGCAGTCAGAAGGCTGCCGCGGAAATCTCTGCAGCCCGGAGGCTGCAGGGGAATCAAAAAGGAGAGAATATGTTCAGGATCAGAGATGGAATCATGCGGAATCAGAAGAAAACGGCGGCTCTGCTGCTTGCGGGGACGCTTGCGGCCCCGGCCCTTTCCCCCTTGTCCGTGCTGGCAGCTCCGGTTTCCGGAGAGGGAAGCATTCAGATGGAAGAGGAGGTGCTTTCCCTGGGGTTAGGAGAAACGAAAAGCGCTAAGGTGGAGTATGCGCTTGCCGGCGGCTTTGCCGATATGGCCGTGCTTACGGCGGATCCTTCCATCGCCGTGGCGGTGCTGACCGATAACGGAGACGGAACCGCGAAGATGACCGCGGCGGCAGCGGCGCCCGGCACGACGGTGGCGGCGGTCTACCGGAGCAGCAACCCGGCTGTGGTGGACTATATCACCATCCGCAGCGGCCTTGCGGAGGACGGGGAGGTCTATACGCAGATGACGGGAACCAGCCTGGTGACGGTCTATGACGACCGGATGGTCTATTACAACAGCACCCTGACCGGAAGGAACGGAGCCAGCGTGGCCATCGCAGGGATGGAGATCGAACGGGAGAGCGGCCTGGACTGCCTGCGGGTGACGGGAACCCTGCTTTCCGGCGACAGCAAAACGCCGGGCATGAATATCTTCTACGCGGACTTTTATGACGCGGCGGGAGAGCTGATCCGCCGCCAGGCGCTTTATACCAGGGATCCTCTTTCCGGAAGCCGGATGGAGCTGGAGTGGTACATCCCGGAGGGCTGCGCCAGGATCGTGCTGGAATAGCCGGAACAGACGAAAGGGAGACCGCAGGAAGGACGGACGCCCCGAAAGGGAGGAAAGGAACGGACCGCTATCATGGCAGAGGCCCGGAAGAACGTTGTATGGATAGACTGCGCCAAATTTCTGGCTATCCTCGCAGTGCTGGCAGATCATACGAAAGGGATCCTGTATGAGGGGGAAACGATCCAGTACCTCTCCTTCTTTTCCGTTTCCGTCTTCTTCTTCCTGGCGGGGGAGACATCCTGGTATTCGCTGGAACGGCGGAGACGGGAGGAAACGTACCTGCGCTGGACAGGAAGGAGATTGTGGCGGATCCTCGCCCCTTATCTGGCGGCTGTGGCTGTCTGCCAGTTCCTGCAGAGCGGCTTTCAGCTGAGCCTCGGACCCTATGTGCTGTGGGCGCTGCATTTTAATCTGGAGGGACAGTTCTATTTTGTCCTCGTCTATCTGCAGCTCATTGCGGCGGCGCCGGTGCTTTATCTGCTGACCGTTTTCTGCCGGAGAGGCAGGCTGAGCGTTCTGTGGAGAAGCGGATATCTGGCGGCGGCGCTGGCGGCGTCCATCTTCAGCGTGAAGCACACCCTTGCTCTCGAGACCTATGGCGGGGGAAATTATCTGATGGGAGGAACCTTCCTGTTCCTGTTCGTGATGGGAATGATCGCGGCGGACATGCAGATCGAGATCCGGTATCGGAGCCGGGCGGCAGTCTGTGCGGCCGCGTCCCTTGTGCTGCTCGTGCTGTCCGCCGCCTTTCTGTTAACGGACCGGCTCGCCCTGGACGAAGGGCTGGCCGGCTGGCTGCTTCGCGTGAATCCGCCGGGGATCACCATAACGGTCTATTCCCTTGCCGTCCTGTTCTTCCTTTTTTCCTGGTGCAGCCTTGGGGCGCTGTTGAACAGCCCGGCGGCGGACCGCCTGCTTTCTCTGCTTGCCTGGCTGGGAAGATATACGCTCTATATTTTCCTGTACCACATGGTGATCCTGGAATATCTTCCCCTGGTATTTCCGTTCCTGACAGAGACGCCGCTTCTGAAAGCGGCGGTGTATCTGGGGGCGATGACCGGCCTTCCCATCGGCGGAAAGGTGCTCTACGACGCCTTCCGCAGAAGGCTGATGAGGAAGGCCGCGGCGGAATCCGTCCTCAGGACGAAAGGGGCCGCGGCGGAATCGGCCCTGAGGACGAAAGAGGGTGCGGCGGAATCGGCCCTGAGGACGAAAGAGGACGCGGCAAAGCTCAGCCGCCGTTCAGAATGAGAAGCTCAATGGCATCGGCCAGGCCGTCGTGCTCATTGTCAAAGCGTGTGATATAATCTGCGGATTCCTTTACCCCGGGATCCGCATTTTTCATGGCGATCCCGCATCCGGCTGCCTGCAGCATGGAGATATCGTTGGGAGCGTCGCCTGCGGAAAAGCTGTTTTCCACGGGAATGCCGAGATGACGGATCAGCTGCAGGATGGCGCTTCCCTTCCCGGAGCTGCTGTGGAAGAATTCCAGATACTGATCGTTGGAAAACTGTACCGTCACTTGGCTGCCGAAGCGTTCCTCCACGTCCGCCTTCAGCGCTTCCAGCTTTTCGTGGTCCGTCAGATGGATGGCATGCATCTTATAAGGAGGCGCGGTCAGAGCGGAGACGGGATCCGGAGACAGGAGGAAGGGAAGATGGATGCGTCTGCGGTAATAGCGCAGCTCCTCATCCTCTCTTTCGCAGACGATCTCATGGTCCGTATAGGTCTGATAATGGACGCCGTGCCGCCTGGCAGCATCGGCGATCCCGCGGCAGACGTCCAGGGGGAGCGGGAAGGAAAACAGAGGAGCCTGTGCCGTGCAGTCCCAGGTGAGGCTTCCGTTGTAGGCGATGAGCAGAGTATCCGGATAGAACAGCCCCTCCTGCTCCATGACCTCCAGCATGCTGTCCAGCGGCCGGCCGGAGGTAAGGACCAGACGATGCCCGGCTGCGGTCAGACGGTCCAGCACCCGCTTTGTTTCCGGGGAAACGGTGCTGTCATTTTTCAGAAGCGTCCCGTCCATGTCGCTGAACAGGATTTTGGTCCCTGCATTCTTTTCTTCTGCGTTCTTTCCTTCTGTCATGGGTTTTCTCCTTTTCTCTCTTGTGTCCGCGGCTTTCCCATCCCTGCGTGTTCCGGCTTTAGGCTTCTTCGTACAGCGCCCTCCCCTTTTCACGGAGACGTTCCCAGATGTCAAAGGGGATGACCAGCTTTCCGTGATAGCCTGTGGCAAGCTCCAGACCGGGCTTGTTGGAACCGTGGAAATCGGAGCCGCCGCTGATGAGAAGGCCGTTCCTTGCGGCAAGCTGCCGCATTTCCCGTTCCTCTCCGGCGCTGTAGGTGGAATAGACGGCTTCGATGCCTGCAAGTCCTGCCTCCTTCAGAAGGGATACCAGGGTCTGCAGGGCGTCCTTTCCCATGTGGTAAAGGGTGGGATGGGCCAGGATGGGAAGGCCCTTTGCCTGCAGGATCAGCTCCACCGCCTGGACGGGAGTGACCTTCTGCCTGGGAACAAAATACGGGGTGTGATCGCCAACGTAGCGCTCAAAAGCCTCCGGAAGGCTCTTCACATAGCCATGATCCAGCAGATATCTGGCATAATGCGCCCGGGTCACAACGGCGCCGGGAAAAGCGGCAAGGAGCTTTTCATAAGAGATGTCGATGCCCGCCCCGGAGAGATTTTCGCACATTTTCCGGTTGCGTTCGACGCGGGAATCCACAAAGGCCCGGATGCGCTTTTCAAAGGCGGCAGAGTGCCAGTCGATGGCAAGTCCCAGGATATGGATATCCCTTCCTTTATATTCTGTAGAAAATTCAATGCCGGGGATCACCTCAATATCCCGGCCCTGCGCATAGCCGATGGCCTCGTCCAGCCCCGCCGTGGTGTCATGATCCGTCAGGGCGAATGCGGAAAGCCCCTTCTGAAGGGCGAGATCCACCAGTTCAGAAGGGGTGAGCGTGCCGTCGGAGCAGCAGGAATGAACGTGAAGGTCAACGATTTTCACAGGCTGTCCTCCGTTTTTATCCGTTTCAGTCGTAACAGTTCAGTCTTCGGCAGAACTGTTACGGCATCCGGACATTCCAATCGCAGCACTCGCTTTATCGTGCAGCGATGGGCCGGATGCTTTCTTCCGATACGTTTTCGTACGGTCTGCGCAGTAAATGCGCAGACCTGGCTGAACTGTTACTTTCAGTCTTCATCATCTTCCCGGTTCGCGGTATAGACGGTGCGCTTTCTCGCCATCGCGTCGCTTGCCAGGTATTCGTCATAGGTGGTGATCTTGTCGATCAGCGTGCCGTTCGGCAGGATTTCCATGATCCGGTTGGCCGTGGTCTGCACGAACTGATGGTCGCGGCAGGAGAAAAGGGCCACGCCGGGGAATTTGATCAGGCCGTTGTTGAGGGCCGTGATGGATTCCATGTCCAGATGGTTGGTGGGCTCGTCCAGCACTAGGCAGTTGGCCCCGGAGATCATCATCTTGGAAAGGAGGCACCGTACCTTTTCCCCTCCGGAAAGGACGCACACCTTTTTCACGCCGTCCTCACCCGCGAACAGCATCCTTCCCAGGAAGCCGCGCACATAGGTGATATCCTTCACCGGAGAATAGCCCATCAGCCAGTCCGCGATGGTCAGCTCGCTGTCAAATTCCTTCGTGCTGTCCTTGGGGAAATAGGCCTGGGAGGTGGTCACGCCCCACTTATAGGTGCCTTCGTCCGGCTCCATCTCGCCCATCAGGATCTGGAAAAGAGTGGTCTTCGCCAGCTCGTTTCCGCCCACGAAGGCGATCTTGTCGTTGTGTCCCATGATGAAGGAGATATTATCCAGCACCTTTTCTCCGTTGATGGTCTTGGAGATCCCTTCCACGGTGAGAACCTCGTTTCCGATCTCTCTGTCGGGACGGAAATCGATGTAGGGATACTTTCTGCTGGAAGGACGGATCTCATCCAGCTGGATCTTTTCCAGGGCACGCTTCCTGGAGGTCGCCTGCTTGGATTTGGAAGCGTTGGCGGAGAAGCGGGAGATGAATTCCTGCAGCTCCTTGATCTTTTCTTCCTTTTTCTTATTGGCTTCCTTCATCTGCTTGATGAGCAGCTGGCTGGACTCGTACCAGAAATCGTAGTTGCCCGCATACAGCTGGATCTTGCCGTAGTCGATGTCCGCGATCTGGGTGCAGACCTTGTTCAGGAAATAACGGTCGTGGGAGACCACGATGACCGTATTTTCAAATTCGATCAGGAAATCCTCCAGCCATGCGATGGCGTCCAGATCCAGATGGTTGGTGGGCTCGTCCAGAAGCAGGATGTCCGGGTTGCCGAACAGCGCCTTTGCCAGCAGCACCTTTACCTTCTGGCTTCCGTTTAAATCCTTCATCAGGCTGTAGTGGTGCTCCGTCTCGATGCCAAGGCCGTTAAGCAGGCTTGCGGCATTGGATTCCGCCTCCCAGCCGTCCATCTCGGCGAATTCCGCTTCCAGCTCGCTGGCCCGGATGCCGTCCTCATCGGAAAAATCCTCCTTCGCATAAATGGCTTCCTTTTCCTTCATGATCTCGTACAGTCTGGCGTTTCCCATGATGACCGTGTCCAGCACAGGGAACTCGTCGTATTTGAAATGATCCTGCTCCAGAACGGAAAGACGCTGACCGGGGGTGATGACCACCTCTCCGCTGGTGGACTCCAGCTGGCCGGACAGGATCTTCAGAAAAGTGGACTTTCCCGCGCCGTTCGCGCCGATCAGGCCATAGCAGTTGCCTTCGGTGAACTTGATGTTCACATCCTCAAACAGCGCCTTTTTTCCCAATCTTAAAGTGACATTGATCGCCTGTATCATTCTGACTCCTTACCTATTTTAAATATCCATGTTTTTGCTGCTCTTCCATTATACACAAAACGCCGGATATTTCAATAAAAAAGGGGACGGAATGAAACAGTTAAGCCAGGTCTGCGCATTTCCTGTGCAGACCGTACGAAAACGTAACGGCAGAAAGCAT
>CALWGL010000188.1 GCA_944380025.1 uncultured Lachnospiraceae bacterium
GTCGTCGCCGTGATGGATGCCACCAAGATCGGGAAACGCTCCCGGAAGAAGGTGCTGGATCTGAAGCAGGCGGACCGGATGGTGACGGATGAAAGCGTTCCGGGATCTGTTCTGGAGGAATACGGGAAACGGGGACTTGTGATAGAATAACGGAATAACCGCAGCGGACGGTTAAAATGGACAGTCAGCATAGAGAGACGCAGGAGACAGAGGGCTTTTTTCGGCAGCGCAGGCAGCCGGAAAGAAGCCCTTTTTTTCGGGCAGTCAATCAGTCGGCCGCCGTGACTGTCAGGAAGCCGGTCGGCCGGCCGTCATGCCCGCAGAAATATTCCTTTGCCCGTTAAACATGATTTTTACAAATAGTTTACCGTTACTTGCTGGTTTATGCGGTAAATATGCGTTATTATCAGCATGCAAACAGCAAAAAACAGCAAAATGAGCGGAAATAAACAGCAAAAAAAAGCATATGGAGGAAAACTCAAAATCATGAACGGACAGAAGGAACGAAGGGGGATCATCAAAATGGTGGTCTTCGACTGGGCGGGAACCACGGTGGATTACGGCTCCAGCGCCCCGGCGGCAGTGTTTGCGGAAATCTTTGAGGAAGCGGGCGTGAAGCTGACCAGACAGGAGATCAACGGTCCCATGGGGATGGAAAAGAAGGCGCATATCCGGGCGCTCCTGTCCCTGGAAAATGTCGGAAAGCAGTGGGAGGAACGTTACGGAAGACCCTGGACGGAAGACGATGTGCAGGCTCTGTATGAACGGTTTGAAAACAGGCTTTCCGAAGTGGTGGCACGGTACAGCGCTCCCATCGAGGATGTGGCGCAGACCGTGGACAGGCTGCGGGAAATGGGGCTGAAGATCGGTTCCACCACGGGCTACAATGCGCAGATGATGGAGCATGTGATCCCTGCGGCGAAGGCGGGAGGCTACGAGCCGGACTGCATCGTGACGCCGGACGCCACGGGGCAGGGAAGACCCTCTCCCTTCATGGTGTTTGAGTGCATGCGGAGGATGAACGTGTATCCGCCCCGGAATGTGGTCAAGGTGGGGGATACGGCGGCAGACATCCTGGAAGGAAAAAACGCGGGAGCCTGGAGCATCGGGATTCTGGAAGCGTCCAACCTGCTGGGTCTGACAAAAGAGGAATATGACGGAATGGACGAGGCTCTGAGAGAAGAAAAAAAGACGGAGGCCAGGCGGAAATACCTGGAAGCCGGGGCGGATCTGGTCATCGATTCCATCCGGGAGCTGCCGGACGCGGTGGAGCGCCTGAATCGGGCGATGGAAGAGGAAAGGCGGTGGCTTTCATGAACGATTTCTACAATCCGGTCCATACCTTCCTGGAGAAGGGCAGTACGGGCCGCATCCCGGAGCTGGTAAAGGAGCTCTGCCCGGAGGGCGGCAGCGTGCTGATCCTTTCCTGGAACGCAGCGGTATTTGAACTCGCGGGATTTTTGCGGCTTGCGGAACTTCCCGGAATTAGCCTGCAGAAACTCATCTTTCAGGTTTCCAATCCCACTCTGGAGCAGCTCTTTGCGGTTTACCGGGAAACGGCGGACTTCTGTCCCGATGTGGTGATTGCGGTCGGCGGAGGCAGCGTGATGGATGTGGGAAAATCTCTCTGCTGCCTGTACGGGAAAAAAATCGCTTCCGAAGAGGAGCTGCGCGCCATGATCCGGGAAAAATCCTTCGGCGCGCCCCGGGCAAAATGGATCGGCGTACCCACCACGGCCGGTACGGGAAGCGAGGTGACCTGCTGGGCGACCATCTGGGATCCTTCTCAGGACGCGAAGCGTTCCCTGGAATCAAAGCAGAATTACGCTTACGCCGCCATAGCGGATCCGGATCTGATCCGCAGGATGCCCCTTTCCCTTGCGGTTTCCTCCGCGCTGGACGCGATGGCCCATGCGGTGGAAAGCTGCTGGGCGAAAAACACCAACCCTGTGTCCCGTGCGCTTGCGTTTTGCGCGGTGCGCACCGTCATGTCCCATATGGACGGCCTTCTTTCCGGGGAGGAACAGGCCCGTGACGCCATGTCCAGAGGAAGCCTTCTGGCAGGACTCGCTTTCAGCAATACCAGGACCACGGCCTGCCATTCCATTTCCTATCCCCTGACCATGCATTACGGGATCCCTCACGGAACGGCGGTCAGCCTTCTGATCGCTCCGGTCTTCCGGCTTAACCGGGGAAGGATCCGGGAGGCGGAGGAGCTTCTTGCGGCCCTGGGAGTCCGGAATGAAAGAGAACTGGAGGAACGGATCCACCGCATCCTGCGCGCCGCGGCCATTCCGGATTCTCTGGAGGAATGGGGAGTGAAACGGGAGGATCTGAGAATCCTGGCGGAGCACGGCATGACGAAGGGCAGGGCGGACAACAATCCCGTGGAGCTTACAGCGGACGGGATCGAAAGGATGCTGGAAAGCATCTATGCCTGCAAGACGGAGCGGGAAAGAGCGTCGGCGTAAACATGAGCGGCGGTCAGAGAGACAGGTTAAAAAATCAGTAGAGATACAGATGGAAAACAGACATGACAGCCAGACCAAAACGGCTGCCGGCAATGAAAAAAGGAGAAAAGAAAAATGAGAAAGAAAATCGGAGTTTTTGCAGCAGCGGCAGTTCTTGGACTTTCCATGCTTTTTACCGCCTGCTCCGCGGCGAACGCTTCCGCCGGACAGGCGCAGACGGAAAGCGGACAGACAGCACAGAGCGCGCAGGCAGAGAGCGCACAGACGGAAAGCGAACAGGCGCAGAGCGCGCAGACAGAACCGGCGGCGAATCCCGGCGGCGGGGACGGGGTGTTCACCATCGCCTATGCGCCCAACGAGTCCACAGAGCAGAGCACGGATGCCAGGAACGGCCTGGCGGAGGATTTAAGCCAGGTGCTCGGCTGTAAGGTGGAGGAGATCCAGGCCAGCGACTACAACGCCATCATTGAGGCGCTGCGCACGGATAAGGCGGACATGGCCTATATGGGGCCTCTGTCCATCGCCCTCGGCGTGGAACGGGCGGGAGTGATTCCCATCGTGATGAAAGCGGAAGACGGGGATCCGGAAAAAGCCATTTATCATTCCGTACTCATCACCAGCTCCGCCAATGCGGACATCAATTCCATCGCGGATATTAAGGGAAAGACCATGGCCTTCGTGGATCCGGATTCCACCTCGGGAAACCTGGTGCCCACTTCTGAGATCATTCAGGCATTTCCGGAGGAAAACCTGAACTCCGACCTGCTGCATACCAACGGAGATTTCTTTGAGGCGGTCAGCTATTCCGGCTCCCATCAGGCAGGGCTGCAGGCCGTGGTGAGAGGGGATGTGGACGTAGCTCCCATTTCCGACCAGATCCTGGCGTCCGAGATCGCCAATGGAAACGCGGCGGAAGGGGATGTGAAGATCATCCACGAATCCGATGCGATTCCCGCGGAGGCGATGGTGGTGGCTGCTTCCGTGGACGAAGAGACGAGGCAGCTTCTGACCGAATTCCTCACCTCTTATGACAACGAAGCCTATTTTACCGAAGTGATCAAAAAGGAAGGCGCACGCTTCATCGAATGTGATCTGAGCGACTACGAGCCGATCATCGAGCTGAACCAGGTCATCAACGCGGCGGAATAAACGCGGAAGAACAGGGATTTTGCAAAAAAGGAGGCCTCCCGTTGGAGGCTTCCTTTCGGGAAGAAAGGAGAACCATGAGACCCATACTGAGATTCGAGCAGGTGAGTAAAAATTACCCCAACGGGGTGCATGCGCTGAAAAACGTTTCCTTCGAGGTGAGAGAGGGCGAATTCATCTCCATCATCGGACCGTCCGGCTCCGGAAAGTCCACGGTGCTCCGCCTGATCAATCATCTGATCCCGATCACATCGGGAAAGATCTGGCTGGACGGGGAGGAGGTTTCGGCGCAGAAAGGAAAGAAGCTGCGCAGGCTCCGCCGGAAGGTGGGAATGATCTTTCAGAACTACAACCTGGTCTACAGTCTTTCCGTCCTGCAGAACGTGCTTCACGGCTGCCTGGGCTATATGAGCGGCATGAAAGGGATCCTGGGAATGTATACGGAAGAAGACAAGCTGCGGGCGCTGGCGCTCTTAAAGGAGCTCGGCATGGAACAGTTCTGCTATAACCGGGCTTCCGATCTGTCCGGCGGTCAGAAGCAGAGAGTGGGGATCGCCCGGGCGGTGATGCAGCAGCCGAAGCTGCTTTTGTGCGACGAACCGATCGCTTCCCTGGATCCCTCCAGCGCCAAGACCATCATGGACCTGCTGAAGGATATGTCCCGCAAAAGGAATATCGCCTGCATCGTCAACCTGCATCAGCTGGATGTGGCGCTGGCCTACTCCACCCGCATCATCGGGCTTTCCAAAGGCGAAGTGGTATTTGACGGGCCGCCGGAGCTTCTGACGGACAGGACGATCGAACGGATCTATGGAACCTCAAGGGAGAATCTGATGATAGGAGGCGGCAATGAAAAAAAGGATATCGTTGATTGCGCGTGACCAGAAGAGGCTGTATACCGGCTTTCTAATCGCGGCCGTCCTGCTCTTTTTGCTGACCGGCTTCTACACGCAGTTTAATCCCATGACCCTGGTGAAAAACGGCGACGCCTTCTGGGCGTTCATTACGGAGGATTTCCTTCCTCCCGCGCTTCCCAGAGCCAGCCGGATCCCGGGCGTGCTTTCCAGCGTGGCGGTGACGCTGGCGCTGGCCATGTCCTCCACCACGGCGGCGGCCATTCTCGCCTTTTTCGTATCCCTGTTCGGAAGCGAGAAGGTTTCCCCCTTCCCAAAGGCCGCGAAGTTCGTGAGAGGCTTCGCCACCTTCTTAAGGAACATTCCCGCCCTGGTATGGGCCTTTATCCTGTTTTCCTCGCTGGGGATCGGAACCGGCGTGGGCTTTGTGGCCCTGTGCATTACCAGCTTTGCCTTTATGGTCAGAGCCTTTGTGGAGACCATGGAGGACGTATCCCAGGACTGCGTGGAGAGCCTGCAGGCCGTGGGGGCCAGCTTTCCCCAGCGGGTGGCGCAGGCGATCGTGCCCTCCTGCCTGAACGGTTTTCTCTCCTGGTATCTGTACTGTATTGAGGTAAATATCCGGGCATCCACCATCGTCGGCATGGTGGGAGGCGGAGGCGTGGGGCTGACGCTGTTTTCCTATATCAAAAGCTTTGAATATGACATTGCCCTCAGCATCATCCTGCTGGTGGCCGCGATGGTGATCGTGGTGGACCGGGTGACAGGCAGACTCCGAAAGGAGATTCTCGCTGTCCCTTCCTCCCCGCGGAAAAGCCGGGAGGAGAAAACAGGCCGGGTGATCGACCTGCAGAGAGAGGAAAGGAAGCGGGAGAAAAAGAAGATCCCGACGGGCTGCGCGCAGAAAAACCGCTTTATTCCCGGATTCCTGGCAGCCTGCGCGGTTCTGTCGGTCCTGAGCCTGTTGTACCTTGAGATCGACTGGCTGAAGCTTCTTATGAGGACGCCGGAGATCGGAGAAGTGTTCCTGGAGCTTGCGCGGTTTGATTTTTCCTCCATGGACGTGATCGCGGATTCCATGCTGGAAACGGTGTCCATCGCGGTCCTGTCGCTTCTGTACAGCCTGGTGCTCGGCGTCTTTTTCGGAATGCTTGCGGCCAGGAATATCCTGCGGCTTCCGTGGCTCTCCGTTCTCATCCAGTCCTTCTTTACCTTCCTTCGCGCGGTGCCCACGCCTGTGTGGGTGCTTCTCATGCTGGTCTGCCTCGGAATGGGGCCGGAGGCGGGCGTGGCCGGCCTGTGCGTGCATACCACGGCCTTTTTCACCAAATCCTTCACCCAGAGCTTTGAAAGCATCCCGGAGGAGACCATCGAGGCCCTGGAAGCCACCGGAACGGGAAGGCTTGGCATCTTTACCAACGCGGTGCTGCCGGCCGCTTTTTCCCAGATCGTCGCATGGACCGGCATGCGTCTGGAGACCAATTTCTCGGAATGCGCGATCCTCGGCATGGTCGGCGCGGGCGGGATCGGATACGTGATCTCAAGAAATCTGCAGGGTTATGAGTACGGGACGGCGGGGCTTGCCATCCTGCTGGTATTCCTCATCGCCTATGGCATCGAAAGGCTGTTTGTGCGGGTGAAAAAGCTGATGTAAAGAGAGCTGGGAATTTGCCGGTTACATTTTTTTTTTCATCATTTTTCCAAAAGTCCGCCGCGCGTGAAAAGACAGAGAATCATGCGCGGCGGGCTTTGTGAGCTTTTTATGCGGCCCAAAAGCGATTGAAAAGCATCTTTTCCGCTTTGACAGCGCAGCGCATTGCAGTATAATCAAAACGACAGGTTTCTGACCGATCGCTCTGAAAGGAGATGGACGGGGGCTGAATCCGGAATTTTAAAAGGTCTGAAAACAGCCTGCAAATAAAAAGTCAAGCTGAATTTAAAGAAATATGAAAATTTTATACAGGTTGAAAAATGGGTATC
>CALWGL010000189.1 GCA_944380025.1 uncultured Lachnospiraceae bacterium
CCATGACTGACTATCATACGTTGACAAGGCAAAGCAATGTTGCTAGAATAAATCAACAACGGAGGGAGGAGCTGCAGCATGCAGACGACGCAGAAAAAGGTTTTCCAGCTTCTGGTGGATAATACCTCCGGCGTTCTGAGCCGGATTTCAGGCCTGTTTTCCAGAAGAGGCTACAATATCGAGAGCATTACGGCCGGCGTGACGGCGGATCCCCGCATCACCCGGATCACCATTGTGGCGACGGGCGACGACGAGATCCTGGAGCAGATCGAGAAGCAGGTGGGAAAGCTGGTGGATGTGCGCGATATCCGGGAGCTGAAGCCGGAGAAGAGCGTATACAGGGAGCTGGCTCTCATCAAGGTCCGCGTTTCCGCCGCGCAGCGGCAGGAAGTGATCGCCATTTCCAATATTTTCCGGGCGAACATCATCGACGTGGGGCCGGAGAATCTGATCGTGGAGATCACGGGCAATCAGAGCAAGGTGGACGCCTGCATCAACCTGCTGGGCAATTATGAGATCCTGGAGCTTGCCCGCACCGGCATCGCCGGACTTGGGCGGGGCACGGAGAATCTGGTGCATTTCGATCTGTAACGCGTATTTTACTTACGGACTCTGAGGCGGTCTGCCGCCTTTCAGTTATACAAACACAATGGAGGAAAGAAAAATGGCAAAGATTTATTATCAGGAAGACTGTGACCTGTCTTTACTTCAGGATAAGACGATCGCAGTGATCGGTTACGGCAGCCAGGGACATGCGCATGCCCTGAATCTGAAGGAATCCGGCTGCAACGTCATCGTGGGCCTGTACGAAGGCTCCAAATCCTGGGCGAAAGCGGAAGCGCAGGGCCTGACCGTATATACGGCCGCGGAAGCCGCGAAGAAGGCTGATATCATCATGATCCTCATCAACGATGAGAAGCAGGCCGCCCTTTACAAAGAGTCCATCGAGCCCAACCTGGAGCCCGGCAACATGCTGATGTTCGCCCACGGCTTTGCCATCCATTTCGGCCAGATCAAGCCCCCTGCGGATGTGGATGTCGCCATGATCGCTCCCAAGGGACCCGGCCATACCGTAAGAAGCGAATATCTTGCCGGAAAAGGCGTTCCCTGCCTGATCGCCGTTCAGCAGAATGCCACCGGAAAGGCCCATGATCTTGCTCTTGCCTATGCGCTTGGCATCGGCGGCGCGAGAGCAGGCGTGCTTCAGACCACCTTCCGTGAGGAAACCGAAACCGATCTGTTTGGCGAGCAGGCTGTTCTCTGCGGCGGCGTATGCGCCCTGATGAAGGCTGGCTTTGAGACTCTGGTGGAAGCCGGATACGAGCCCGAGAGCGCTTATTTCGAGTGTATCCATGAGATGAAGCTGATCGTTGACCTGATCTATGAAAGCGGCTTTGCCGGAATGAGATATTCCATTTCCAACACCGCCGAGTACGGCGACTACATCACCGGACCCAAGGTCGTTACCGAGGATACCAAGAAGGCGATGAAGAAGATCCTTTCCGACATCCAGGACGGCACCTTCGCCAAGGACTGGCTGCTGGAGAACCAGGCCGGCTGCCCGCACTTCATGGCGATGAGAAAGAAACAGGCTTCTCATCAGCTGGAGCAGGTCGGCGCGGAACTGCGCAAGCTTTACAGCTGGAACGATTCCGGAAAGCTGATCGACAACTGATCCTTTCCGGGATCCGGATCCCAGGGAGATATCATAAAAAATTTTCAGGACGGCACGGCCGAAGGGCTGCGCCGTCCTGTTTTTCTGCAGACAGGAACCTTTTTTGGCAGATCGCCTTTTTTCTGCCGGCCGGAATCTTTTCGGCCGGTCAGATGTCCTTTTGGGGTTACTGTTCAGACAGGTCTGCGCATTTACTGCGCAGACCGTACAAAAACGTACAGGAAGGAAGCATCCGGCCCATCGCAAAGCGATTGGAATGGCCGGATGCCGTTACTGTTCTGCCGAAGGCTGAACAGTAACCTTTTTGACCGGTCGGATGCCGGGACTATTCCGGACGCTCCGGCGCGACCCTGTCCAGAAACTTCTGCAGCGCAGGGGAGACGGGCGCGTTTTTCAGAACGGCAAAGCCGATCCGCCTTCTGGGGATGGCGGCGGGAAGCGGCAGGCTGATGAGCTTCCCCTGCTTAAGTTCCTCGCTGACGAAGGAACGGATCACGCAGGCGATACCCAGCCCGATCCTGGCGAAATCAATGAGCAGATCCATGGAGGTGACCTCCAGGGTCTGAGCGGTCTCGATCCCCTCCAGCGCCAGATATTTGTCCATGTACTGGCGGGTGATGTTCCCCTTGTCCAGGAGCATCAGGGTGGACGCGGCCAGGATGTCCCGGACGGAAGCGGATGCGGAGAGGCCGGCGCGTTCCTTCAGGTTGGACAGATAGCTTCCGGCGCAGACAAAAATATCCTCGATCTCCTGAACCGGATAAAAGGAGAGCTTGTCCATGCGGTCGTTTTCACCGATCAGTCCGATATCCACGGAGCCGTTTTCCAGCTCCTGCACCGTCTGCCAGGTGGACTGACAGGAGATGGAGATCTGAATGTGCGGGTTTTCTTCCGTAAAGGTGCGAAGATAGGGCAGGAGCACATATTTGCAGAGGGTGCTGCTGGCCCCGATGGACAGATGCCCCATGCCGAGCTCCTGCATTTTTTTCAGCTGCTGTTCGCCCTGGCTGATGGCGTAAAAAGCGCTTTCCACCTGCCGGTAAAGAAGCTCCCCGGCCTCGGTCAGCTTCACGCCCCGGCTGGAGCGCAGAAAAAGCGTGGTGTTCAGGTTCTGCTCCAGCCGGGAAATGGCCTTGCTGATGGCGGGCTGACTGATGTAGAGCGCCCTGGCCGCGCCGGAAATGTTCCGGCAGCGGGCCACTGTGACAAAAATATGATACAGATTCAGATTCTGTTCCATTCTTTCTTCCTTTCCGGCTTTTCCGTGCGGCACATACATTTTTCGCAGAATGTGGGCGGGAAACGCACTTTTTATAACTCTGATTCATCACAAAAAATTATAATATAACATGTCTTTATAGTAAATATAAAAGAAAAGTATTTTCTGCCAATCCTGGGATATGTTACACTGTTTTTATCAATCAGACTCTGCGCGGCGGGCCGTCCGGCCTGGCGGCGGAGAGGAGAACGGAGGTTACCTGAAATGGGAATGACAATGACACAGAAGATCCTGGCGGCGCATGCGCATCTTGCGTCCGTGGAAGCGGGCCAGCTCATCGAGGCCGACCTGGATCTGGTGCTCGGGAATGATATTACCAGCCCGGTTGCGATTAAGGAAATGGAAAAGATGAAGGTGGACGGCGTCTTCGATAAGGATAAGATCGCGCTGGTGCCGGATCATTTCGTGCCGAACAAGGATATCAAATCGGCGGAGCACTGCAAATGCGTGCGGGAATTTGCGTACCGGAATCAGATCACCAACTATTTTGAAGTCGGGGAAATGGGGATCGAGCACGCCCTGCTTCCGGAAAAAGGACTGGTGGTGGCAGGCGACGTGGTGATCGGCGCGGATTCCCACACCTGCACCTATGGTGCGCTGGGCGCATTCTCTACAGGCGTTGGAAGCACGGATATGGCGGCCGGCATGGCCACCGGAAAGGCCTGGTTCAAGGTTCCTTCCGCGATCCGCGTGACGCTTTCCGGAAGTCTGCCGGAATGGGTGTCCGGCAAGGACGTGATCCGGCATCTGATCGGCAGGATCGGCGTGGACGGCGCCCTTTACAAGTCTCTGGAATTCGTGGGAGAGGGCGTGGCAAGTCTGGGCATGGACGACCGCTTCACCATCGCGAATATGGCCATTGAGGCGGGCGCGAAGAACGGCATCTTCCCTGTGGACGAACAGGCGCTTGCCTACATAAAGGAGCATTCCTCCAGAACGCCCGTGATCTATGAGGCGGATGCGGACGCGGTGTATGACGAGGAGATCGCCATCGATCTGTCCGCTCTGAAGCCTACGGTCGCCTTCCCGCATCTGCCGGAAAATACGAAGACCATTGACGAGATCACGGAAACGGTCCGGATCGATCAGGTGGTGATCGGTTCCTGTACCAACGGACGGATCGAGGACATCCGCTGCGCGGCGAAGGTGCTCAAGGGCCGCCATGTGGCGAAGGGCGTCCGCTGCATCATCATCCCCGCCACCCAGGCCGTCTATCTGCAGGCCATGGAGGAAGGGCTTCTGAAGATCTTCATCGAAGCCGGAGCCGTGGTCAGCACCCCTACCTGCGGCCCCTGCCTGGGCGGATATATGGGCGTTCTGGCGGAGGGAGAGCGCTGCGTCTCCACCACCAACCGAAATTTCGTCGGACGGATGGGACACGTCAATTCCGAAGTCTATCTGGCGAGCCCGGCGGTCGCCGCAGCGAGCGCGGTTACGGGAGCCATTTCCTGGCCCGGCGCGCTGGATCAGTGATTTCCCTGAAACATCTCTGATCCAGGAGCGCCGCCGGCGGTCTTTTCAAAAAAAGAAAAGCCGCGGTTTTCCCGCGGCGGAATGGAGAACAGCTATGAAAAACGCAAAAGGACGCGTATTCAAATACGGCGACAATATCGATACGGACGTGATCATTCCTGCCCGTTATCTGAATTCCTCTGATCCGGCGGAGCTTGCCACACATTGTATGGAGGATATCGACAAAGAGTTCATCAAAAAGGTACAGAAGGGCGACATCATCGTGGCGGAAAAGAACTTCGGCTGCGGCTCCTCCAGAGAGCATGCCCCCATCGCCATCAAGGCGGCGGGCGTAAGCTGCGTCATCGCGGAAACCTTCGCCCGGATCTTCTACCGAAACTCCATCAACATCGGCCTTCCGATCATCGAGTGCCCCAAAGCGGCGGCGGAGATCGAGGAAGGAGACGAGGTTGAGGTGAATTTTGACACCGGCGTGATCACCGACCTGACGAAGGGCGCCTCCTATCAGGGGCAGGCCTTCCCTCCGTTCATGCAGAAGATCATCGACGCGGAAGGGCTGGTAAACTACATCAATACCAGACAGTAAAGGGCAAAAAAAAGCATATAAGGCATACAGGAGCCAGAGAGACGGCGGACAAAACCGCCCGGTCTCTCTGGCTGAAGCTGTCTGCGGAAGGAGAGACAATAATGAAGGTACTCATGATCAACGGAAGTCCCCGAGCAGGCGGAAATACCTCCATCGCGCTTGGAGAAATGGAAAAGATCTTTGCGCAGGAAGGGGTGGAAACGGAAATCCTTTCCATCGGGAATCAGGATATCCGAAGCTGCATCGCCTGCGGACGCTGTGCGGAAACGGGAAAATGCGTATTTGACGATATCGTGAACGAGGCCGCGCCCAAATTTGAGGCCTGCGACGGCCTGGTCGTCGCCAGCCCGGTCTATTATGCCTCTGCCAACGCGACGCTGCTCGCCTTTCTTACCAGACTTTTTTACAGCACCCATTTCGACAAAAGCATGAAGGTGGGCGCGGCGGTGGCGGCCGCAAGAAGGGGCGGCCTGTCCGCGGCCTTTGACGAGCTGAATAAATTTTTCACCATTTCCGGAATGCCCGTGGCGTCCAGCTGCTACTGGAACAGCGTCCACGGCCTGCTTCCCGGCGAAGCCCTGCAGGATGCGGAGGGCCTGCGCGTCATGCGTACCCTTGCCCGCAACATGACCTTCCTGATGAAAAGCATCCAGCTGGGAAAGGAAAAGTACGGCCTTCCTGAAAGGGAAACCGGGGAAATGACGAATTTTATCCGTTAAAAGGAAGGATGAAAGGATTTTCGATATGAACGTAATCATCATAACCGGCGCATCCTCCGGCATGGGCAGGGAGTTCGCCTGCCAGCTGGATCAGGGGCTTACATCCATCGACGAATTCTGGCTGATCGCAAGGCGGGGAGAGCGGCTGCGGGAGCTCTCCAAAGAGCTGCGGCATAAAACGCGCGTTTTTGCCATGGATCTTTCCGATCCTGCGCAGATAGACACCTTCCAGAGGACGCTGGAGCGGGAGCGCCCGGTGATCCGGATGCTCATCAACAGCTCGGGCTATGGGGTGATGGGAAATGTGGCGGATCTGGAAACGGAAGAGCAGCTTGGCATGATCGACTTAAACTGCCGGGCGCTGACCCACATGACCCGGATCTGCCTTCCCTTTATGAGGCGAATGAGCCGGATCATCCAGCTTGCCAGCAGCGCCGCCTTCCTTCCCCAGCCCGGTTTCGCGGTTTACGCGGCGGGAAAGTCCTATGTGCTCAGCTTTTCCCGGGCGCTGGGAGAGGAGCTTCGGGAAAAGGGCATTTTCGTCACGGCCGTCTGCCCCGGCCCGGTGCGGACGGAATTCTTCGAGCGCGCTGAGAAAAAGGCGTCCACGCTTGCGATCAAAAAATATGTGATGGCTGACGCAGGGGATGTGGTAAGGGATGCCCTCCGCGCATCCGCCGGACGCCGTTGTGTGGCCGTTTACAGCCTGCCGATCC
>CALWGL010000190.1 GCA_944380025.1 uncultured Lachnospiraceae bacterium
GGCGCAAGCTCCTTCATCTTTTCACTTTCCAGATACCAGGTCATCCGGTTCACATCCATAAAGCCCGTGGTGAGGGCCAGATTCTCCATCGCCGTCAGGACGGCCTTTCTTTCGCTCTCGCGTCTCTGCGCGCCGAACTGTCTGCTTTCCTTCAGGAAGCGCTGAATGAATTCATACCGTCTCAGAGCCTCCCTGCGGTCGCCCTCGGCGATGGGGATCAGCGGATAGCAGCGCAGCTTTTCCTGGTTTCTCTTTTCTACGATCTCCTTTTCCAGTTCTCCCGCGTCCAGCTTTCCCAGGACCGCGTCCGCATACAGCTGGGAGCGCCGGTGGGCGCTGCTCCCGGAAGTGATATATTTGGCGGACTGGTAGAGGATGTGAAAACGCTTCTCTCCCAGCTGCCCGTACGCCGTAAGGAACCAGTCCCGGTCAAAAGCGCCGTCGTTGAACCGCTGCGGGCTGATGGGCGAATACAGGGCGACCTCCGTTTCCTTTTCCGCGGAAAAGGTCTCGTTGATATGGGCCTGGAAAAACCAGACGCCCTTCTTCAGCCCCGGCCAGCCCAGGATCTGCTCCGCAAGGCCCGCCCACTGGGGCGCGTACATGGCCGCCTCCGCCAGACGCTTTTCCCCGATGTCCGTGGCGGCAAGCAGCTCCTTCAGCTTCTGCGGGCTGTCCTCCTTCGCCGGATAACAGCGCTTCAGCAGACGGCTGAGAACGGCCCGCTTGGTGGTATCCGAAGAATAGAGATAGCCCCGGAAAAAGGGCTCCTTTCCCAGCGCCGCCAGAAGACCGCAGAAATACTCCGCCCCTTCAAACCGTTCGATGGCACGGGCGGCAGGCGTGAGAGGGGTGGGAAGCTCTCCCCGCTTCTCTTCCACCTCCACGATGCGCCGCACCGCGGCGCAGGTTACCTCCTGCGCCCAGTTCCAGGTCTCCAGAAGCCTCTTTCCTCTGCCTTGAAACTTCGCCGGCGCGGTGAGCATGCCGATATCCCCGGCTGCGTTGCTTCCCACAAGAAGCCTCTGATACAGCGCCTCCGCCGGAAGCAGCTGCTCTTCGCAGGCGCGGAAAAAATCTTCCGCCTGCAGTCCCTCCTGCACAGGCGTCTGCATCTGCCTCTCCAGCGCGTACTCGAACCGGAACCAGGCCCGGAAGTCCTCCGGCCTTTCGGCCGTTTTCTTCAGAATGCGCCGCCAGAAGCCGGCCATCCGGTGGTTGAGAGGAAAATCATTCCTTCTTCCCTGCCAGACGACAGCCTTTTCCTGATCGGTCTCCAGATATTTCCGGCTGAGATTTTCCCGGCCGATCAGCTCCACCGCGCACCGGTAGCAGCGAAAGGCTGCGGGGAATACCTCTTTCGGCGAAAAGATCTGTACAAGAAGGGCGGCCACATCCATCATCTGCCAGTAGCGCGCCTGATAGATGCCATAGGCCGCAGTGTGATAATCGGGCGCGAACCGGCTCTCCGTATCCGCGAACCAGGCCGCCGTCGCTGCCCGGTACACATAGGGGCTGTTCCAGCGGCAGGCAGTATAGCAGAACCCAAGCATTTTTTCCGGATCTGACGCATACGCTCCGAAGGCCTCCCGGAATTCCTCCCAGAAGGGGATCATTTCCGGCGTAACGGCCTGCCGGATCCGAAGCTGCGCACTGTTTCCGAAGGAGGCCGGGATGGGAACCGTCTGCATGGAAACGTTTCCGAAAAGCACCTTCGTGCGGGTGCCGTCATAGCTCTCGGTTTCATATTCGTAATCCGCATGGCGCGCAAATACCCCGTTCAGCCGTTCCAGCGCCGCCAGATATTCCTTTTCTGACGGAAGCAGGGCGGAAAACCATCCGACATCCTCCCTCTCCGGCTGCAAAAGCCCTTCCTTTTCCAGCTGCTCCGCCTGCCGCTCCAGCTCCTTAGGATCATACAGGCCGAAGCCGTTTTCTTCCGTATATTCCTCCCGCGCCTTCTCCTCCTCTCCGTCCAGCCGGTCCAGCAGGATGCGGGTCTGGGTGGAAAGCTTCCGCTCCTTCAGACAGGAAAGGGCCTCCGCCTGATTGCGGAGCAGCTCCGGATGCTCCTCCCGAAATCCCAGAAGCAGCTCTGCCGCCGCCTGGATCTGATATTCCTCCCCGGCGGAGAGCATTTTCCCGATGACGGAAGCGAGGGATGCGGGCTTCTGCTTCTGGAGGACGGAAAGCGCCGCCTTGCGGGAGCTGCTGCTCCTGGAACGCAGGCTCTCCGCCAGCGCCTCCAGATCCTCCCTCTCCAGAGAGCAGTCGGAAAGCCGCTTCGCCGCCAGTTCCTTCACCTGTACGGAGCGGTCCTGCAGGCCTTCCCGCAGGAGGGCGCGGTGCTTTGCCCGTTTTTCGGGCTGCAGGAGGTTTCCGTACCAGGCGGAACGCTGCTGCACATCCATGAAAGGTCGAAGCTGCGCAAGCCGTTCCGTCATTTCTTCATCCAGGTCGTACCCCGCAAGGCTCAGCATGCAGGAGATCACCCTGGTATTTTCCAGCGTCACGGAGACGAAGGCGAAGGGATTTCCCGTAAAGGTGCGGTTTTTGTTTCCAATGAACCGGGCGGCCTCCTCCAGCGAGCAAAACAGCGCGCGCCGCTCCGTTTTCGTATCCGGAAGATCCGGATTTTTCTTCGCCGAAAAGGGCTCCTTCCGGTAAGTATAGGCATAGGTGCCAAGCACGGAAAAGGTCACCGACAGGCAGCCCGTGATCCAGGCCAGAAGCTCCTCGTCCCGCTCTCCCAGATACTGCTGCGCCAGTCTCATCTGATACCGGGGGCTGTCCGTGCGGCTGATGAACAGCCATCCCAGGATCCGCCGGTACTTTTTTTCATCCTCCAGAAGAGCGCGCACCATCCGGTCCGTATCCGCCGCCTCATGGCAGCCTGCGGCCCAGAGGGCAAAATAGGCCTCCAGATTGTCAGGGCTGTCCAGAAACTTACGTCCGGCCTCCGGGTCCGTCAGGCACTCATATGCCAGGGCGGCGCATCTTTTCACCGTCTTTCCGTCCGCGTCCCCGAATCCCAGACCGGTCCAGGTATCAAAGGCTCTGGCGACGCTGCTGAAACGGAACAGATCTTCGTCGATGCACAGCTTCAGGATCCGGGTCAGGGTCTGTATGCTTCCCGCATCCGCGTTTTCCAGGATCTGCTGCCTCAGTCCCTCCTGCAGACGGGCCGCGAGCAGAAGCTTCAGAAGGCGGTCCAGAAGCTCCGGCTGTCCGCTGATGACCACCGCGCGGATGATTTTTGAGGAAAGAAGGACCTCTCCGTTGTCTCCGGAAAGGGCGTCCCAGACGGCCGCGCAGATCTCCCCGTTCCCCCTTCTCAGCTCCAGCGCCAGGCGCACGTCAAAGCCGCGCAGCCAATCATGGCTGCAGGAAAGCAGCTCCTTCTCATCCTGCTCATAGCAGAGCAGGTACAGGCAGCCCGCCAGATCGGATACCGCCTGAAAAGCGTGATAGCCGAAATCCGCGGAACGGTAGCTCCTTCTCCACATGGAAGAGGAAAACTGCCCCTCCATCCGCATCCGGGTGATTTCTTCCATATCCCGTACAAACCGCCTGTCCGACAGGGCTTTCACCGCGCGTTTCATGGCCGGATTCCAGAATTCATCCGCCGTTTTCAGCTCCTCCGGCGCTTTCCCATAGATTCCTCTCAGCACGCCGGAAAGACTTTCCCAGTTTTCCCTTCCGTAGGGATAGCAGGCATAGTTCCAAAGCGCCTGCGCGAGCGGCCCGCTCTTTTGGGCCCTTTTTTCCATCGCTTTCTGTTTTGTCCGATCGATCGATGCATTTTTCCGTTCCATGCTTTCCCCCGTTTCCCGATAAACCGGCGAATCCCGTTCCCGTTTTTCCCCTGCCGCGCTACCACAGCCGGCCGCTTAAAAAGGTCAGCCTGATAAAGGTCAGACAGTCCCCCTCCCGCAGCCTCACCGGGCTGTCCAGCCCGGCGATCTCCGTATCGTTCTGAAAGATCCGCACCAGCCCGTCCTCCGCGCACTGGCAGGCATTTCTTACCGCTTCCGCTTCCTCCGCCTTTTTCTCCGACCAGATCCGGCCGAAGCCCACCCTTCCAGTTTCCGCCTGCTCCCTGATCTCCTCTCCCGTCAGGAACGGAATCAGCTGCCTGTCCGCGCCCTTTTCGTTATACCTGCCGACCTCGATCCTTACCAGCGCCGCAATGAGCTCCCGCAGAGTGGAGACGGAATCCGGAAGCTCATAAGGCACGCGCGCCAGACGGTCCGGCGTTTTGGGCGCGAAGGGATTCTCCGCCCTGCGGGCGGCGCTCCTGTTTCCTGCCGATTTGATCTGTATGTATACCTTCATGGGATTCTCCTTTTTTATGCCATATTTTCATTATAATGGCAGGGAGCGGCGGCGTAAACAGGGAAAGCGGCGCCGCGCCTTCCGCTCGTTACTGTTCAGCCTTCGGCAGAACAGTAACGGCATCCGGCCATTCCAATCGCTTCGCGATGGGCCGGATGCTTCTTGCCTGTACGTATTCGTACGGTCTGCGCAGTAAATGCGCAGACCTGGCTGAACAGTAACTTCCTCTCACCACTCCAGATCCGAAGGCGGCAGCGTTTCTCCCTTCACCAGGCAGATCCGCTCGATGCGAAGGCCGGAGGAAAGCTCATATATCTGAACCGTATGCTCCCCTTCCGCAAGGGCCGTTTCCGCCATGGGAACCCAGCGGTACACCTGCTCCGCCTCATAGCGCCAGAGCTTTCCGTCCCGGTGGCTTTCCGTGAGGGCAAGGGGCGCGCCGTCTATGCCCACAGCCGCGAAGGACTCGTCTCCGGTGGCAAAGCGGCACAGCAGCCAGATCACATAATCCCCGCCGCCGCAGCGGATCCGGTAATTCAGGCAGGGCGCTTCTTCCGTCCTCCAGACGGTTCCGGCTCCCCGGATGTACATGGCAAGGCCGCTTCTTCCATAGGTTTCTCCCGCGCAGTACTGCCATCTTCCGTCAGTGGTCCAGGCGTTTTCGCTTTCTGAAAGCGCAGCGGCGGCATCGATGCGCAGCATGCCGTTTTGCTCGCTGAAAACAGTCTGCCCTTCCTCAAAATAATGCTCCTCAGACACGGGCTCCGCGTACCGCTCCGGCCAGCTGATCCGGTCGCTGACTGCCACCGTGTCCTCTGGCGTCTTCCTGGCCTCCCAGAATTCCGGGCGGGGCTTGAGCACTATTTTTCCGTAAAAATCTTCCGTCCAGCCTTCCACATCCCAGTCCTTCGGAAGCTCCTGACAGCCGGTCACACCCGCCAGATTATTTTCTCTGCGCTCCTTCGTGTAAAGGACGAAGCGGGAAAAGGCAAAATAGCGATCGATCCCATGGAAGCAGATCTCGTGGATCCCTGCGGAAAGCCGCGGCAGCTTCAGGTACAGACGGTCCACATTGTTCAGCACGTTTTTCTTCCAGTTTCCCCGCCACTCATCCGTGGAAGGAGATTCCGCGATCTGTACCGCGCCGCCGTCCACGGACACGCCGATCCGGATCCGTCCCGTGGAATTCAGAGACGGGAAGCGGTGGATCTCCAGCAGACAGTCTCCTCCCTCCATCAAAAGGACACGGTAGCGGAGCGGCTCGTTCTGCTCTCCCGCCTCCTGTTCTGAAAGCCGGCATTCCACCAGGCTTCCGCGGCAGCGTCCCGCCCTCGGGATCACGCCAAACTGCGGCGTCATAACGGCAGCGTCCGCCTCCACACATACCAGGCCGCCGTCCTCCCGAAAGACCGGTGCCGCACCCGCCGCTCCGCCATCCACGCACGCGGAAAGCTTCGGGACGGTCAGGCGGACGGGGATCTCCAGCTGCCCGACGTCGGTGAGATTTTTTACCAGGATCCGCCCTTCCCGGTTTCTTCTTCCGTCCTCCGCCGTCGCCAGGACGCGGACTTCGGTTTCCACCCTTCCCCGCTTTTGGGACAGACCGATCCAGTCCGGCGCTTCGATCTCAAAATCAAAAGCCCCGTCCCCGCCGTTTCCGATCTCCAGCCATCTGACGCTCCGGGGCATAAAGGAAAACTCCCTGTCCCCGTTCCAGAGACTGAGGATCATCCGGCCCTTTTCTGCCGTTCCGGGCCGGGCCGCAGCTGTTGTGCCGGACCAGGCCGCAGCAGCGCCGGGCCGGGCTGCGGCAGCCGCATCGGCTCCCGCCTGTACGCCGGCCGCCCTCCCGGCCTCTCCGCCGTCGCTCTCCGTCCTTCTGCATGCCCGCAAGCGTTCCGGAAGAGGAGGCGTGCAGCCGGGAAGCTGGGCGGCACGCGGGGGCGGGAAGCCCTCCGGATCCAGAATGGCGTCCCATTTTCCGCCTGCCATCCGTTTGTTGTAGTAGACCAGCATCTTCCGTCTGGCATCGTCAAACGCCCTGGTCCTGCGCAC
>CALWGL010000191.1 GCA_944380025.1 uncultured Lachnospiraceae bacterium
CAGCACTCGCTTTATCGTGCAGCGATGGGCCGGATGCTTTCTGCCGATACGTTTTCGTACGGTCTGCGCAGTAAATGCGCAGACCTGGATGGACTGTTACCATCTCGTTACTTTTCACGGGGCAGGGGACCAGACGGAATATTCCATGAATTTGTGCAGGAAAACATTCCGCAGAGTCTTCCACAGAACTTTTTTCGCTCATATACGGTTGAAAAATGAAGAAATAGCTTTGTAACCGTACAAAAATTCATTTTTTACGGATCCAATTCCGGAAAATACTGTTCTGAACCGTATTTTTCATGGCGTGATACGGTTAAAAGCTTGAAAAATCTGTTTTTAACCGTACCGAATAGCCCAAAAGTACGGTTACAGATGAGAAAATCAGGTATTGAACCGTACTGATGACAAAATAGTGGTAAAAAGTACGGTTAAGGACCGGAAAATCCCCTTTTTAACCGTCGTTTCAGATTTTTTGTACGGTTATACAATGTAGATTCTTATTTTAAACCGTATCAGAGCATCCTGCCGTCTGTATGCCTAGTCTCCTACACCAATAAGGACCGTTTCCAATCAAATCCTGGGGACCTAATCCCATTGGCATTATACTTTTCGGTGTTTTGGCATCTACGGCAGCTTTCGCCTCATTCCTGCCCATACACATAGATCGTATAAGGCGACCCTTCCCCGCTGTATGTCCCAATCAGCGTGAACCCAAGCTCCGGCGCATTCCCGATCTCGATCCGGGAAAACAGGTATTTTCCGCCAAGCTCCCGGAACATATCTGCGTCAATATAGAGCGCATCGTCCGCCACCCGCATGGTGCGCACCGGATTCCAGGTGTTCTCTCCGGAGCCGGAGAAGATATAGGCTCTGGCTCCCCAGTCCCAGAAATAGGTATCCCATTCCTGTACCCGTTCGGTGGCGGGAGCGATCATCGCGCCGAATTTTTCCTTGTATTCCTGCGGATAAAAGCCCAGATAGCCGTCCAGGGTGGAGATCCCGTTATAGGACAGGACCGCCGGGTGCATACCGTAGGCGATGCCATACTCCCCGTCATAGCCGATGTCCTCTTTGATCTCATCGAACAGCTTTTCCGAAAAAAACTCCCGGTAGTTCAGATTTTCCACTTCCACGCCCTTCACCAGCCGGTAAGCATGGTAATAGAGGGTGTAATAAAAATCGTTGTATACCGCAGGGGTCAGCACCACCACGGCAAGGCTGATGAGAAGAAGCGCGTTCCCCAGCCATTTCTTTCTTCTGTCATAGAGATATTTCACCAGCAGAAACAGGGCCGCGTACCACAGGAAGGGATTGAAAAATACGGTCCGGTTGAACTGGAAGCCCTCCAGAGGCGGGATCAGCGCCTCAAACAGCTCCCGCAGGCCGCCCCAGTAGTAGAAGCCGTAGATCAGGCAGTTTCCCACGATAAAATACAGCACTAGGCAGAAGCTGTCCGTCAGGAGCCGTTTCGGCTGCCCCTGGCGCAGGAAACAGGCTGCCCGGAACAGGAAAAACAGCAGGCAGAGCGGCAGCAGGAACCGGGTATGGGAGGGCTGGGCATGGAAGATCGCCTGGGAAAAGACCTCCCAGATGGTCTTCACGATCTGTCCCGCCGTGAAATTATCCTCCGCCATGCTCCCCCGCATGGTCTCCACACTGGGAAACAGCATTTCTCCGAACAGCCGGTATTCAAACACGATATACCCCAGAGACAGGACGATCAGCGCCGCCAGAAGCCGCCAGCTGAAAAAACGGGATATTCCGCGCTTTCTTCCCCCGGCATTCCCGCCCGCGGCAGACGCGGCCTCCGCGCTCCCGGCTGCTCCCCTCTCCGCTTTTCTTCCCCGCAGGCCGTCCCTCACCCACAGGATCAGGATCGCGAGGAGCAGATAGCCCAGAATGAAAATGCCGAAATAGGAAAAATAGGAAAGTAACGGATAGAAAAACAGAAGCAGCAGGCTGAACAGCCAGCCGCGCGTTTTCCTTTCCTGCGGTCTGACGTCAGTCTCTGTCCGGCCGCCATGCTCCGGCTTCAGCCTTCTCCCACTCCAGGGAGCTTCGCCCCGGTAGATCCTGCGAAGCAGGAAGATCACAAGGGGAATGGAAGAAAAGGCGATCCCGTAGGTGGGAAACAGCGGCAGCAGACCATAGATCAGCCCGCAGACCACCGCGATGGGACGGTACTTTTCCCAGGCGTTTTCCCGGCCCGAAGCGGCGCTTTGTACCCCCGCAGCATTCTGTCCGGCGGCAGCGCCCTGCCCCGCCGGCAGGCTGCCGGCGGAAGACCGTCCGTTCGTATCATAAATATCCTTCGCCAGCACGTACACGGAAAAGACCGCGGTCAGGATCTTCAGGAAATAGCCGCACAGATAGGCGGCAAAGGGCGGGAGCAGAAAAAAAAGAATATTATACAGGGAAAACTCCGAGCTCAGGTAATCCCTGGTGATGCCGCCCAGAATAGGGACCACGGCGTCATGGGCAAAAAAGGTGCCGGAATGCTTCATCGCCATGAAATGCCCCATGAACAGGTCCAGATTGTCATGGACGGCGATGTAACTGTTTTCTCCGACAAAAAGAAAAACCGCCGCCTCTCCCAGAACGGCGGCTCCCAGCAGGAACCAGTACCATTTTTTGATCACGGGCTGCAGCAGTTTTTTCATTTTCCTTCTCCTTCGCGCTTTTCTTTCCGTGCGTCCGCTCCGGCTTCCTCCGGTCTGTCCGGAGCGTTTTCCATATGCCGCCGGACCAGGTCCGCGATGGTCACATGATCCACGACCCCGTTCACCGCATCCGCCAGCTGCCGCCAGACGCCGGCCGCCTCACAGAAGGACTGCCGGCCGCAGCCGCCGTCCTCTCCGCATTCCTCCAGACAGGGAGCGGGACTTAATGAGCCCTCCGTCAGGCGCAGGATCTGCCCCACCGTATAGTCTTCGGGGTTTCCGGCAAGGCAGTAACCGCCCTGGGCGCCTCTGACGCTGCGGACAAAACCCGCCCGGTTCAGGACCGCTATGATCTGTTCCAGATATTTTTCCGATATCCCCTGGCGCTCTGCGATCTGCCTTGCCTTCACATACTCTTTCCGGCCGTACAGCGCCAGATCCAGCATGACGCGGACCGCATATCTGCCTTTGGTGGAAATTCTCATGGCACTCATTCCGTTCTCGTTCCTTTCATATCCGGGTACGGCGGACCGTACCCGGATACTGTCCGCGGCAGGTCAGTCCCTCAGAGAACCGTTCCGGTCATCCCTCAAAGGGAACCGTTTCGGTCATCCCCTCGAAGGGCGCTGTTTTGGTCATCCCTCAAAGGGAACCACGGAGCCCTGATAGGTATCCTCGATGTACTGTCTGATCTCATCGGATTTCAGCACGGATACCAGAGCCTGGATCCCTTCGCTGTTTTCATTTCCTTCTTTTACCGCCACAACATTCACATACTTCTGTACCGCCTCGGAATCGGAGGTCTCCACAGCCAGCGCGTCCGTGGAAGCGTTCAGTCCCGCCTGCAGCGCGTAGTTTCCGTTGATCACCGCGAAGTCAAAGTCCGGAAGGCTTCTCGGGATCTGCTCCGCAGCCAGCTCGATAAAGGAAATGTTGTGCGGGTTGTCGGTAATATCATTCACCGTGGCGTTGATGCCAGCATCCGCGTTCAGGGTGATCAGGCCCTGCTCCTGCAGAAGAAGGAGCGCTCTCGCCTCGTTGGTGGTATCATTGGGAACCGCGATCTCCGCGCCGTCCGTGATGGCCGCAAGGTCGCTCTGCTTTCCGGGATAGATTCCGAGAGGCTCATAGTGGATGCTTCCGGCGCTCACCAGATGGGTTCCTCTTTCCTCGTTAAAGCTTTCCAGATAGGTGATGTGCTGGAAATAGTTGGCGTCGATCTCGCCGCTCTCCACCACCTCATTGGGCATGATATAATCGGTGAACTCCGTCACCTCCAGCGTCCAGCCCTGCTCAGCCAGAAGGGGAGCCGCAGCGGCAAGGATCTCCGCGTGAGGCACGCTGGTGGCCGCCACAGTGATGGTTCCTTTGGACTCTGCGGCCTGGGTTTCCGCCGCATCGCTCTCAGCCGCCTCTGTTTCGGAAGCGCCGGTCTCAGCCGCAGCGCTCTCCTGCACGCTTTCCGCTTCTGCAGCCGCCGTGCTTTCTGCGGAAGCCGCGCTCTCCGCGCCCGTTCCCTGCGCCGCGTCCGAGCCGCAGCCCGCCAGCAGGCCGGCGGTCAGAAGCGCCGCTGTGATCAGTGACAATGCTTTCTTTTTCATAATCTCCTCCATTCCGCCGGGGCTTTTTCCCCGGCATGTCTTTCGCAGCCGTCCCAACGCCGTTCCTTTTTCCGGCAGAAAGGAAATGGCCGCAGCCTTCCCGGCAGAAGACCGCCGGCCTGTCATCGGCCATCGGAGCGTGATCCGCCGGCCTGTCATTGGCCGCCGAAACGTGATCCGCGGCCTGTCATCGGCCGCCGAAACGTGATCCGCCGGTCTATCATCGGCCGTCAGAGCGTGATCCGCCGGTCCAGCTTCCTCGCCAGCCTCATGCAGATCGCCTGCATGATCTGTACCAGGACCACCAGAAGGATCACGGTGACGATCATGATATCAAATTCATAACGGTTGTAGCCGTAACGGATGGCGATATCGCCAAGTCCGCCGCCGCCCACCGCTCCGGCCATGGCCGAATAGCCCAGGATCGTCCCGAGAGCGATCGCCAGGTTGGAAAGCAGAGAGGAACGGGCCTCCAGAAGCATCACCTTCGTCACGATGGTGGGGATCCCCGCGCCCATGCTCTTCGCCGCTTCGACCACGCCCCGGTCCACCTCAAGCAGGGAGGATTCCACCAGCCTCGCCACAAAGGGAGCCGCCGCAAGCGTCAGCGGAACCACCGTTGCGCTGGGGCCGTAGCTTTTTCCCACGATAGCCCTGGTGAGCGGGATCACCAGGATCAGAAGGATCAGGAAGGGGATGCTTCGGGTGATGTTCACGATCACATCCAGCACCCGGTTCACCGCCGCGTTGGGCTTAAGCCCCTCGCGCCCCGTCACCACCAGGGCCACGCCCACGGGGAGCCCGATCACATATGCCATAAGGGTGGAGAGGAGCGTCATGTAAATGGTGGCAAACGTGCCCTCCACGATCATCATTACCGTTGCGCTATTCCACATAATCGTCCAGCTCCTCCACCGTTAATTTTCTGTCCTTCAGATACTGTATCATCTTCTCCGCCGTCTGTTCGTCCTCCGGAAGCTGCAGGATCATCTGTCCTCTGGCGATGCCTCCCACATCCTGGGTATCCGCAAGCAGGATGTTCACCGACGCCCTGCATTCCAGTACCATGTTGGCGATCACCGGCTCAAAGGAGGAATTTTCCGTGAAAACGATGCGGATGCACCGCTTGCTGGTCATGATCGGCGTCCTCTTCTCTCCCTGGAAGACCAGCTTCTTCGCCGCCTTCGACTTCGGCGAAGTGAAGACCTCC
Source organism: uncultured Lachnospiraceae bacterium (assembly GCA_944380025.1). GTDB lineage: Bacteria > Bacillota > Clostridia > Lachnospirales > Lachnospiraceae > Eisenbergiella. The sequence goes on from CALWGL010000191.1 coordinate 5,472, forward strand.
TCCACGGTCCCGGTCTCCACCAGGCTTCCGCTGTCGATGATGGCCACATGGCTGCAGATCTCCTGCACCACGCTCATCTCATGGGTGATGATCACGATGGTGATGCCGTACTCTTTATTGATCCTGGACAGAAGCTCCAGGATGGAGCGGGTAGTCCTGGGATCCAGGGCGCTGGTCGCCTCGTCGCACAGAAGGATCCTCGGGTTCATGGCAAGGGCGCGGGCGATGGCCACCCTCTGCTTCTGTCCTCCGGAAAGCTGCGCCGGATAGGCGTCCGCCTTTTCCTCCAGCTCCACGATCTTCAGAAGCTCCCCGGCCTTTTTCCTCGCTTCCTTCTTTTTTTCTCCCAGGATCTCCAGCGCGAAGCATACGTTGTCCAGCACCGTCCGCTGCATCAGCAGATTGAAATGCTGGAAGATCATCGCCACGCTGTTCCTGACCTTTCTCAGCTCCTTATCGCTGCAGCCCGCCAGATTCACGCCGTCGATCAGCACGGTTCCTTCCGTGGGCCTTTCCAGAAAATTCAGGCATCTCACCAGCGTGCTCTTGCCCGCTCCGGACATGCCGATGATGCCGTAGATATCTCCTTTGCCGATATCCAGGCTGATGTTTTTCAGAGCTTCGATCTCTCCATCCTTCGTCCGGAAGGTCTTCGACACGTTCCGGATCTGAATCACAGGTGTTTCCATTCCCGTCCGCTCCTTCTGCTTTCGTAAATTGAACCAATCATACCACAATCCGGCCGGCTCTGTAAATAGGCGCGCCGTTCAGCCTTCGGCAGAATTGTAACCCCGGGGTAACAGTTCAGCCAGGTCTGCGCATTTACTGCGCAGACCGTACGAAAACGTACCGGCAGAAAGCATCCGGCCCA
>CALWGL010000192.1 GCA_944380025.1 uncultured Lachnospiraceae bacterium
TTCATCTTCCTTCCTCCGTATTTCCGCCGTATCCAGGACGGCTTTTTCCCTTGTCCGGTTCCCTCTGACCGGAACCGCTGTTTCTATTATACATGAGAACGGGAGGATTGGCATCTGAAATTTTGCAATTCACTCGTCCGCCAGAACCAGGCAGATGTCGTGCCTGCACGAACAGATGGCTGGCTCTGAGCGGACGAAGGGAGCGCCCGTTTAATGAGCAGAGCTGCGAAGCAGCGGAAAGCGCGAAGCGCGGCTTTGCGAATGGCGCGGGGTGAATTGCAACGTCATCCGTCCATCTGCCGCCGCAGCCTCCGGGCGTACCTGCGTATTTTACACTCCGTAGCTCCCCGCGCAGTCTCCCGTCGGACGGTACACTGCCGCAGAGGCCGCGCCCTGCGCCGGTATCCTCATGCTCTCCCCGGGGCGCAGCCGCTCGATCAGGGTCTGCCCCAGCCGTTTTCCCCTTTCATCCAGAAGCGCCACCAGATATCCCCTCATCTCATAACAGGGCAGGCCGTCCCGGCAGGAAAGGACCAGCTGATCCTGTTCCCGGCGCAGGGTAAACGGGGCGCATTCCCGCTGCACCGCATAATAAGAGGGCTTGGGCGTTCCGTCCATGGAGACGGAGCCGTGCACCCGGCGGCGCAGTTTTCCCTCTCCGTCCTCTCCCATCTGGGTGCGGTAATCGTTCAGGCAGAAGTAGATGGTTCCCGCGATCTCCTCATGCTGCCGGTAGGCTTCCATTTTTTCCAGAAAAATCTGTTCCCGCCTTTCGTCTCCGCCGGCAAAGGCAGGCTCACAGAGACCGAATTCGGAAGGGACCACCGGGCGGCCGGGATTGTCCGCGATCAGCCGGGAAAGCTCCGCGTGCTCATCCCGGTCCCCGTGCCAGGTTCCGATGTAATCATTGATCATCAGGATATCCCCGTCCGCCGTCCCGTCGGTCATGGGATCTTCAAACCAGGTGTTGCTCACATAGTCGGCGCAGCGGTCCGGATCCAGCGCATGGGCATGCGCCGCAGCCTCCCGGATATAGCGGATGGTTTTCTCTCCCTGGGCGTACAGCTCATTTCCCACGCCCCAGGCGAAGATACAGGGATGATTTCCGTGGGCGGCGATCATCTCTTCCAGCTGCGCGAAGGCGATCTCTCTCTGCAGCGGGCCGGCGTCCTGCGGATCCGCTCCCCAGAAGGGAACCTCCTCCTGCACCAGGATCCCGTGACGGTCGCACCAGTCCAGGATAAAGTCATCCTGCTGCCAGTGAAACCGGGTGAACACGCAGTTGCTTTCCTTTAACAGCTTCAGCATCTTCTCCATCTGCTCCGGCGTCTCCGCCGCTCCGTACACCGGATCCGATCCCGGCATCCATTCCGTGCCGCACAGGCGTACCCGCTCTCCATTCAGATAAAACGCGCTGCCCTCCGTATGAAAATCCCGGAAGCCGAACACCGTCTCGCATACATCCTCCGTCACACCCCTGTTTTTCAGGGTGAGGCGGAGCCGGTAAAGGGCCGGCCGGTCAAAATGCCAGTAATCCACGTTTTCCAGGATCCGCTCCGGCAGCTTCAGCGTGATCTCCCGCTCCGTCCCGTCAAAGTCAGCCGTTTTTTTCCGTTCTCCGAAGATGGCGCAGGGGGCGGACCCGTGCAGGACGCATTCCTCCCTTCCTTCCTGGAAAAGCTCCCAGGCAAGCGTCAGGCCCGCCGCGGGCGCTTCAGGCCGGGCTCCGGTGCGAACTCCGGCGGGCGATCCGGCTTCCTCTCCGAGGCGGGCTCCGGCGGGCGATCCGGCTTCCTCTCCGAGGCGGGCTCCGGCGGGCGATCCGGCCTCCTCTGCCGCGGGGCAGTTCAGCCGCACGCTCACGCCCAGGACAGCAGGGCCGCCTTCCATCCGGCAGCTCTCCGTTCTTCCTCCGGCAGACGCCGTCTTCAGCAGGATGGGCCGGGCGGTTACCGCCGCGCGGTCCAGAAAATGCGCGCCCGTGACCAGAAGCGTCACGCCCCGGATCAGGCCGCCGTCGTCCGCCCAGTCGAAACTTCTCTGAAAGGGAAGCAGCGCATCGGTAAATCCGTTGCTCACCCGGACCGTCAGCCGGTTTTCTTCCCCGGCTTTTAACAGCCCGGTCAGCTCCACCGTAAAGGACGTGTAGCCGGAATGCGCGTGCCGTCCCGCCTCCCTGCCGTTCACATATACGGCCGCTTCGTGAAAGGCCGCGCCGAAGCGCAGGCGTACCCGTCTGTCCGCCCATTCCCCGGGCACATCCAGCGTATATGAATACCAGCCGGTTCCCCGATATTCCTCCAGTCCTTCTTCCACGTTCCAGGTATGGGGAAGGGTCACTTCCCTTCCGTTTTTCAGGCAGTCCGGATCCTGTCCTGCGGCAAAGACCCAGTTTTTCAGTTCCTTCGTCATTCTCAGTCCGACCTCCGTTTCAGGGCGTCTCCTCCTCCGAAACGCCTTCCGTTTTTTCTCATCATATCGGAAACCGTCCTTCGGCGCATTCCTTTTCTCTGCTGTTTCATTGCGATTTTTTGCGCGTGAAAAGACCGCCCGGTCAGAGAACGCCGATTCCGTAAGGAAGGCCGGCATGTTCATATACATTCGCCGCGCTTCCGGTAAAGATCAGCCGCACTTCATTCTCAGCATTCTCCCCGTTCTGCAGAAGCTTTCCGATCTCAAACACGTGAGGGCCAAAAAAGCTCACGCCCGCGGACTTCCCGTTGCAGAAGCATTCCGCCATTTCCTCTCCCCGGACCAGAAACCGCTCCTGCGCCCGCGTTTCCTTCCGGAAGCGGTATTCATATACGGCCCGGTTTTCTCTCCTCTCCGTCAGGACAAAGCGGTCTGTCCAGTCCTCCGGCTCCTGCAGAAGCTGCGCCGGAAACCGCTCCGTTTCCGCCTGAACCGTTCTTTCCCGCCCGGTCTTTTCCGAAACGGCGGCCGTTTCCGCCGGCTCTGCAGCCGCAGTGCATGCTTCTTCCTGCTCCGCTGCGGCCAGCAGAACCTGGCAGGACCGAAGCGCCAGCGGGAAAGCCGTCCCGTTTTCCGTCTGACGGGAAGCCGCCCGGTATGCCTTCCCGGTCCACAGATCCGCAAGGAGCAGGCCGCCCCGCTCCGCCACGGTGACCTCCGTACGGATGTTTTCCGTCCCCTCATTGGAAAACAGATACATCACCGTCCCCCATTTTTCCAGCCGGACCGCGCGCAGGCCGGGACAGGCCGCGTCCGTCAGCACACTCCGGAAGCCGTAAGCGCGGCGCTTCTCTCCTTCGGCGCCCGTCGGCCCCCCGGTCAGTTCCTGCGCGGAACGAACCACCCGGACGCCGGAAAGCATCTTTTTCCTGTCCGGATCCTCTGTCAGAAAATCCCTTACATCCAGCACCGCGTCATAGGCGTACTCCCGGATGCAGAGCCTTCCGTCCCTTACCCTGCATTCCGGAAGCAGGGCGATGGGCAGATAATTGAACTCCGTCTGATTTTCATACAGACAGGCGGTCTCCCGGTACGGCACCCGGTTGTTGTCGCACAGAACCGCGATGCGCGCGCCGTCGACGGAATCCGTCATCAGGAAGGAAAGCCGCTTGACATAATCGGAAAGCCTCCGGTAATGGGGCCACCAGATGTTGGCGGGCCCCACGTCCGGCGGGCGCTCCTCCTTCCGTTTTCCGTCCGTGCTGTAATAAAAGGCATGGGGGACGAGCAGGTTCACCCCGCGGATGGTCAGCCAGTTGATGTACCAGACCATGTCCCTGCCGGTGAAATGCCAGTCATACGGCCGCCTGCTGCACACGCCGAAGCATTCGTTGGCGTTTCTGCGTCTGCCCAGATGCCTGGCGATATCCGCACACAGCTTCGCCTGTACGGAATCGAATTCCAGAAGGCCGCCGGTCTCCGGGGCGACCCTGCGCATGATCAGATCCTGTCCGGGAATCTGAAAATACAGCTCTTCCTCCACGTCGTCGCTGGCCTCGGGATGGCCCATGAGCGCGATCCCGTGCCCCTCACACCAGCGGGAAAGCCGGGCATAGAAGGTTTCCCGGAGATGCTTTTTGATCAGCCGGCGATAGAGCGCCGTCGTCCGGTTTTCCTCTCCTGTAAAAAGTCCTTCCAGCTCCGGAAGGCTCCCTCCGCCTTCGGAAAGCTCTCTTTCCAGTCCCGGCGCCCATTCCCGGTACGCGGCGGCATTGCGCCCCAGCGCACAGGGCTCGTCCGTGAAAAAGGCGACGACGGTATTTCCGAAATATTCCTTCAGCTCCTCATAATAGCGGTCATGGGTCAGCCGGATAAAGGCGTCCACCGCGTCCGGATTCAGGATATCCGCCGACTTCGGCGCGCCCGCCTCCCCGTCGTCCTCTCCAAAATGAATTCCCCGGATGGTTCCTCCTGTGAAGCCGTATACCAGATATTTTCCATCTGAAAATTCCGTGATCACCTCCCCGCCCTCCGGCTTATCGGAAAGGGTGATCCCCTTTGAAGCATAGTCCGGATTCTCTGCCATGACCATTCCGTGCGCGGAGCCGGAAGGATACATCCCCTCGTCGTAAAGGACGATCTTCATGCCCAGACTGTCCGCGCTCTTTACGATAAAGCGGACCGCCTGAAAATAAGCGTCCGACAGATACGGGATATCCTCCGGGATCCCGATCCTGGGATGCAGCACGATGGCGTCCACGCCTTTTTCCTTATAATCCTTCAGTTCCCGCAGGATTTTTCCCTCCTCCGGCCTGTCATTGAAGAACCAGAACGGAACGGGAGAAAACTCCTCCGACGGGTTTTCGATCGCCCGGAGAAGCTGCCCGCTTCCTTTCTTTTCCGATGTTTTTTCCACTGTTCTTTCCGCCATTTTTCCTCCAGCCTTTTCCTTTGCTTCTTCCGCCATTTTTTCCTCCGTGCCGAAGCATTTCATTCTGAAGTGCGCGCAGCGGGATGCATTCCGCTCCCGCCGTACGTTTTCCCTCTGTTGTTGGTTATTCTAATCCAATCTCCGCCATTTGTCGAGACATTGATGTAAGTGCTTTCATTTTTCTGTCATTCAGCGATACTTTTCACGGGGCGGGGGACCAGACGAAATGTTCCATGAATTTTTGCAGGAAAACATTCCGCAGGGGCTTCCACGGAACTTTTTCACTCATATACGGTTGAAGATTGAAAAAATAGCTTTGTAACCGTACAAAAATCCATTTTTTACGGATCCAATTCCGGAAAATACTATTCTGAACCGTATTTTTCATGGCGTGATACGGTTAAAAAATTGAAAAATCTGTTTTAAACCGTACCGAATAGCCCGAAAGTACGGTTACAGATAAGAAAATCAGGTATTGAACCGTACTGATGACAAAATAATGGAAAAAAGTACGGTTTCAAAACACAAATTATCCTTTTTAAACCGTCCGCAGGGACTGGCATACCCCGGGCCATCCGGATACCGCGCCGCCTGCCGGTACAGGAAAAGCGGCGCATGGGACTTCCCGTCTTCCGCATATACTGCAGCAACAGACATTTCCGGGTATCAGAGATCATGTGGAAAGATTTTGTCCATCTCATACAGTGCAGGATAAAGCGGCTCCGTGAAATGGAGAACGGTCAGGCCGTCATCCGGGCGCAGATCATCAGGTCCGTCCTGTTCCTCTTCGGCGTCATTGCCTTCGTCCGGTGCATCACCGCCTTCGTTCCCGACGCGGTTTCCGTATCCAGCACCATCAACGGCAGGGAGCTGCCCATCTACTGCGTGGATACGCAGGAAAAAAAAGTGGCCCTCACCTTCGATGCCGCTTGGGGGAACGAAGACACGGGAAAGATCCTGGATATCCTTTCCAGGCACAACGTACATGTCACCTTTTTCATGACGGGCGGCTGGGTGGATTCCTATCCGGAGGATGTGAAGGCCATCCTGGCGGCCGGGCATGATCTGGGAAACCACAGCGAAAACCACAAAAACATGAGTCAGATCTCCAACGATGAAAAACGTCAGGAGATCGTATCCGTCCACCGGAAGGTGAAGGAGCTGACGGGCTATGACATGTTCCTGTTCCGCCCTCCTTACGGGGATTATGACAACGACGTGATCCGCACCGCCGCCGAATGCGGCTACTATTCCATTCAGTGGGACGTGGATTCCCTGGACTGGAAGGATTACGGCGCGGATTCCATCATTTCCACCGTCTGTGATCATAAGCATCTGGGCTGCGGCTCCATCATTCTCTGCCACAACGGGGCAAAATTCACGGCGGAGGCTCTGGATACGCTGATCACCAATCTGAAGGAGCAGGGCTATGAGATCGTTCCCGTTTCCGAACTGATCTACCGGGACGGCTACCACATGAACGCGGAAGGGCGGCAG
>CALWGL010000193.1 GCA_944380025.1 uncultured Lachnospiraceae bacterium
ACCGAGGATTCCGTGGCGCATCTGGGCTGCGTGAACCGTCCGCTCATCGTATCCGATCAGTGGATGTACCATTCCAGGCTGTATGCGGCGGCCGCCTTCGTGCGCACCAGAGACGATCTGAACCTGATCCAGCTCAATTCCTTTGGCTGCGGCCTGGACGCCGTGACCACCGATCAGGTGAACGATATCCTCTCCGGCTCCGACAAGATCTATACCTGCCTGAAGATCGACGAGGTCAATAACCTGGGCGCGGCAAGGATCCGCGTACGCTCCCTTCTCGCCGCCATCCGGGAGAAGGAGAAGAAGCAGGAAAAACGTAAGATCCGTTCCACGGCTCTGGAACGCGTGGTCTTTACGGAGGAGATGAGAAAGGATTACACCATTCTCTGCCCTCAGATGTCTCCGATCCATTTCGAGCTTCTGGAGAGCGTCTTCAATGTGTGCGGCTATCATGTGGAGGTCATGGACAACGACAACCGCCGCGCCGTGGACATGGGACTGAAATATGTGAACAACGACGCCTGTTATCCCTCCCTGATCGTGGTGGGACAGATCATGGACGCCCTGCTTTCCGGCAGATATGACGTGAATAAGGTGGCCGTGGTCATGACGCAGACCGGAGGCGGCTGCCGCGCCACCAACTATGTGGGCTTCATCCGCCGCGCCCTGGCAAAGGCCGTACTGGAGCAGGTTCCCGTCATTTCCATCAACATGGCGGGCATCGAGAGCAATCCCGGCTTTAAGCTGGACGCGAACCTCCTGATCCGCGCGGTGTACGGCGCGGTGTTCGGAGATATTTTCATGCGCTGCGTCTACCGGATGCGCCCTTACGAGCTGACGCCCGGAAGCGTGGAGGAATGTCATCGGAAGTGGGTCGAAAAATGCAGGGCCTTCCTTACCTCAAAGCGTCCTGGCATTCTCACCTTTTTTAAGATGTGCCGGCAGATGATCGAGGACTTCGACCGGATCCCCATCTCCGATGTGAGAAAGCCCCGCGTGGGCATCGTGGGCGAGATCCTGGTAAAATTCGCCCCCGCTGCCAACAACCATCTGGTGGAGCTTCTGGAGGCCGAAGGGGCGGAGGCTGTGGTCCCGGATCTTCTGGACTTCATGTTCTACTGCTTCTACAACCAGCTGTACAAGGCGGATCATTTCGGGACCAGCAAAAAGACGGCGCTTGCCGCCAGAGCGGGCATCCGGGCCATGGAATGGATGCGCTCCGCCGCCAGGAAGGCCTTTGAAAGGTCGGAGCATTTCCATGCGCCCACCAGGATCGAAACCATCGCATCCTATGCAGCGCCCATCGTTTCCATCGGAAACCAGACCGGAGAAGGGTGGTTCCTCACCGGCGAGATGGTGGAGCTGATCAAGAGCGGCACCAACAACATCGTCTGCACCCAGCCTTTCGGCTGCCTGCCGAACCATGTGGTGGGCAAGGGCGTCATCAAGGAGCTGCGCAGACGCTATCCAAAATCCAATGTGGTGGCCATCGACTACGATCCCGGAGCCAGCGAGGTAAACCAGCTGAACCGGATCAAGCTGATGCTCTCCACCGCGCAGAAGAACCTGAAAAAAGAGCTGGAAGAGGCGGCCCGGCTGAAGCCCGTCCAGGGAGGCGCGGACAGACAGGAGGCTCTGACGGCGGAGGAAAAAAGCGCAGAAAAGACATCTGCCTGATCTTTTTTTCGAAAAAAAGGGTTGGAAATGTCGGCAGATTATGCTATTCTTGGTTGGAGCATGCAAAAACAGATCTGCACTCTGAAAGGAAGATAAACAGCATGAAGATAAGAATCCTATCGGCAGCGCTTGCGGCCAGCCTCCTGCTTTCCGTACCGCTTCCGCTGTCCGCCGCTCAGGCCCTGCCTGCAGGCGGCCTGACAACTTTTGTATCCGATGAGAGATACATCGACGCCGGCTGGCTGAACCAGGCCGTCGTGCTTTCCCGAAACGGCCAGACCTGGGCCATGGGGATCGGTCTGATGAAGGACTATCCGGTATTCCTGTCCGAAAACGGCGGCGTCCGCCAGTGCGTGATCGGCGACAGCGCGGTGATCGATGTGTTCCTCTCCTCCATCAACGAACAGCTGAAGGCTCAGGCGTCGAAAGGAGACATCACTCTGTTTGACAACGGAGCGGGAAGCTATGTCCGCAGCTCCGGCACCGTTTACTACCAGCTGAAGGATACGGTAAAGGCCTGGATCCTGACCACGCTTCAGCAGCAGTTCGCCGCCGGAAAGCCGCAGACGCTCGCGCTGGAGCTGACCGACGAATACGTGTCGCCCGTAGTGGTCGACGGAGAGATAAGCTACAGTTCGGATTTTGTAAAGGCGGGTTCCTGCACCACCGGCTTTACCACCAGTTCCTCCAACCGGATCACCAATCTCAAGGTAGCGTCCGGTCACCTCAACAATATGGTCATCATGCCCGGCCAGGAGGTTTCTGTCAGCACTGCGATCAAGCCCCGTACCACCGCCAATGGCTACCGGTCTGCGGACGGCTATGTAAACGGGAAAACCGTTCCTGTGATCGGAGGCGGCATCTGCCAGGTATCCTCTACGGTCTATAATGCGGTAAAAAATGCGGGACTTACGGTCCTTGAACGGCATCCCCACAGCATGCCGGTCCATTACCTTCCGCTGGGACTGGATGCGGCCATTTCCAAAGGAAGCAAAGACCTGCGGTTTCGGAACGATTATTCCGCTCCTGTCATCCTGCAGGCCTATACGACGAAGGGAAAGAATCTGATCGTGAACTGTCTGGTCTGGGATCAGGATCTGAACGGACGGAGCTATAAGCTCTGGTCAGAAGAAACGGGAAGCCTTTCCGCAAAGACTTACTTTACCACCTATCAGGACGGAAAAAAAGTGAGCACGCAATATGTGGGAACCTCCCGCTACAGCTCGCCCAGGTGATCATGACCGGGGCGTCGGCCGTTAACCTGCGGCCGACGTCCCGGTATTCTTTTCCAGTGCCTTTTTCTTCCAGCTGCCTTTCCGGTAGGCGATCAGGCAATATGCGCCGTCTGTCCGCTCTCCTCCTGCGTCCGCAGCTGCTCCAGCACCTCCTCCACGGAAACGCCGGCCTCGTTCAGGGCGTCGGAAAGCTTTTCCAGCTCCTGTTTCTTCTGCTCCTCCAAAAACTCCTGCAGCTGTTCGTACAGCTCCTGCGTCCTGTTTTCCAGATTATAGATGGACTGCTGCGTCTCCCGGATCTTTTCCTCCAGCGTCAGCTTTTTTCTCCCTCTCGGCATAAACCTGTCCTCCGATCCGAAGCGGCTTTCCGCTTCCTTTTTTTCAGTCTGCTTTATGGACATGGAGAGGCTTTCCCGCATGTCCCTGTTTCTGTATAAAGTATATGAAGCACAGGTGGTAAATATTCACAGGAAGGCCGCTTAACAGAAGATATCATAGTTGATGGTCCGGTAAAACATCTCCCGTACCTGTTCATGGCTTTCCGGGCGGCAGCCCAGGATCCACATGAGCTTGGTGAAAACCGCTTCCAGGTTCATATCCCGGGCCTCCAGGAGGGGGAACTTGTCCTGCACGCGTTTTCCCACCTCGTAGACGCCAATATTGCTTCCCTCATAGGTTACCTGAGTGGTCATCACCACCGCTTTCCGTGTTCCGTATTTTTTCAGCTGATGTTCAAATTCCTGCAGGATGCTGTCCGGAATACCGCCCACGCCGAAGCTTTCCACGATCAGACCGTCATACCGGGAGAAAATATCGGAAAGGATCAGGGGCGAGATGCCGGGCGTAAGCTTGAGGAGAAACACCCCAGGGTCCATTTCCGTATAAAAAACCGGTCCGCCCTCCGGCTTTTTAGGCTGAATATAGCGTACCAGATGCTCGTCGCGCATGACGGCAAGCTCCGGATAATTGATGCTGGAAAAGGCGTTGTAGCTCATGCTCTTGGTCTTTTTGGCCCTGGTCCCGGCGATGATCTTGCCGCCGAATACCAGGCAGACGCCGCAGGAGGCATCGTCAAGGGCATACAGAATGCTGTCTCTGAGGTTCATGCGCGCGTCGGAGATCTCCGTTTCCAGCGGGCGCTGGGAGCCGGTGAGAACGATGGGCTTGGGGGAATCCTGGATCATATAGGACAGGGCCGCCGCCGTATAGGCCATGGTATCCGTCCCGTGGCAGATGATAAAGCCGTCGTATTCCAGGTAATGCGCCTTAATCTCTCCCGCGATCCGCTTCCAGTGCTCCGGGGTCATATTGGTGCTGTCGATCCGGAACAGATTCTTCGCTTCCAGCTGACAGCGCTTTCCCATATCGGGAAGCACCTCCAGAATATCCTCCGCGGTCAGCGTGGGAACCAGCCCGTGGCTGGTCCTGTGAGAGGCGATGGTGCCTCCGGTGGTGATAAGCAGGATCCGTTTCTGCTTCATAAACGTCTGGTTCCTTTCCTTACTTCTGCCAGGGCCTGTCCTCTTCCAGTCCCATCCGGTAAAGCTCTCTTACCTGATCGTCGTACGCGGCCTCCGGCTGATAGGCGTCCAGCATCCGGAGAAGATTTGTCTCCCGGTCGTCCGCCGGACGGTATCCGGAAAGCGCCGCGAGCGTTTTTTCCCGCATGGCCTCCGGCGTTTCAAAAGCCTGTGCGGGAATCCCCGCAAAGCGGCTCATAAGGCCGCAGATATAAGCCATTTCATAATTTCCCGTGATCACGTTGGTATCGTGATCGGCCTTGATGATCACCGCCATTCTGGCAAGTATAGGTACCATGCTGCTCTCCTTCCGGGCGGACCGCTCCGCCCCGCTTCTGTCTTGCTTCTGCCCCGCTTCTGCGACTTCAGGACAGGAATTTTCCGTCTGCAGACTGCCTGCGCGTCATTTTCGGTTTATGGACTGCCTGCGCGTCATTTTCGGTTTATGGACTGCCTGCGCGGTCTGCCGCCTTTTCACTCCGACGGCTCCTGCGGCAGGGAATCCGGCTTCGGCGGCGCAGAATCGCCGCTCACCGCCCGGATGATTGCCTTGGGATAGATCTTCTCCATCCGTTCATCGGGGAAGCGTTCATCCAGCAGCCTTTCCGCGGCAGTCCGCGGCTCCTCTCCCAGGTACCTGGCGCTGTAACGGGTCAGGGCCATGGAAGAGACCAGCATGTCAAACGCCAGGAAGACCACCAGGATCCAGGTGACGACGATGCCGGGCTTTCTTGGAATCTTTTCGATCAGCCGGGACAGGGGCGGATAGAGATTCCGGATCCAGACCACGGAAACCACGCCCCAGAAAAAGCAGTAAAGCAGGTTGATCCGGCCTCCCAGATTGAAGGGAAGCTTGCTGTAGTCCCAGAAGACGGTCCCGAACACGATCTCCGTAAACACGCTGCAGATATATTCATAGGCGCCGCCCACCACCGTTCCGAAGATGAAGATATAGCGGTCGCTCTTATCCCGGTAACGGTGAAGCATCATGGTGAGCACCACCACGCCGATGCCCCAGACCACGCTGAAGGGTCCGTAAACCACGCTGCTTCGGCTCATCCAGTAGCCCATGGTGATCCGGCAGAATATGGTTTCCGCGATATCCCCGAGGAAAGCGCCGATGAAAAACAGCCAGACCAGCTTGTAAAAGCCGCAGCCCTCCGCGAAGACGCCGCTTTTTTCCTTTTTCACCCGAACCGCGAACAGGCTGTTCTCCCCTTTTTCCGACAGGTTCGGAAAAGCCCGGGTCATTCTCTTAACGATGCTGCCTGCAATGGCTCCGCCCACACGGTTGGAGACCTTCTGCATGCCGGAAGCGATCTCCTCGATCCGGCTTCTTTTCTGTACCCTGCGGATCGTTCCGGCAACGGACAGAAAATCCGCCAGACACAAAAGTGTCAGGACGATCGCGAGCGTCCTTTCCGCCCATTGTGGAATAAACAGAAACAGCCGGATCAGCCAGGGCTGAAGAAAGGTGAGACAGGCCGCGGCTCCCAGGCCCCAGAGGCAGGAAAAGGGAAGGCACACATATCCGCCAAGGCTGCTCTTATAGCCGGAGTAATCCCACCATTTGCAGTGAAACAGCCGTTCCATCAGCATTCCCGTGAAAAATTCCAGGACCACGGCCACCACGCCGCAGCCGATTGCAAGGAACAGGAAAGAGTCCAGCTCCGGCCCGAAAAAGATCAGGATCAGCACCATGCCGAAACCGTAAACAGGACAGAACGGGCCGTTCAGGAAGCCCCGGTTCAGAAACCGCTTATGCCGGACCGCCGCGTAGGCGATCTCCGCGCACCACCCCAGAAAGGAATACAGGAAAAAATAAAGGATCAATTCATAAAAGCCGTAATGCATGCCGCTCTCCTTGTGCTGTCTTC
>CALWGL010000194.1 GCA_944380025.1 uncultured Lachnospiraceae bacterium
AATCTGTCCGTAACCATTCAGCCTTCGGCAGAACTGTTACGTCTGTCCCTCCTTTTTGTCCCTGTTTTCATTCAAATAGTACGGCCCCGGGGCTTATCCCCGCTCCACCGCGAATCTCCCCAGGATCCCCTCCGCAGCCGCCTCCAGCTTTTCATCCGCATCTCCTTCCAGGATAAAATATCCCCGTCCCATTACGGAATGACCGTTTATCACCCGCTCCAGACGGTCTCCGGGACGGATCCCGCAGTCCCAGGCACGCAGGATCACATCCTCCGGAAGGTTCAGCTCTTCCTTTTCCGGCACATGTCTTACCACGCCCTCCGGGAGGGCAAAATACCGGATCAGAAGTCCTCTGGTTTCCCTGGGCTCATAGCTGTAGGGGAGGCCGCACTGACTGCGGATATAGGTCTCCGCCATATCCACGCCCGTCGCCATGGGCGTGAACCGGTCATGCAGATGATGGCCGGAGGGTCTCGCGGAAAGCTCGATGATGAAGACCCGCTCCCCCTCGATCATCAGATCCGCGTGAAACAGACAGTCCTGAAGCCGCAGCGTCTCTGCCGCCCTGGAAAGCTGCTCCTGAACCCGGCGGATCAGAGCCGCCTCCTCCTCTGTCCTGCCTGTCACGGAAAAATACCCAACGGCCTGTCTTGCCGGCGGCGGCGTCAGCAGCTTCCTGCGAAGCAGGATCTGGCGGTAGATCCTGCCGTCCAGCGCCGCGTCCACTCCGTATTCTGTGCCGGAAACCGCTTCCTCCAGCACATAATCCTCCTCCGACGCCGCGCTTTCCCTGACGCCGGATTTTCCCGCAGCGATGGCTGTATTCCCTGTACCGCCATTTTTCCCCACAGGTCTGCCGGGCTCTTCCGCAGGTCCGCCGGACGCTCCAACAGGTCTGCCGGGCTCTTCCGCAGGTCCGCCGGACGCTCCAACAGGTCTGCCGGGCTCTCCCGCAGGTCTGCCGGGCTCTCCGGCCAGCTCCCAAAGCGCCGTCTCCAGCTCCCGGACGCTGTCCAGGAAAAAGATCCCCCGGCTGCCGGAACCGTATCGGGGCTTCAGGATCGCAGGGAAGGAAAACTCCCGCGCCGTTTCCAGCAGGTTATCCACGATCCCGCGCCGTTCTCTCTCTTCTTTTCCCCAAAAGGCGGGAACCAGTTCACAGCGGCAGCCGCGCAGTCCCGCTTCCCGCAGCTTTTCATGGAACAGATATTTATCCGTGCACCAGACCGCCGACTGTCTGCTGATGCCGCGCAGATGGAACGCGTCGTTCACCACCCCCGCCGTGGTCAGATACCGGCCAAGGGGGCCGGTGAGCACGAAATCCGGTCCTGTCCCGTCTTTGCCGCGCAGCGCATCCAGTACCTCATCCTCCCTGGAAATATCCACCGCCAGCCCCTCATCCGCCGCCTTCAGCCCGGGGGCTTCCGGATTTCCGTCCAGGGCCGTCACCGACACGCCAAGCCTGCGGGCCGCTTCTATGGTATGCAGGGACTCCTCCCCTGCGCCGATCAATACTGCTTTCATACTCTCCTCCCTGCCAGCTTCTTCCTCAGTCCCCGCCAGGTCCAGAGCAGGGTAAAATACAGCATGAACCTCGGCGTGGAACGCTGCTGCAGATCCACCAGCCGCTTTTCCTCTTCATTAAAACGCTCCTGATACCAGGGATTTTTCTGAAAATCCGGAAAGGTCTCCCGCATCTCGCGGCCCATGGCCTTCACGAAGGCGGGGTCTTTCTGTTTCACGCCGAGCATGTAGGAAAACAGGGTATTCACATAGAATAAAACGGTAAAGCTGTATTCCAGCTCCCTGTAATATTCTTCGAAGTAGCCGTATTTTTTTGCCTCGGCGATCATGATCCGCCCCGCCTGCATCCGGTCCTCGCAGCGTTTTTTTGTGATGGTGTGCACGGTGGACGCGTCATGCTGATAATAGTAATACATGGGCTCCGGAATGTATTCAAAATGCTTTGCCCGCAGCATCCAGGTGTTGCCCAGCGCATTGTCCTCGTAGAAGATCCCCTCCGGGAAACGGCTGGCGCAGCCCAGGATGATCTCCCTTCTGTAGATCTTCACCACCAGGCTTCCGCTGTCAAGGATGAGGGAGGCGTATTTTTCATGATCCAGGATCCCCGTCTGTTCCGGCCGGTTGTTGGGTACCACCTGCCCCACCTTCATGCTGTGCTCATCGGTCAGGCAGTAATCGCAGCCCACCATATCCGCTCCCGTCTGTCCTGCGCGGGAAAGGAGCTTCTCATACATGTCCGGCGTGATCCAGTCGTCGCTGTCGATAAAGCCGATCCACTCGCCGCGGGCGAAGGAAAGGCCGATGTTTTTCGCTCCGCCCTGCTTCCGGTTCACCTCGGAATGGACGGCCCGGAATCTCCCCGGATATTCCTTTTCAAAACGCTGCAGGATCTGCCAGGAATCGTCCGTGGAGCAGTCGTCCACAGCGATGATCTCCATATCCTCCAGGGTCTGGCTGACCAGAGAATTCAGACAGTATTCCAGCTTTCCCTCCCCGGCCGTATTATAAACCGGTACGATCACACTCAGCTGCACGCGGCATTCCCTCCTTTCCCGGCAGAGCGCCGGCTCCTCTCCGGCCGCCGGCACATATACGGGCGGCAGCGCCTTTCCGGCTGCCACACTCCCAGCCGCCGGCGCACATACGGCCGGCAGCTCCTTTCCGGCCGCCCCCGCCGCCGGCACGCTTCCGGCCGCCGGACTCCGTCATTTCGCGAACCAGGCGCAGATCCTGCGCACGGCTTCGATCACGTCCTCCACATCCTGGTCGCTCAGCGCGTAGTAAAGCGGCAGGGAAAGGATCTCCTCATACAGCTTTTCCGCCTTCGGGCACAGGCCCTTCTGATATCCCAGCTTCTGATAATACGGGAAATAATAGACCGGGATATAGTGCACGTTGCAGCAGATGTTTTCCGCCGCCATCGCCTCAAAAAAGCCCTTCCTGTCGATCCTCAGCGTTTCCGGCCGGATCCGGAGGATGTACAGATGCCTGGTGGTATCAGACTCCGGGATCTCCTGCTGCACGGCGATCTGCGGGATCTGAGAAAACGCTTCGTTGTAGCGTCTCACGATCTCCTTCCGTCTGGCCCGGAACATTTCCAGCTTGTCCAGCTGGCTGATCAGAAGCCCCGCCTGGATGTCCGTCATGCGGTAATTATAGCCAAGCTCGATCTGCTCATAGTACCAGGGGCCGTCCGGCTCCTTCGACATGAGGGACGGATCCCTGGTGATCCCGTGCTTTCCGAACAGCTGCAGCCGCCTGTGATATTCGTCGTTATCCGTCATCACCGCGCCGCCCTCGCCGCTCGTCACGGTCTTCACCGGATGGAAGCTGAAGGTGGTCAGATCCGCGATGGAGCCCGTGGGCTTTCCGTCATACCGGGTGCCGATGGAATGGGCGCCGTCCGTGATCAGCACCAGGCCATATTCATCGCAGATCTTACGGAGCTCCTTCAGCTCCGTGGACTGCCCGGTAAAATCCACCGCAACCACAGCCTTCGTTTTCTCTGTTACCAGAGCGCGCACCCGCTCCGGGTCGATATTGTAGGTATGTTCATCGATATCCGCAAACACCGGCTTCGCTCCGCAGTAAAGCGCGCAGTTCGCGGATGCCGCAAAGGTGATGGGCGTGGTGATCACCTCATCCCCCGGTCCCACGCCCGCCGCCAGGCAGGCGATGTGCAGAGCCGCCGTCCCGTTGCTGACCGCCACCGCATGCTTCGCGCCCGTCAGACGGCACAGCTTTTCCTCCAGCTCTTCGATCTTCGGCCCGCAGGTCAGATAATCGCTCTTCAGCACATCCAGGACGGCCCTGTAATCCGCCTCGTCCAGATACTGATGCCCGTAAAAAATCTTCGTTTCCCGAACCGGTTTTCCTCCCGCGATCGCAGGCACCGTATTTTTTGCTTCCATGATCCTGTCCCTCCATCTGCCAAAGCCGGCCTTCGCCTTTCGCATGGCGTTCCTTCCCTGCCGGCTTTCGGCAAATATTTCCAAAATAATATTCTGATAGAAAAAACAGCCCGAAGGCGGCTGACGCTTCCGGGCTGTCCATGTTTCCAGTTCCAACACGCTCCGCTGCAGACGCGCGCTTTTTATTTTTCCAGCTCCACTTCCTTCAGGCGTTCCCTCAGATCCTCCACGGAAAGCCATTCGCTGTTGGTGCCGGAGCTGTAGGAGAAGCCTTCCTCCACCTTTTTTCCGGAAAGGTCCGGCACCTGTCTGTCGTTGAACACCATCTGCGGATAAACGATATAATGCTTATCGTATTCATAGGTGTTGAAGGAATCCTCCGTGGTCACCATGATCTCATGCAGCTTCTCGCCGGGGCGGATGCCGATCTCCTTCAGTCTGCAGCCGGGAAGCATGGCCTCCGCCAGATCCGGCACGCGGAAGGAAGGGATCTTGCTGATGAAGGTCTCCCCGCCCTTCGCCTCTCTCAGGGCCTTGATCACCAGTTCAACGCCCTCCGTCAGGCTGATCCAGAAGCGGGTCATGCGCATGTCCGTGATAGGGAGCTCCGTGCCGCCGTTTTTGATGATGTTGTGGAACAGCGGGATGATGGAGCCGCGGCTTCCCGCCACATTGCCGTAGCGGACGATGGCAAAGCTGATGTCCTTGGTGCCGGAATAGGCGTTGGCAGCCACGAACAGCTTGTCGCTCACCAGCTTGGTGCCGCCGTAAAGATTGACCGGATTCACCGCCTTGTCCGTGGACAGAGCGATCACCTTCTTCACGTTGGTATCCAGCGCCGCGTCGATCACATTCTGCGCTCCGTTGATATTCGTGCGGATCGCCTCGTTGGGATTGTACTCACAGGCCGGCACCTGCTTTAAGGCCGCCGCGTGGATCACATAGTCCACGCCCTCGAAGGCTCTTTTCAGCCGGTCCTTGTCCCGCACATCCCCGATAAAATACCGCATCACGGAAGCATATTCCTTCAGTTCATTCTGCATCACGAACTGCTTGTATTCGTCCCTGGAATAAATGATGATCTTCTTCGGATGGTAATGCTTCAGCACGTATCTGGTGAAGCTCTTTCCGAAGGATCCGGTTCCGCCCGTGATCAGTATGGTCTTGTTATCTAACATCTTTTCCTCCTTACAGGACGCTTTCTGCTCCGGCCGCAGCGAAAACCGCCTGCGCAGGCTTCCCGCCGCAGGCACAGCAGCTTCAGACAAGCGCCTTTTCGCACATTATAGCATAGGGGCCGGAGCATTGCAATGAAACTTCCCCGCTGCCCGGCTGGAGCCGTTACGGTTCGTTACTTTTCATGGGACGGGAAAATACTGCTGTTGATTCCTTCTCCCATATCGCCCCCCTGCTTCATATCCGGCAGGATGCTCTGATACGGTTTAAAATAAGAATTTACATTGTATAACCGTACAAAAAGTCTGAAGCGACGGTTAAAAAGGAGATTTTCCAGTCCTTAACCGTACTTTTTACCACTATTTTGTCATCAGTACGGTTACATACCTGATTTTCTCATCTGTAACCGTACTTTTAGGCTATTCGGTACGGTTAAAAACAGATTTTTCAAGTTTTTAACCGTATCACGCCATGAAAAATACGGTTCAGAATAGTATTTTCCGGAATTGGATCCGTAAAAAATGAATTTTTGTACGGTTACAAAGCTATTTTTTCATTTTTCAACCGTATATGAGCGAAAAAAGTTCCGTGGAAGACTCTGCGGAATGTTTTCCTGCAAAAATTAATCATAACATTGCATCTGGTCCCCTGCCCCCGTGAACAGTAACTACGGTTCAGCCTTCGGCAGAACCGTACCGGCATCCGGCTGGTTCCGGCGGACGAATGAACTGCAGCATCAACGGAAAAGAGATGGATACATCCAGGACATATCCATCCCCTCCGGCATCAGGCCTTCTTTCCATATCTCTTAATAATAAACCGAATTTCCGGATACCTCGCCCGGCTTTCCATACTTCAGGCAGCTCGACACCGCTCTGGCATACAGGGTCCTTCCCGCTTCCGTCAGATGAACGCCGTCCTCCAGGTATTCCTCCGCGGTATAGATATTGATCCCCATGGTGCTGTAGGCATCAATATAAAGAGTGTTCGACATCTCCGCGACATTCCTGCATGCATTGGCATAATCCGTCAGCGTTCCCTCTCCGTAATTCTTCATATTGCTGTCCGTTACCATATAGCCGTTCTCATAGAACTGACAGTAGGTCGGAGAGATCAGAAGGAACTGAGCGTTCGGGCTTGCCGCCTTCAGCAGCTCCATCGCGTTATACAG
>CALWGL010000195.1 GCA_944380025.1 uncultured Lachnospiraceae bacterium
TTGCTTTCGCGGATGCATTCCATGACGCCCTTTTCCGGATTTTCGGCCAGAATAAAGAAGGCCTGGGAGTACCGGTAGGAAGCGATCACGCCGGGGAACCACAGAAGAAGAGACCACAGCCCGACAAAGATGCCGATCATCAGGCCAAGGCCCCACGCCTTCAGAAAATACCGGGCGCAGGAAAACAGATCGCCGAAACCGGCGGGCTTATGATCGATCACGTGCAGCGTATAGGTTACATAGCCAAGCTGCAGAAAGGACATGACCATCGCTCCCACAAAAGGAAGAAGAATGGCTATGGCCAGGGAACCGGCGGAGCCTAAGGACATGGAGCCCTCCGACAGGAGCGCGGCCGCTGCGTCTCCCAGTCCGGAAATCATGGAAATGACCGCCTGAACGGCAGCAAGGATAAGGACGTAGACAAGAGCGACGAGAACCGGATGCGGTCTTGCCGCGCGCATGGCGCTCTTTGCGTTTGTTTTCAGCTGAATTCGATCCATACAGATCCCTCCTCATTAAAAATATAAGCTGATTTTGATTTTTCCAGCTGTCATTTTAGCACGGCCGGACGGGAAAGGCCATAAAAAGAGGGCAGAAGGCAGACAGAAAGGGCGGAATGCATGTTTCTGCCGGGCCATGCTCCGGCCATGCGCCGGCAGGCGCGGCGGACCGGCAAGGGGAACGCTTTTCCTGTTTGCGTATTTTCCGCTCTTGTGATAAGATTATCTTTACTTATAAATAATATGCTTTGAGGAGGAGAGATCCGGAATATGAGCGATAAAGAGCTGGAGAAGGCAAAGACTGCCGCGGAAGCGGCTGCGGATACGGAAAACGCGGAAGGAAAGGCTTCCCGGAATTTCATCGAGCAGATGATCGACAAGGACCTGGCGGAAGGGGTGTATGACACGGTGCATACCCGTTTCCCTCCGGAGCCCAACGGCTATCTGCACATCGGACATGCCAAGAGCATCCTGTTAAACGCGGGACTTGCCAGGGAATACGGCGGCAAGTTCAACCTCCGCTTTGACGACACGAATCCCACGAAGGAGAAGCAGGAGTTCGTGGATTCCATCAAGGCCGACGTGAAGTGGCTTGGCGCGGACTGGGAGGACAGGCTGTTTTTCGCGTCCGATTATTTTGACCAGATGTATGAGGCGGCCGTGAAGCTGATCAGGAAGGGAAAAGCCTATGTGTCGGATCTTTCCGCGGATGAGATCCGGGAATACCGCGGAACGCTCACCGAGCCGGGAAAGGAGGACCCTTCCGCGGGACGCAGCGTGGAGGAGAACCTTGCCCTTTTTGAAAATATGAAGAACGGCATGTACGCGGACGGGGAGAAGGTGCTCCGGGCCAGGATCGACATGGCTTCCCCCAACATGAACATGCGCGACCCGGTGATCTACCGTGTGGCCCACATGAGCCATCACAACACCGGGGACAAGTGGTGCATCTATCCCATGTATGATTTCGCGCACCCGATCGAGGACGCCATCGAGGGGATCACCCATTCCATCTGCACACTGGAGTTTGAGGATCACAGGCCCCTGTATGACTGGGTGGTGAGGGAGCTGGAGTATCCGGTCCCGCCCAGGCAGATCGAGTTCGCCAAGATGTATCTGACCAACGTGGTGACGGGCAAGCGCTACATCAAGCGGCTGGTGGAGGACGGCATTGTGGACGGCTGGGACGATCCCAGGCTGGTATCCATCGCGGCCCTGAGAAGGCGCGGCTTCACGCCGGAATCCATTCAGATGTTCGTGGATCTCTGCGGCGTCTCCAAGAGCAATTCCTCCGTGGACTACGCCATGCTGGAATACTGCATCCGTGAGGATCTGAAGCTGAAGCGGCCCAGGGTGATGGCGGTGCTCGATCCCATTAAGCTGGTGATCGACAATTACCCGGAGGGACAGACGGAGCTTCTGGAAGCGCCCAACAACCTGGAGAACGAGGCTCTGGGGAACCGTCAGATCCCGTTTGGGAGAGAGCTGTATATCGAGAGAGAAGACTTCATGGAGGAGCCTCCGAAGAAATATTTCCGTCTCTTCCCCGGAAACGAGGTACGCCTGATGAACGCCTACTTCGTGACCTGCACGGGCTTCGAGAAGGATGAGGACGGAAACGTGACCGTGGTGCACTGCACCTACGATCCGGAGACGAAGTCCGGAAGCGGCTTTAATGCCCGCAAGGTGAAGGGAACCATTCACTGGGTATATGCGCCGGAAGCGCTTCGCGCCACGGTGCGGCTCTATGAAAATATCATCGACGAGGAGAAGGGGGTCTACAACGAGGACGGCAGCCTGAACCTGAATCCCAATTCCCTTACGGTGAAGGAATGCTTCCTTGAGCCTTCCCTGAAAGACGCGAAGCCCTATGAGAGCTTCCAGTTCGTGCGCCAGGGCTTCTTCTGTGTGGATTATAAGGATTCGAAGCCGGGCGAGCCGGTCTTCAACCGCATCGTATCGCTCAAGAGCTCCTTTAAGCTGCCGAAGCAGTGAAAGGCATCGTGACGCCGCGTCCGGAAAGGCTGTTTCAGGAACCGGAAGACGCGGAAACGATAACAGGTCCGCAGGCGGAGGCTTCGGACGGAAAGGCGGGAAATGAACGATCTGGCGATCCATCTGACGGAGGAAAAGGGAAAGCGTTTATACGAACAGATCTATGAATATATCGCGGATGAGATCAGGGAGGGGAAGCTTCTCGCGGGTGAGAAGCTCCCCTCCACCCGTTCTCTGGCAGATTATCTGCAGGTGGCGAGGAGCACGGTGGAGCTGGCTTATGATCAGCTGCAGTCAGAGGGCTATATCGAATCCGTTCCCTGCAGGGGCTACTTCATCTGCCGGGTGGAGGAGCTGTACCGGTTCGGAAAAGCAGGAGGGAGCGGGACGAAAGAACGGAAGGAACAGGAAGGGAAGGAAAGAAGAAGTCCGGCCGGGGCGGAAAAGCGGTTTGATATCGATTTTTCGCCCAATGCCATTGACATGAACCTGTTTCCCTTCGGAACCTGGAGAAAGATCACAAGGGATATCCTGAGCGGGGACAGGAAGGAGCTGTTCGCGCTGGGAGAGCCGCGCGGCGATCTGGAGCTGAGAAGGACGGTCTGCCGTTATCTCCATGCGTCCCGGGGCGTGAACGCCTCTCCGGAACAGATCATCGTGGGAGCGGGGAACGATTATCTCCTGCTGCTTCTCCAGTATATCCTGGGCAGGCAGATCACGGCTGCCTTTGAAAATCCTTCCTACCGGAGGGCCTTCCGGATCTTTTCTTCCTTTGCGGAAAGGACGGTCATCGTCCCTTCCGATGAAAGCGGAATAAGGGCGGACGGCCTGCTGGCCGCCGGGGCGGATGTTGCCTATGTGATGCCCTCCAGGCAGTTTCCCACGGGAACAGTCATGCCCATCGGACGCCGGACGGAGCTGCTGCGCTGGGCTTCTGCCGCGCCGGGACGCTATCTGGTGGAGGATGATTATGACAGCGAATTCCGCTACCGGGGAAAGCCGATTCCTTCCCTGCAGTCTTCGGATACGGCAGGAAGGGTGATCTATATCGGCACCTTTTCCAAATCCGTCGCTCCGGCCATCCGCATCAGCTTCATGGTATTGCCGGAGGGACTTCTGGAAGCCTATGAAAAAAACTGCGGATTTTTTTCCTCCACCGTTTCCAGGATCGATCAGAGCATTCTGAACGAATTTATTCTGAGCGGAGCCTTTGAACGGCATCTGAACCGGATGAGAAAGGCCTACCGGGAAAAGCACGACCTGCTGCTGGAATGCCTGCAGCCGCTTCTGGACCGATTCCGGCTGTCCGGAGAATACGCGGGGCTTCATATGCTTCTCACATCCCGTGGACCCGGGAGAGAGGAGGAGCTTATGGAACGGGCGGCAGCCTGCGGCGTGCGTATCTACGGACTGAGGGAGGCGGCGCCGGCGCCCTTTGAGGCGGACTGCGCCACGGTCCTTCTTGGCTACGGGGGGCTGAGTCCGGAAAAGATAAAAGAGGGCGTGCGGCGGCTTGACAGAGCGCTGTGAGAAGGAGGCTCCGCGCGGCGGAGGATGCGCCGGGCGCGCGGAGGGCGCTCCGGCGGGAAAGGAGAGGTATGAAGACAGAACGGATCGTGGAAGCACAGAGAGCCTTTTTTGACAGCGGAAGGACAAAGGATGTGAATTTCCGCCTCGCGGCCCTGCGCCGGTTGCGGGACGGGATCAGGCGGCGGGAAAAGGAGATCGAGGCGGCCCTGTATCAGGATCTGCGTAAATCCTCCTTTGAGAGTCGTATGACGGAGATCGGGATGGTGCAGGAGGAGATCGGCTTTCTTCTGAAGCATACGGAGGAATATGCCAGACCCGTGCGCACGCCTGCCTCCCTGTCCCAGTTTCCCGGCAGCTGCCGTGTGATCAGGGAACCCCGCGGCGTGACGCTTGTCATGTCGCCCTGGAATTATCCGTTTCTCCTTGCTCTGCAGCCTGCGGCGGGCGCGATCGCAGCGGGCAACTGCTGTGTCATCAAGCCGTCCGCCTATGCCCCGGCCGTTTCCCGCTGCATCCGGGATCTGATCGGAGAGATCTTCCCGCCCCGCTATGTGGCGGTCGTGGAGGGAGGAAGGGCGGAAAACGCCGGCCTGCTGGAGCAGAGATTTGACTACATCTTTTTCACGGGAAGCGTAAATGTGGGCAGGCTGGTCATGAAGAAGGCGGCGGAGCATCTGACCCCGGTCACCCTGGAGCTGGGAGGAAAAAGTCCCTGTATCGTGGAGCGTGACGCGGATGTGGATCTTGCCGCAAAGCGGATCGTTTTCGGAAAATTTCTGAACAGCGGACAGACCTGTGTGGCGCCTGATTACTGCCTGGTGCAGGAGGATGTGCAGAAGCGTTTCCTTGCCTGCCTGGTAAAATGGATCCGCCGGTTCTGGGGCGCGCGGCCGCTGGAACATCCGGACTATCCCAGGATGGTGAACGGGAAGCATTTCGACCGGGTGATGGGCCTTCTGTCCGGACAGGAGATCGTGACGGGCGGCAGAGGGCGCAGAAGCACCCTGCAGATCGCGCCCACGGTGCTTCGGAACGTATCCCCGGATGCGCCTGTCATGCGGGAGGAGATCTTCGGCCCCGTCCTTCCCGTCCTCACCTATCGGACGCTTCCGGAGGCGGAGGCCTTTATCGCGGAAAGACCGAAGCCCCTCGCCCTCTATCTTTTCACGAAGAATAAAAGCACGGCCCGCAGAGTCCTTGGCCGGCTGTCCTTCGGAGGAGGCTGCGTGAACGATACCGTCCTTCATCTCGCTTCCTCCCGCCTGCCCTTCGGAGGGACGGGAGAGAGCGGCATGGGAAGCTACCACGGAAAGAAAAGCTTTGATGCCTTTACCCATGAAAAGTCCATCCTGGTCCGCGGCGCATGGCCGGATGTGCCGCTTCGCTATCCGCCCTACACAAAAGAAAAGGAATGGCTGCTGCGCCGGATCCTGCGGTAAGGAGCGGCAGACGGCGGGATATCAAACGATTGACATATCCGAGAACGCAGAAAGGAACGAAACGGCGGGAGGCACAGTTAAAAAAGCCGCTGAAACCGCGGATTTCACGGAGGTTTTTGTGCATAATTTTATTTCTGTAAAGATGACATATCAATATGTTCGGTAAAAGCACGAAATGTATGTTAACCGGTTGACATATAACTTTTGGAATGCTATTATCAAAGCACAGTAAGGCATGAGACGAAACGGAAAAAACCGAAGCTCATCCGCTGAGAACTCTTTTCCCCCTCCCTTTCATGTTTTATAAAGGCGGTGCGGCATCGGTCCTCCGGAGATCACGCCTGACTGTAGCAATACCCCTCCTGATATCTTTTCCCCAAAAGATATCATTACCATAAGGATGTTCCCGTCAGCCGGGTCCCTCCCTAAATTCCCGGCAGAGGAATGGAACATCTTAACCCCCTTCTTTTTTGAGTCCGCATGGGTCTCCCCCGACCCCTGCGGTCTTTTTTTGCTGCAATTCAGCCTTCGGCAGAATTGTAACGGAATTGACATTGGAAATATCAGATGGTTGTGATATAATGAAAACGCCTTAGCTTAAAAGAGATCAACAGACAGAATGACAAGGCGCTGGAGGAAATCATGGCAACACTGAAGGATGTGGCGAGGGAGACCGGTCTTACGGTCAGTACGGTGTCCCGGGTGCTGAATAACCGGGGTTATATCAGCAAGGAGGCCAGGGAGAAGGTATA
>CALWGL010000196.1 GCA_944380025.1 uncultured Lachnospiraceae bacterium
TTCTTCCTGGCCTCCAGCGCATCCTTCATCTGGCCGGCCGCTTCCTCCACGTCAACAAGGCGCTTCAGGACCTCTCCGATGGACTGTTCCGAGGAACCTTCCGTCTGAGAAGCATCTGTCCTTACGGTATCCCTATCCGCCATCTTACTCCTCCTTTTGTCGTCTGCCGGCTGAAATACTGCAGCAGCACGCTTTGATTCCTGTCTTTTCATTTTGTTCCTGGCGTATTATACTATGATTAAATCATATTGAAAAATAATAATATGATATATGTATTATATCAGAAACGCATATTTAAGATCACACAGACAGGAGACTTTTTCATGGATGCAAGCTTCGATTACTATAAAGCGTTTTATTATGTCGCCAAATACAGCAACTTTACAAAGGCAGCGGGTGCGATGCTTTCCAGCCAGCCGGCGGTCACAAGGAGCATCCAGAACCTGGAAAGCGAGCTGGGCTGCCGGCTCTTCATCCGCTCCCGCCACGGCGTCACGCTCACGCCGGAGGGAAAGCTTCTGTACCGGTATGTGGCTCCGGCCTGCGAAAGGATCCTGCGGGGAGAAGAGGAGCTGGGGCTGGCCCTTGGCCTGCACGGCGGCTCCGTCAGCATCGGCGCGACGGAAACAGCGCTCCACTGCCTTCTTCTCGACCGGCTTTCCGATTTCCAGCAGGAACACCCGGACGTAAAGATCCGCATCAGCAACGGCACCACAGCCCAGGTGCTTTCCGACATGAAAGAAGGGCGTACAGACCTTGCCGTGGTCCCTACCCCCTTTCAGATCGAAAAGCCCTATACCTCTGTCCGTCTGCGCCCGATCCGGAGCGTCCTGGTGGGCGGCTCCCGCTTCGCGCATCTGTGCAGCACTCCCCTGAGCCTTTCCGACCTGAAGCAGTATCCCCTGGCCGGTCTTTCCGGATCCACCATGTCCTACCGCTTCTATGAAGATTTCTTTGCCGCACACGGTCTGTCTCTGCATTATGATATTGAAATGGCGAACGCGGACCTGCTGCTTCCGGTCGCGAGACACAATCTCGGTCTGGCCTTCGTACCGGAAAAGCTGGTGGAGGATTCCCTGGAACAGGGAAAGCTGTTCTCCATCCCCCTGAAGGAAGAGATTCCTCTCCGCCATGTCTGTCTGGTCCGCGATCCCGGGAGGCCGCTGGGAGCCGCGGCCAGATGCCTGCTGGAGCTTCTGATGAAAGAACGCAGCCCGCAGAACTGAGAGCGGGGGACGGAAACCGCGTAACAGCCAGGTCTGCGCATTTCCTGCGCAGACCGTACGAAAACGTATCGGCAGAAAGCATCCGGCCCATCGCGAAGCGATGGGAATGGCCGGATGCACGAAACCGCCGCCCGCTCCCTCTCCCGAAGGATCAGAAGTTTTTCCGGATCTTCAGGATATTCTGTCCGTCCTTATATTCATAGGTCATGTCGTCCATGCTCTTCTTTACCAGAAAGATCCCAAGTCCGCCCGCTTCCCGTTCTCCCGCGGAGAGCGTCACATCCGGGTCCTCCTTCGCCAGAGGATCATAGGGGACGCCGCTGTCGATAAAGGTGAGCACGGCGGCAGGCGGCTTTTCCGTTATCTCGATCCGGACTGTGGCGGGCCCCGTCTCCGGCCGGTAGGCGTAGTGAGCGATATTTCCGAACAGCTCGTCAACGGCGATATCGATCTGCAGCTGCGCCTTCATCGGGCAGCCGCCTTCCTCCAGACTGCGGTTGACGAATTCTGTCACTTCTCCGATATTGCCGATGGTGGCGTCAAGCGTTATTTCCTTCATTTTCTTCCCTTTCATTGCGGTTCACCAGGCAGAGCATGGTGATGTCGTCAAACTGCGGCGCGCTTCCCGCAAAGCGGTCGATCTCCGCCTTGACCTGTCCGAGAAGCTCCTGCGCGGACGCCTCCGGATGCGCGTTCAGCGCGGAGAGCATCCGATCTGTTCCGAACAGCCCATTCTGCGCATCCGTCGCTTCCGGCACCCCGTCCGTATAGACGAAAAGCGCTTCGCCGGGCGCAAGGGTCAGCTCATACTCCCGGTAGCGGCTGTTTTCCATGCCGGCAAGGACCAGACCGTGCCGGTCCTTATAAAGGGAAAAGCCCTCTCCCTCTCTTTTCACCGCGGGATATTCATGCCCGGCGTTGGCAGCGATCAGTTTTCCGGTGGAAAGCTGATAGATCCCGAGCCAGACCGTCACGAACATCTCCGACTCGTTGTTTTCGCAGAGCTGATTGTTCACGCTTTCCAGCACTTCTTTGGGGGAAGCGCCCATCTGCGCCCTGTTTTTCAGGAGGGTCTTGGCGATCACCATGAACAGCGCCGCAGGGACGCCCTTTCCGGATACGTCCGCCATCACCAGCGCCAGATGGTCGTCGTCCACCAGGAAGAAATCGTAGAAATCCCCTCCCACCTCCTTGGCGGGAGTCATGGTGGCATAGATGTCGATCTCCTTCCGGTCCGGATAGGGAGGGAAAATACTCGGAAGCATGTCCGCCTGAATATGGGCCGCCACATCCAGCTCCGCGCCGATCCTCTCCTTTTCCGCCGTCACCCGGGTCAGATTCTCGATATAGGCGTTGATGTCCTCTTCCATCTTCAAGACGCTTTCGGAGAGCATCTGGATCTCATCGCCCGTATGGATCCGCCTTAGTTTTTCCGAGATCATGTTGTTGTTCTTTACGAACATGCCCGCCGCCTTCGCCACCTGCTTCACCGGGTCGATCAGCGTGCGCATCAGGAACCAGGCGGCTGCCGCAAGGAGCAGCAGGGTGATCGCGCTTCCCACAAGGATGATGCGCACAAGATAGTCTCTCACATTTTCCTGCAGGGTGGACATGGGGATCTCCACGCCGATGAAGGCCACGGTCCTTCCGTCCTGCACCACGGGATACATGGCGGAGGTGTTATAGCCGAATTCTCCTTCCGAGATAAAATAATTATCTGCATGTACGCCCGTTTCATACGCCTGGATGCAGTCCTGCACATAATCTTTTAGGACCGCGCTCCTGTCTCCGATGGAAAACTGCTCCGCTTCGATATGATAGCTGTCCGTGATGTAGTAAATGGGATTCCATTCCATCCGGTCATAGGCTTCCTGGTCGAAATTCTTCAGAAGATCGATGTCAAAGACAAATACGAAGATATCGTTTGCCTGCATGGAGGCGCGCAGCCCGTCCAGCTGCTCTTTGATCCGAAGATAGCTTTCGCTCTCCGCGATCCGGTCGATCTCCTCCTTCTGCGCCTGTCCGGTGCAGTAGCGGTACACCGCGTCCGCGTACCCGGCAAGCTCATCCCCGGTAAAATAGCCCTCCGCCGTGCGGGCGACCTGATAGGCCATTTCATTGTACTGTCTTGTGATGGACTGCCAGTAGGCGGAAACGCCCACCGCGGCGGTTCCCGTCATGATGCACAGCCCCACGGCGCAGAGGCCCAGGATATATTTGAAAGCCAGGCCGAATCTGTAATTCTTTTCTTTCTTCTTATCTTCCCTGTTCACTCTTTTCTTCTCCCTGATGAGATTTCCTTCCATTTCTTCCAGACCGGTTCCGGGACCGCTCCCGCCGCATGCCTTGGCTTCCCGTGTCCTCCGGTCATTCCCAGCTCCTCCAGAAAGACCTCATATTCCTCCGGGGAGAGGCAGATCACCTGCGGCCGCCCCAGGCAGCCCAGCCTCCGAAGATCCAGATAATCCGGATTCTGCGCCGTCAGCGCCCTGTCCAGCCGCCCGGCAGTCTTCTTTTCCTCTGCCGGCTCTCCTGCCGCCGGCTCTTCCAGGCCGAATACCGCTCCATAGCAGGCGGGCGCTTCCCAGGACAGCCGGCCGATGCAGTAGCTCTGAACGGGAAGGCCGTATCTTGCGGCCAGCTGCGAAACGGCCCTCTCCGCCTGGTAAACGCTCATCTTCTCTCCCGCCACATTCAGAAACAGATTCTTTCTCAGCACGAATTCCACCATGGGGCTTTCTCCCAGAAAGCCTGTCACGCGGACCACGTCGCCGGTGCGGTAGCGGTACAGCCCGGAAAAGGTGGTCAGCACGGGTTCGTAAAGCTCTCCCGGGCGTACCTGTCCGGGAAGAAGCGTTTTCTCTGCGCCCTCTCCTTCCCGCTCCGGCCAGGGGAGGTATTCGTAAAAGGCGCTCTCCGGCAGCATCACATAGCGGCATTCCTCCGGCCTGAGAGCCACTCCCATGTGGCATTCGGAGGCCACATAGGAAAAATAATAGACCGGCGTTTTCCCGAGGAATCTGCGCAGGCTGCCGTCCTCCGTCTCAAAGGACTTTCCGCCGATGCCGCTTGCGAGCGAAAGGCCCGGCCAGAGCCGCCCGGCGATCCCGTCAAATCCTGCTTTACATTCTTCTTCCACGCGCCGCAGCCTTTGTTCGCATACCGGCATTTCCAGGAGCTTCGCCTTTGTCCTCTCCGTAAGGCCGATCCCCTCCGGGATCCGCTTTTTCCGCATATGCCTCAGGATTCTTCTCCAGTGTCTCTGCAGATACCGGAAGAAAAGGAGCTGATCGTACAGAAAGATGGACTCGATGGAGGTGATCTCCTCCACGGCGAACGCGGTCCACACCTTCGCGTAAAGGATGTCTCTGCCGTTCTGGCCGAACATCGTCTCTTCGCCGCCCGCGAAGTCGTCAAAGGAGAGGAAGCCGTTTCGGAACAGGTACTGATAATAAAGCTCTGACAGAAGATATTCCTTCTTTTCCTGCATAAGCTCCACGCGGAAGCCGTTTACGGACAGCCGCTTCCCGCCCGCCTTTTTATGAGCCAGATTTTTGTACCACTCGATCTGATCCGAATACCGTTCCAGCGAAGCGAAGGTCACAGGGATCTTCTTCGATCCCCCTTCCGTTCCCGAGGTCCGTAAGAAGCCGGCGGCAGGATACGCCGTCAGCACTTTCTGTTCCCCCTGCGCCATCCGGTCCAGATAAGGCTGCAGGGAAGCGTAAGAAGAAAGCGGCACCTTTTTTCTGTATTCCGACGAAGTCTCCATGGGGCCGAAGCCATATTTTTTTCCGAATACCGTATCCCGGTTGTCCGCAAGCAGCCGGCGGAGATTGTCCTCATTGATCTGTCCAGCGCGGGCGCAGGCCTCCAGGAGCCTGGGCTCCAGCTCTGTCTCCTGTCCGTTCATTCCTTTTTCCTTCCGTCCTTCAGCTGTCTGGGAAATCCCAGATACAGGGTGTTCATTCCCAGGGTATAGCTGCAGCTGCTCTCCCCGGCCATGTTACGGAGCATATTTACGCCCAGATACCGAAGATCCTCCTGCTGTTTCGCCCTTTCAAAGGGATCGTAGCGTTCCCCCGCGCACCGGATCCGGATCCCGGTGACCGTCTCCAGAGCAAAGGCCCGAAGATCCACGCTCTTCATCTCCGGATTCTCCTCCTTCATCACCATCAGCATCTCCTCGATCGCCATGGCGATGCGGTTCGTTCCCTTTGGATCCATATGGTTGCGGATGCAGAAATCCCGGATCTGGTCGCTGGCATCGCAGATATTCTGCTCCGAAGGCTCGATGGAAAAATCCAGCACCAGCCCTTCCCGTTCCAGATGATCGTCCAGCAGCAGGAACCGGGAAAGAGGACGCTTCGTTTTCCCGCTTTTCCGGGAAACCGCAGCGGTAACGGCCGCGCAGCAGCAGACGGCCAGAACGCCTCCCAGGAGCAGAAAGAGCCAGAACGGCCCACCGCAGGCCGCCAGCATAAGGGCCGCCGCCAGGGGAAAGAAAAACCGCTTCATGCCCACGAGCAGGTTGGAAAGAAAGATCCGGTCCGTGGAGTTAAACAGGGAACTCCAGACGCTGCACAGAAGCTCCGGAAACAGGGAAAGCCCCAGCCAGAAAAGCGGCAGAAAAACCGGCTCCGGCAGCGCGAACAGCGCCTGTATGCTTCCGTGAAGCACAAGGAGCGCCAGCGTGAAAAGACCGGTCAGCGCCATTCCCGTTCTCAGCTGCAGCTTCATCAGGATCCGGATGCCGCTGTTTTCCTTCACCGAATGGAAGACCGCGATCATCGGCCCGGCCGCCTGGGGTACGCCGGAGGAAATGCACAGCGACAGCTCGCTGAGGCTGTTCAGCACCGCCCAGACGGCGGCTCCCTTTGTTCCAAGCGTAAGAAGGATCAGGGAATTGAGCAGGAAAAGCCGGACCGCGTCCATCAGATTTCCCACCGCCGCGGGGCTTCCGTAT
>CALWGL010000197.1 GCA_944380025.1 uncultured Lachnospiraceae bacterium
GACGCTCCCGCCCCCGACAGCTCCATGTCCAGGATATGTGCGATGGGCGCGCAGGCATTCCGGATCTCCTCCACCGTGTTGGTCTGCGCGCCCAGCTCGATCAGAAGGCTCCGCGGTTTCAGATGCATGTTGTACCGGTAGCCCTTCAGATAGATGCGTCTGGTCAGCCCCGGATAATATTCATTGGCGATCACCTGCATCTGGAAGGAAAAGGCCAGATTGTCATCGATGCAGGGATTCTCCAGATAGGCGATGTTTCCTGCCGCCTTCGTATAGGACAGACCGTTGAAAAACATGAAGGTAGCCGTGGGCTTTCCGTTCAGCTCCGTCACCAGCTTTCCCTCCAGCACCGCGTCCCTGTGCAGATCGACCACCACCTCGATGGTGGGATTTTCCGCAAGGATCTTCTCGATGGCCGGCAGAGAGACCGAATAGGCATTGTCCCTGCTTTCCACATCATATTCCCCGGTATCGTGGATCACGTTATATCCGTACTCTTCTCTCAGGATCTGCGCCAGCAGCTCTCCGGCCCCCACGATGCCGGTGGAAGCGTCCCCCGGCACGGAATCCGCGAAAGCTTCCTGGGAATGGGTATGATAGATCAGGATCTGCGGCACATCCGGATTTTTTTCCAGCGTCAGATCCTTTCCCAGAAGCTGATCCAGCTGTATCTGATCCGGGCTGGCCTCCGTGGTGGCGTCCACCGCATAAAACCCCTTGATCAGCGCGTCAAAATCCTGATAATAGCTCCAGTCATATTCCTGAGAACGGACCTGCGCCCTGACAAAGCCAAAGGCGTCCTCCTGCCGCGCCGATCCCGCCGCGTTTTCAGATCCGCCGTCCTGCCCCGTTTTTCCCTCCGCGTCTTCCCCGCCTGCGCTGCCTGTCTGATTTTCCTCCTGAAGGCGTCTCTGCGTCTCCTCGTCCAGCCGGAGCTTCCCCTCTTCCGTCTTCGGCATTTCAAGCGTGTCTCCTGTCTCGCTCTCCTCATCCTCGCTTAAGCCCTCCTGAAGCAGGATTTTTTTCCGCAGACTCCCGCTTTCCGTCTGCAGCCCGTCCGTTTCTTTTCCGCCCTCCAGCTCATAAGCCAGCAGCGGAGACTGCTGCGCAAGCATCTCCCCAAGGAATCCTCCGCTCTCTCCTCCGTCCGGTCCGGCATAGGAAAAAGCGGGAAGCCACACGTCCGTCACCTCCCTCCCCAGCATTTCCGCCAGGACGCTCTTCCAGGAAAAACCGTTTCCGCTTTTTTCTTCTCCTCCGCCGTCCCCGCGCAGAAACAGCAGATCCAGCAGCGCGATCCCCGCAAGCGTCAGCACGAAAATATGAAAAACCCTTTTCCCGTTCCATTTTCCGCTCATAGGGAAATATATGCGGTTCCCGTCCGGCTTTATGCGATCTGAAGCGCGATGTTGATGGCCTCCGATATGGTAAAGCTCAGACGCTTTACGGTCTCGTCAATATCCTTGCTCGTCACATACATGTTGTTCAGCTCGGAAAGCGCTCTGGGATGCTCTCTGTAAGCAAGCGTTTTTTCCTCCCCCTTCTGCCTTGCCATGCTTTCCATCGCGTCTCCCACAATGGTAGCCGCGTCCACAACCGTCGGTACGCCGATGGCGATCACGGGGACTCCCAGGCTCTCCCTGGTGATGGCGTTTCTGTGATTGCCCACGCCGGAACCGGGATGGATCCCCGTATCAGAGATCTGGATGGTCCGGTTCAGCCGCTTCGTGCTTCTTGCCGCCAGGGCATCCACTGCCAGCACCACATCCGGCTCCGTCTGCTCCACCACCCCCTTTATGATCTCGGCGGTTTCCATCCCGGTCATCGCTGTCACGCCGGGGACCAGGCTGCTGATCAGATTCATCTTTTCCTTCCCATATGCGGCTTTTCCATATTCCAGCACCACATGCCTGTTGATAAATAGATTATCCACCACCTCCGGTCCCAGTGCATCCGCCGTCACATCCCGGTTTCCCAGTCCCACCACCAAAACGGATTTTTCTTCCTTTTCCGCCGGAAGCAGGGTACGGATCTGCTTCGCCAGTTCCTCGGAAACCTCTCTGTGATAATCTTCATCCGGTTCGTTCAGTCCGGGCGCTTCCAGGGTGATATAGGTTCCCATGGGCTTTCCCATCGCTCTGGCGCCGTTTCTGGTATCGATGATCACCTTCGTGATGCTTACCTCGCTCTTTTCATTCCGGTATTCTTCCACCCGGACCCCTCTCAGCTCCCCGTCCGCATCCGAAATACCCTCCCTGGCCTCAAGAGCCAGGTCAGTTCTCACCTGAAAACAACTCATCTGTACTCTCCCGCTCGCTTCTTTAATTTAAGTTATGCACTGACATGTATTTTTTGCAAAATCAAACAAATTATGTATTGACAGAAAGGGCGGCGTCCTATAGAATACATTTGTGTGTTTCCATTAGAACGACCGTGTCCGGGTTTAATGAAACATTTTCAAAGAATGGAAAATCCACTTGAAAATGGAGGTGAGTATCTTGGCTAACATCAAATCTGCAAAGAAGAGGATT
The DNA here is from genome assembly GCA_944380025.1 of uncultured Lachnospiraceae bacterium. GTDB lineage: Bacteria > Bacillota > Clostridia > Lachnospirales > Lachnospiraceae > Eisenbergiella. The sequence goes on from CALWGL010000197.1 coordinate 2,532, forward strand.
CTGGTAAACAGAACCAAGGCTGACAGAAACAAGTCTATCAAGTCTGGTGCGAAGACCGCCGTGAAGAAGGTTTACGCAGCGATCGAGTCCGGTGACAAGGCTGCGGCGCAGACCGCGCTTACCGCTGCTACCGCAACGATCGACAAGGCCTGCACGAAGGGCGTATATCATAAGAATACGGCATCCAGAAAGGTTTCCCGCCTTGCCAAGGCTGTGAACCGGATGGCTTAATCCATACAGAAAAAAAGCCCCGTTCCTGTACCGTCATGCAGGAACGGGGCTTTTTCTGTTTCCTTACCCCTTCAGGCCGTTCGCCTGCCGCTCCATATTCTCAATGACCACGTCATAGATCTCGCCGAGAGACGCGCAGTATTCCAGCACCTTCCAGGGCGTATTCGTATGAAAATGGATCTTGATCAGCTCCTCATCGCCAACGGCAAGAAGGCAGTCTCCTTCAATATTGTTGGTGATGTATTCATTGATGTCATCCTCCGAAAGATCTTCTCCTTCGATCAGAAGCTGTGTATCAAATTTATATTCCAGCATTTTCCGTTCTCCTCATTCTTTTCTTTTTTCCCTGTCTCTTTGGATTAGGATTCGCAGAGCCTCCACTTCGCAGCTCACCGCCGCGTCCGTATCGTGCTCCACCGGATTGAACAGTCCCGCTTTTTCCCGTTCCTGATTCGCCACCACCAGAAATACGGAGCCGCAGCGCACCCTGAGATAATCCGCCACCACGAACAGGGCGGCGGACTCCATCTCCGACGCCTGACAGCCCAGCTTCAGCCAGGCCCGCCATTTGTTCTCCAGCTCGAAGCCCACCGGCATCAGCTCCGGCTCATGCTGTCCATAAAAGGAATCCTTGCACTGTACGATCCCTCTGTGCCAGTCATGGCCGCTCTTTGCCGCAGCCTCGCTCAGAGCCGCCGTCACATCGAAATCCGCGACAGCCGGAAACTCAATGGGCGCGTATTCCCGGCTGGTTCCCTCATTTCTCACCGCTCCTGTGGCTATGACCAGATCTCCGCTCTTTACATCGATGTCCATTCCTCCGCAGGTCCCGACACGGACAAAGGTATCCGCGCCGCAGCGCACCAGCTCCTCCATGGCAATGGATGCCGATGGGCCGCCGATCCCCGTGGAGGTCACGCTCACCTTTTCCCCCTCCAGCAGCCCCGTGTAGGTGACAAATTCCCGGCTGTCCGCGATTTTTTCCGCGTTTTCAAAATAAGCGGCAATCTTTTCACAGCGCTTCGGATCCCCGGGCAGGATCACATATCTGCCCACATCGCCGGCTTTGATCTGAAGATGATACTGTATTCCGTTCTCCGAATATTTCATGTCCGTCTCCCCTTCCGGTTTCCAACAGCTATTTCACCTTCCAGAGCCCTTTCTTATTCATAAAGGTCTTCCACTCCTCCAGCGTTCCCTTCGTAAAGGAATCCTTCAGAACGAGAAGGGAAAGCTTCTTCTTGATCACCAGGACGTACAGGGATCTGGAAGCGATGATCCTGGTAATGTCTCCATAGCGGAATACGGAATGCGCTCCGTTGTTGGAATATACCTCAAGGCCGCTCATGTAGAACGCCACCCTGCGCTCCAGCGGCTTTCCGCCGTTCTTCTCCACCTGCTGCGTATATTTCTTGTTTTTGGAATTCCGATAGGTATTCGCCGGCAGGAAGATGCACAGGATCGTAATGACAAAAAACAGCAGAGCCGAAATCCCCACGCCGCCCAGCAGGCTGAGCGCTCCGAGGATAAAGCTCGCGCCGCCCATCGCATAGTACATTCTTCTGTATCTTCCCATGAATGCTTTCAGATATTCCTGAAAGATCTCCTGCGTGATGGTAAAGCTGTTTTCATAAAGCATGGGCCCGCTGATCCGGATCCCCCGGCCGCTTCGAAGGTAGGGGGGCTGCTGTTCCGCGGACTCCTCTGTTTCCGGCGCTGCGGTTTCCTCCTGGACAGCAGACTCCTCCTGAGAGTTTCCTTCCGGCGTGCTCTCTTCCTGCGTGCTCTCTTCCTCCGGTTCCTTTATGCCGTCGGCAGTCTCTTTTTCCAGTTCCTTATCTTCCATGTAATGATATCCTTTCCTGAAACGGCTGTCCGCCGCCTGATTTCCGTCCGCGTAAAAAGATCACAGCTTCAGGTTCTTCAGCAGATCGCCGAGAGAGGTGGTCGCTTCTTCCCTGGAGCTGTACTGCGCGGCGGAAACTCTCTCCTCCTCTTCCTCCTGCGAAGGATCCTCCACAGCCTTCATGCTCAGGCTGATCTTATTATTATTGGTATTCAGGATCTTTACCTTTACCTTATCTCCCACGCTGAGCACCTCGGAAGGCTTTTTGATCCTTTTCTGGCTGATCTGAGAAATATGGACCAGACCGTTTAAACCGTCCGGAAGGCTGACAAACGCGCCGTAGGGCATCAGGCTCTCCACAACGCCTTCCAGAACCGTTCCGGGAACCAGCATGGCGATCCTGTGGTTGGTGTCTTCTTCCTTTCTCTCCTTTTCCACTTCCTTCGCGGACAGCACCAGACGCTTTTTCTCCTCGTCCACAGTGATCACACGCACGTCCGCCTGTCTGCCGACCCACTCTTCCAGATTTTCCACATAAGATAAAGAAAGCTGGGAAGCGGGAATAAATCCGCGGATCCCTTCCACCCAGGCGACCACGCCTGCTTTCACCGCCTCGCTGATCTTCACGGATAGAACGGTTTTTTCCTCCAGATCCTTTTTCAGCACATCCCATGCCAGGACCTGTACCGCTTCTTTTCTGGACAGCAGGATATTTCCTTCTCCGTCGTCCGTCTTCTTCACGGATGCCTCCAGCACATCTCCCGGCTTTACTTCATCCACGAGCCGGAAAGACGGATCGCTGCTCATATCCGCCGCCTTGATCACGCCCTGGGCATAATACTGCAGGTCCAGGATCACTTCCTCTTCGTTCACGGAGATCACCGTTCCCGTCACGATATCCCCTTCCTTAATGGTCCGGAAAGAGGCTTCCAGCTCCTTTTCATAATCCGCCATGCTCCCTGTTTCCTCCGGCCCGTTCGCAGCGGCTGTCTCCTCCATTTTCAGCTGCTCCTTCGTTTCCTGTACTTCCAGTTCCTTTTCTTCCATTTCGCAACTTCCTTTCCGCCCTCTCTGCCGGCATGCGCAGCCATATCAGAAAAACCTTTCCGGCACATGGCAGCGAACGGGCGTATATTTTGTCTGCAACTATTCTAACAGACTGCCCTCTCATTGTAAACCAAAACGGATTTCCGGACAATAAAAAAAGAAACAGATACACTCTGTTTCCTCTCTGCATACTTTATCTGGTTCCGTACCCTCAAAACCGAACACTGAATTCTGATCTCTCCCGCAGTTCCAGACCCTTCTCAGGTCCTCTCTGCTCCATCCGTCCTTGGTTAAGCCCTCGACCGATTAGTATTCATCAGCTCCATGCATTACTGCACTTCCACCTCGAACCTATCTACCTCATACTCTCTAAGGGGTCTTACTTACTGGGATATCTCATCTTGAGGCGGGCTTCACGCTTAGATGCCTTCAGCGTTTATCCCTTCCGGACTTGGCTACTCT
>CALWGL010000198.1 GCA_944380025.1 uncultured Lachnospiraceae bacterium
AAAAGTTATCCACATCGGACCTGAAATCTGTCCTTTAAAATTTCGTCATGTTTTTGGGGCTGGCTGAACTGTTACTTCTAGATTTTTTCAAGAATTTTTACAGTCAAAAACCCGACCGGAAGAAGCCGGAATTTTCCGTGTCTTACGGGCGGTCGCAGCTTCCCGCAGCCGCCTCCGCAAGCGCCCGGAACAGGGCCTGACTGTTCCCATCTCTCCTGCAGGAATGCTCCGGATGCCACTGCACCGCCAGAAAGAAGCGTTTTCCCGGCATCCAGACCGCCTCGATCAGCCCGTCCGGCGACACCGCCATGGGCTTTAAGCAGGGCGCCAGCTCCCTCACCGCCTGATGATGGCGGCTGTTGACGCCGATCGTCTTTTTTCCAAGAAGCATTTGCAGCGGCGTATGCTCCAGAATCTCCACTTCATGCGCGGCCCGGTCAAAGGGCGACTTCATCTCATGCTCCACCGCGGACGGATGCTGCGTGGGCAGATCCTGATAGAGGCTGCCGCCCAGCGCCGCGTTGAAAAACTGCAGGCCGCGGCAGATTCCCAGAACGGGCAGGTCCCTCTCAAGCGCGGCTTCAAGCAGCAGCTTTTCCATGTGATCCCGCTCCGGGATGCTGCGTCCGCACTCCGGAAGGCGCTCCTTACCGTAAACGGACGGATCCACGTCATGGCCGCCGGTAAAGATCAGACCGTCCAGCCCATCCGCCAGTTCCTCCAGGCTCTCCCGGTCCTGCACAGCAGGCAGCATCACCGGAAGGCCGCCCGCGGTCAGAACGCCCTCCATATATCCCGGAAGCATCCACAGGCTGTCTCTGTCCGGGTCAAACAGCGGCACAAGGCCGATCCATGGTTTTCTTTTCATCGTATCAGTCTTTCCTTTCCCAAGCATAAAAGTCCGGCGCAGGCCGGAAGCTTCTCCATCACAGATAAATCTATCGCTTCTTTTCATTTCTGTCAAATCTGATTTTCTCTGTCCCTTTCCGTCAGAGAGTAATTTTTTTTGAACCGCCGTTTGCCGCAGCCGAAGCCAGCCGGCATTGAATCAGTTCCGCTTCCTGCAAACGGTACAGATCCACAGGTTTCTCTGCGTCCGATCAGGCATAAGAATTTCATGGGAAAAAAATGTTTTACACCCTGATCTGTCTTATCCCGGGCCATAAAAGCTCAGCGCCCGCTCCAGGATCGCCCTTGTTTGCCCCTCGTCCACATAATCCAGCGGCTCATCCGCATAGCAGAAGGAGAAAAAAGGCTCCCTGTCCCTAAGGTTCTCCGGAAGAATTGTCCACAGCTCATACATTTTCCTGGCAAATTTCCTGATGTCCGGCCCGCTTTCGTAAATCTCCCACAGCCTGTCCATCAGCAGGCGGCCAAACTCCTCACGGTCAAAGCGCGCTCCAGTCATATGCGTCCTGATATGGACGGCAGCTTTTTGGATATCCGGCTCCCATTCCAGATACAGAAGATTCTCATCCTCAGGATCCCAAAGGAAGCATGCATCCAGCTGTCTGCGATAGTTCTCCTCATCCGCAAGGCCGCAGAACGCCAGAAGCGCACAGGCCAGAAGCTTCTCTCTCATATCAGAATCTATCTCCTCTTTCCGTTTCTGTCAAACCTTCTTCTCAGCGCCGCCTCCGTGGGAAAAATAGAGCCTGTCAGCAGGAGTATCTGCACCACGCAGAGGATTCCTCCCGCGGTTTCCACGCAGTCTTTGCTTTTTCCCATGACCGGGAGGAGAAAAATCGCCGTGACCGGCAGCATGCCCCATCCGCAGACATGCCAGATCCGTCCGCAGTATCGATGGGCAAATTCCCAGGTATCCCGGTTCTTCATGGACATCGGAGTACGATATCCGCACAGGGCGTTGATCTCTGCCGGGGGATGCTTCAGGAAGCGTTTGCCGAGGATGATCATTGTAATTGGAATAAGAAGATCCATGAGCAGCATAAAAATCCAGAATCCCATGGGAGGTTTCCTTTCTGCCGGAATCGGAAGGACGGCCTGCGGGCTGTTTTCCCGGATCGTTTTCCGAGAAAGGCTGCTTCTGCGGGTAAAATTTCCGGTTTTTCGGTTTGTACCGTAGGATTGGGCGGTTCTCTACGGGAAAAAAGGCTGGTTTTTCTTTCTCTACCGTAGTTTTCCGCTTTCCTCTACGGGCAGAAAGCGGATTATCTCGATTCTTACCGTAGTAATGACCCATTCTCTACGGGTAAAAGGGAGGGTATTGATAATTTTGCCGTATGATCGTAATCCTGCGGCAGATGTGGCGGCCTCCCGGCAGACTGCCGGGCCCCCATTTGGAAGTCGCCCCTTTGGGGGCTCCTTCCTCTGGGGGCGGTAGGGGATTGAGATGGCCTCCCGCTGCTTATGATGCCCCCTGGGATTTCGGAGAAATCCCAGCCCATTCGGAATCCGCCCCTGCGGGGCTCCTTCCTCATGGGAGGCGGGGCCTAAAGTCGGGCGTTCTCATGCAAGCATGGAACGCCCGACCTTCTGCCCCTGGGGCATCATATGGCAAAATCAAACAGACTGATCTGGTTGGATTCGGGGAGGTCTCCGAGGAGGCCGAGGGAATCCATGAGGTCTACGATGGTTTTGGATGCTTTGGTGCGGTCGCGGAAGTCGTCCTTGGAGAGGAAGGGGCCGTCCTTGGCGGCTTCGACGATGGCGTCGGCGGCTTTTTCGCCGAGGCCGTCGATGCTGTTTAAGGAGGGCATGATTTTGTCTCCCACGATCTGGAAGCTTCGGGACTGGGCCTTGAAAATGTCGATGGGGACGAATTCATAGCCTCTGGCGTACATTTCCTGGACCACCTTCATGTCCTTCGCGGTGTCCTGTTCCTTTTTGGATAGGGTGTCCGCGCGTTTTTTGTAGTCGGCCATGACCATCTCCAGATGGGGGCGGCCCTGGCACATGATCTCGTAGGAAAAGGCCGAAGCGCGGATGCTGAAGTAGGCGGCGTAGTAGGCAAGGGGATAGTTCACCTTGCAGTAGGCGATCCGCCAGGCCATCATGACGTAGGCGGCGGCGTGGGCCTTGGGGAACATGTACTTGATCTTTTTGCAGGACCAGATGTACCAGTCGGGGACGTTCGCGGCCTTCATGGCCTCCTCCATTTCCGGCTTCAGGCCCTTGCCCTTACGGACGCTCTCCATGATGGTGAAGGCAAGGCTGCTTTCCACGCCCATGCCGATGAGATAGATCATGATGTCGTCGCGGGTGCAGATGGCGGTGGAAATGGTCGCCTTTCCTTCCTTGATCAGTGTCTGGGCGTTTCCCAGCCACACGTCTGTTCCGTGAGCCAGTCCGGCGATGCGGACCAGGTCGGAAAAGGAGGTGGGCTTGGTGTCCAGAAGCATCTGCATGGCAAATTCGGTGCCGAACTCGGGCACGCCCAGGTTTCCCAGGGGCCAGCCGTCGATGTCGTCCGGGGTGATGCCGAGGGCCGAGGTGTTCTGGAACAGGGACATGACCTGCTTGTCATCCAGGGGGATCTTCGTGGGATCCAGGCCGGTCAGATCCTGCAGCATGCGGATCATGGTGGGATCATCGTGTCCCAGAATATCCAGCTTCAGCAGATTGTGGTCGATGGAGTGGTAATCGAAATGGGTGGTTACCGTGTCCGTGGTCATGTCGTTTGCAGGGTGCTGTACGGGAGTGAAGGAGTTGATCTCCTCTCCCAGCGGGAGCACGATGATGCCGCCCGGATGCTGCCCGGTGCTTCTGCGGATGCCCGTGCAGCCCGTGACGATCCGGTTGATCTCGCAGGTTCGCTTTTTGCTGCCCCGCTCCTCATAATAATTTTTCACATAGCCGAAGGCGGTCTTGTCCGCCAGGGTGCCGATGGTCCCGGCGCGGAAGGTCTGGCCCGCCCCGAAGATCACCTCCGTATATTTGTGGGCCTTGCTCTGGTATTCGCCGGAAAAGTTCAGATCGATATCCGGCTCCTTGTCGCCCTTGAATCCGAGGAAGGTCTCAAAGGGGATGTCAAAGCCGTCCTTCTTAAGCAGTTCTCCGCAGACCGGGCAGTATTTGTCCGGCATGTCGCAGCCCGCCCGACCGGAATAGGCCTTCACCTCGGGAGAATCAAAATCGCTGTAATGACATTTCATGCAGTAATAATGAGGACTCAGGGAGTTTACCTCCGTGATGCCCGCCATATAGGCCACCAGGGAGGAACCCACGGAACCTCTGGAACCCACCAGATAGCCGTCCTCCACGGACTTCCACACCAGCTTCTGGGCGATGATGTACATCACGGCGAAGCCGTTGGTGATGATGGAATGCAGCTCCTTCTGCAGCCGCTCCTCCACGATGGGGGGCAGCTCCTCCCCGTACAGGGAGTGGGCCTTGCTGTAGCAGATCTCCGTCAGCGTCCTGTCGCTGTCCGGGATCACGGGCGGGCACTTGTCCGGGCGGACCGGAGAAATGGTCTCGATCTGGTCCGCAATCAGGTTGGTGTTGGTGATCACCACCTCTTCCGCCTTGTCGCTCCCCAGATAGTCAAATTCCTTCAGCATTTCCTCCGTGGTGCGCAGATACAGGGGCGCCTGGTCCTCCGAATCCTTGAAGCCCTTTCCCGCCATGATGATCCGGCGGTACACCTCGTCCGCGGGATCCAGAAAATGCACGTCGCAGGTAGCCACCACCGGCTTGCCCCGCTGCTCTCCCAGCTTCACGATCCGCCGGTTGATGTCCTGGATATCCTCGATGGAATTCACCAGCCGGATCTTTTCATCGTTGATCATGAAAGCGTTGTTTCCCACGGGCTGGATCTCCAGATAATCATAAAAATCCACGATCCTCGCGATATCCTCCCCGCTCTTTTCATCCAGCAGGGCCCGGTACAGCTCTCCCGCCTCGCAGGCGCTTCCCAGGATCAGCCCCTCCCTGCGCTTCTGAAGCAGGCTCTTGGGAATCCTCGGCCGCTTCGCGTAATAGGTCAGATGGGATTCGGAGATCAGCCGGTACAGGTTCACCCGTCCGGTGTTGTTCTTCGCGAGGAGAATGGCATGATAGGTGGGAAGGCGCTTCACGATATCCGGATTGGAATCTCCCAGCGCGTTCACCTTCTCCAGGGTATCCCTGCCGTCCTCCATGAGCATTCTGCAGAAACGGATGAAGATCTCCGCCGTAGCCTCCGCGTCATCCACCGCGCGATGGTGGTTTTCCAGGGAAACCCCAAGGGTCTTCGCCACCGCGTCCAGGGTATGCTTCGCCTGATGGGGAAGCAGCACTCTTGCGATCCCCACCGTGTCCACATAGGTATAGGCAAAAGAAAGGGCGAGCCTGGCCGCGTTTTCCCGGATAAAACTGGTATCAAAGCCCGCGTTGTGCGCCACCAGCACACAGCCTTCACAGAAGGCCAGAAACTCCGGCAGCACTGTTTCGATGGGCTCCGCGCCCGCCACCATTTCGTCATTGATGCCGGTGAGCTTTTCGATCTCAAAGGGGATCGGGACCTGAGGATTTACAAAGACGGAAAAACGGTCCGTGATCCTTCCCGCGCCCTTTTCCACCTCCACCTTCACGGCTCCGATCTCGATGATCCGGTTCTTCACCGGAGAAAAGCCCGTGGTTTCAATGTCAAATACCACATACCGGCCGTCCAGCGGCTGGCCTTTGCCGTTTGTGACGATCTCCTTCAGGTCGTCCACCAGATAGGCCTCCATGCCGTAGATCACCTTGAAAAAATCGTTCCGGTCCGGATGCTCGTCCCCGGCCTCCTGGCGTTTTTTCTTTTCTGCCTTCCACAGATCGTCGATCAGGTGGTTGGCATCCGGAAATGCCTGCGCCACGCCGTGGTCCGTAATGGCGATGGCAGGGTGGCCCCACTCATAGGCCCGCTTCACGATGTCCTTCACCTCGGAAACCCCGTCCATGTCGCTCATCTTGGTATGGCAGTGCAGCTCTACCCTCTTGCGCAGACTGTGATCCTGGCGGCTGTGGGTGAAGTCGCTGATCTTTTTCAGGCCCACCAGGGAGCCGATGGTCAGCTCCCCGTCGAAACGGTCGATCATGGTCATGCCCTTGAGCTTCACGAAGGCGCCGGGCTTGATCCCTTCGCACAGCTCGGCCACCTGATCGTTTTTCGCGAACATCTTGATGGT
>CALWGL010000199.1 GCA_944380025.1 uncultured Lachnospiraceae bacterium
AAATGCGTGGAGCTGGTCCTGGCCGAAGACCGGGCGGACGTTCCCAGCCTGACTCTGCTGCCCGTCCGGTATGAATACGGGGGAACCACGAAAAAAGAAAAGAAATAAGATTGCAGCGCGGCCGGAGCAAAGAACGCTTCGGCATGGAGGGAAAGATGAATAAAAAATATGACGTAACGGCTCTGGGAGAGCTGCTGATCGATTTTACGGATAACGGAAAAAGCGCGCAGGGAAACACTTTGTTCGAGGCCAATCCCGGCGGCGCGCCCTGCAACGTGCTGGCCATGCTGAACCGGCTGGGCCATCCCACAGCCTTCATCGGCAAGGTGGGAAAGGACATTTTCGGCCTGAAGCTGAAATCCGTTCTGGAGGAGGCGGGCATCGACACCGCCGGTCTGGTCGTGGATGCGGACGCAAGGACCACTCTGGCCTTTGTACAGACCTTTGCGGACGGGGACCGGGATTTTTCCTTCTACCGCAATCCCGGTGCGGACATGCTGCTGACCGCGGACGAGGTAAATGAGGAGCTGATCCGAAGCTCCCGTCTCTTTCACTTCGGCACCCTGTCCATGACCCATGAGGGCGTCCGGGAGGCCACGAAAAAGGCCGTCCGCCTGGCAAAGGAGAGCGGGGCGGTCATTTCCTTCGATCCCAATCTGCGCCCTCCGCTGTGGAAATCCCTGGACGAAGCGAAGGAGCAGGCCGCCTGGGGCTTTTCCCAGTGCGACGTACTGAAGATTTCCGATAATGAGATCCAGTGGTTTACCGGAGAGGAGGATTTTGATCAGGGGATCGAAAAGCTCCGAAAGGAATATGACATCCCGCTGACCCTGCTTTCCATGGGACGGGACGGAAGCCGGGCCTATTATAAGGATCTGCGCGTAGAAAAAGCCCCCTTCCTGCAGAAGGGGACCATCGAAACCACGGGCGCAGGGGACACCTTCGGCGGCTGCTGCCTGCACTTTGTGCTGAAATACGGCCTGAACGGCCTGAACGAGGAAAGGCTTGCCGAAATGCTCACCTTCGCCAACGCGGCGGCTTCCATCATCACCACCCGGAAGGGCGCGCTGAGGGTCATGCCGGAGGCGGAGGAGGTGGAGCGGTTCCTTTCCTCAGTGGACCGGTTTTCCTGCGAATAGCCTTTCTGAGGATAGCCTTCCTGAGGATAGCCTCTCTCAGGACGGCACTCTACTCCACATTCCGGATGAAAATGCTCCGGTCAAACTCCGTGTAGTCCGTAAAGTACAGGGTGAAGCAGTTGGGATCGACTCCCTCGCTTCCGAACATCCCTGCCAGGTAGGAGTGGGTTCCGAAGCCCGGCCCGATCTCCAGGCAGTCCTCCCGGTTGGTGAAGCGGATCATGCCGTCCTTTGCCAGGATCTGGCTGCCCTTCAGCTTCTGCATGCAGAAATGCTCCCCTTCCGCATGGTCGGCGCCAAGCACGGCGGCCTCGATCCGGAAGGGCGCTCCCTCCACCCCGTGCAGGTGAAAATCCACCTGGACGCCGTCCGGCACCTCATGCACCTCCACCTCGATGGAAAGATCAGGCCCCAGCTTCTTTTCCCGCTTCGCGTGATCCATCTTCCACCAGTCGCTGGTTCCCTGCGGCTCTTTAAAAGGCAGATAATACCAGCCGTGCATCACCTGCTTCAGCCGGAAGCCGTCCTCCGTCTCAATCAGCTCCTCCGCCTGAAAGGCGCGATGCTCGCAGATGCAGCCGCCGATCTTCAGCGCCACATCGATGGACGGATTGCTGAAATACAGAAAATTGCTTTTCCCCTTCATCAGCGTATAGGTAACATTTCCCTTCCGGGCCCGGACGATCCCCGATTCCCGGTACAGCTTCCGGAAATCCTCCGGCTCATATCCCGCGCCGCTCTCATAATCGATCAGCTCCGGGTGGGTCATGTATTCCATCAGGCAGTCCGGCGCATCCAGATGATTTTCCTGCGTCAGCTCATAGATCCGGTTCGCGAACGCCACGAATTCCGGGATCTCCCTCTTCCTGCCAAGGTACAGATAGGGCCAGTAATAGCCCGACGGATAGGAGCGCTTTCCATTGTCCTGCCTGGTGGAGTTGGCCGTGAACACCGTCCCGTCCGGCTCCATATAGGTGAGCATCATGCGCAGGTTCCGCACCGCATGGTCAAAATATTCTTCCTTCCCGGTGCAGGTTCCCAGGTCGATCATGGCGTTGTTGTTGACGCAGTTGTAGATCGCCGCCGACCGCTCCGCGTATTCTCCGTCTTCGTTGCAGTCGATGCCCTCCGCCAGGTAGCTTTCCGCTCCTTTCGCGTATTCGTCCTTTCCAAAGAAATCCGCGCTCACCACCAGGCTGGAGGCGATCACCCAGCGGTGGTTGGGCGTATGGAAGCCGCCGCACAGAAGTCCGTCCGCCGCGTGTCCGGCTATGGCGTACATTCTGTCATAGATCTGCTCCTCATACCCATCCCGCTGCCTGCCCCTCAGATAATACAGGCAGGGCAGCAGCTCCTTCAGATTAAAGCCGGTGTCCGGCGCGGAATGGAAATTGCACTTGATCAGGTCAAAAAGCCCGTCTTCATGCTGATTCCTTTCCACGAAGGAGAGCCCGGAAAGGATCCGCTCTGCCACCCTCTCGTCCTTAAAATAAACGCTCTGTTCATTGCAGTACGCCGCCGTCATGTTCTTTAACAGATACAGCGCGTATCTGGCGTGATACAGCCCATCCTCATCCGGGAAGCCCCCGCAGAATGCGCTCTGTGCATCCCGGTTCTGGATGCGCAGGGCCTTCTTCACCTTCCGGTCATTGTCCCGGATCATCGTCTCATAATGCGCTCTCATTGCCTTTTTCTTCCTGTCCTTTCTTACACCTTCAGCTCACCACATTCCGCGGCTCCCCGGCCAGAAAAGCCTCGATGTTCTTACAGGTTTCCGTCACCACTCTGGTCCTGGCTTCCAGGCTGGCCCAGGCCATATGCGGCGTGATGAGGAGCTTCGTGCTGTCCTGGAACTCCAGAAGCGGGCTGTCCGGAACCATGGGCTCCTTCTCCAGCACATCCAGGCCGGCTCCGGCGATCCGTTCCTCCCGCAGCGCCGTGCACAGATCCGCCTCCTTCACCACCGGGCCTCTCGCCACATTGATCAGGATCGCGGAGGACTTCATTTTTTTCATGGCGGAAAGATCGATCAGCCCCCTCGTCCGGTCGCTTAACGGGCAGTGCAGAGAAAGCACATCCGACTGCGCCAGCAGCGTATCGAAATCCACCCTCTCATATTCCGTGCAGGAGCTTTTGCCGGAAGCGGAATAGAAGATCACGCGGCAGCCGAAGGCCTGCGCGATGGAAGCCACCTTTCGTCCGATGGTTCCCATGCCCACGATGCCCCAGGTCTTCCCATCCAGCTCCTGAAAGGTCCTTCCAAAATGGGAAAAGCTGTTCTGGGAGGCGTATACGCCGTTTTTCACATAATCGTCATAGTAACGCAGCTTTTCCAGCAGGTAAAGCGCCATGGCGAAGGTATGCTGCGCCACCACCGCCGTGGAATAATTCCGCACGTTCACCACGGTGATGCCCCGGCTGCGGCAGTAATCCAGATCGATGTTGTCAAAGCCCGTCGCGAATTCGCAGATCAGCCGCACGTTTTGAGCGCCGCTTAAGGTGGATTCGTTCATGGGTGTTTTGTTCACCACGATGATGTCCGCGTCCTTCACCCGCTCCGGCGCTTCTGCCGCCACGGTGTTGGAATACAGAGCCACCTCTCCGTATTTTTCAAAGGGCGCTACCGATACGTCCTCTCCCACGCTGCTTCTGTCAAGTACCACGATTTTCATTTTCCGTCTGTTCTCCATTCTGTTTTCGTTTACGATCTGACGTTTGCCTGTTTCCGCGTTCCGTCTGGCCGTTTCTGACCGACAGCCGCTCATGTGAGAGCGCAGCTTCCTGCGGGCAGGCCGCTCATGCGGCATCGCCCGCATGATTTATCACGTCAAAACTGCGGGCCCGCAAAGCGCCCGCAGTTCTTCATGCAAAACGGATTTCCCCAAAGCCTATTCCGGCTGTGCCGTCAGAAATTCGCTGATGCAGTTTATCAGATCTCCGTCCAGCTCCATTGCCTGAAGCTGGCTGAGGATGACCAGAGGATTCTTTCCGCTTCGTACCAGGGCGTCGATCGCTGACTTTTTGTCAAATTCCATTTCCGCCTGATCCAGGAAACGGGATACATCCTCCGCCGCGTTGTTGTGCGCAAGGAAAAGAGGCTGACCGAAGGTCACGGTCTTTTCCGTCTCCGCATCCGTCGCAGGGATCTCCACGATCAGGCAGTGCTTCTGTTCGTCATACGACTGCGTCACGGAAAGCTCCTTTCCGCTCTCCAGGCAGCTCGCCTGCGCGTCCGTGCAGCCGTACAGCTCTATTCTATACGATCTCTGCTCAGGAATCAATTCTTTTACCGAAGCGACATTTTTTCCATGCGCCGGATGGATCACGATCTTCTGCTCTCCGTTCCAGATGAGCTCATATTCCGTCTCCGCGCAGATCCCTTTTTCATAGTCGCAGGAAACATTGTCGTCCTCGTACAGCGTAAAGCTGCCGTCCGCTCCGGCGAACATTTTCAGGACCAGCCGGTCCGGATTGGTGCTGACGCTGTCCGCGTCCGTCGCCTCCTGCATGGGAACGATGCCGCCGGCCTTTGCCAGAACGGGAATGTTCTCGATGCCGCGGTACATTTCCATGGTACGGCCGCCCTCATAGATCGTGCCGGTAAAGAAATCGATATAGGTGCCCTCGGGAAGCCATACCTTTTCCTTCGCCCGGTTCAGTCCTCTGATCCTGGGGGATGTCACCGACATCACGATCAGCTCCGTTCCAAAATAATACTCATTGGGAACCCGGTACGCCTCATCCTTGCGCGGCTCATAGTAATACATGGGAAGGACCAGAGGCGTATCCTCCGCCCACGCCCGATGATTCATGGTATACAGATAGGGAACCAGCTGATGGCGCAGGCGCAGGAAATCATCCATGGCCGCGCGCACCTCCGCCTTAAAGCGCCAGGGCTCCTTGCCGTTAAATTCATTTTTCGTGCTGTGCAGCCGGTTGATGGGAGAAAATACGCCCAGCTGATACCAGCGCCCCTCCAGCTCGTCATCCTTATAGCCGTTCATGTGTCCGCCGATGTCATGGCTCCACCAGCCGTAGCCGATGTTGGACGCCGTGCTGGTGAAATAGGGCTGGAACTGCAGGGATTCCCAGGTGACCACCGTGTCTCCGGAAAAGCCCACAGGATATCTGTGCGAGCCCGGCCCCGCGTAACGGGAGAAGGTCATCGGCCGCTTTCCGTCCCTGGCATTGTCCAGGAAATGGAAATGGTTCAGCATCCACAGCGGATCCAGTCCCTCCATTTTGGTGATGCCGCCCTGCTGCCAGTCGATCCACCAGAAATCCACACCCCGCTCTTCATTGGGATGATGGAGATATTTAAAATAGGCGGAAAGGAAGGCGGGATCCGTGATCTCAAAGGAAACCGGCTCTTCTTTGGAAATATCCTTTCCCAGCTCCTTCGCCATGGCCTCATACATTTCCTCAAAGGCGCGCACGCCGTCCGCCGGATGCACGTTCAGCGTGATCTTCATGCCCCGTGCGTGAAGTTCATCCATGAACCGCTTCGGATCCGGGAAGAAATCCGGGTTCCAGGTGTAGCCCGTCCAGCCCGTTCCGTATTTGGGATCGATATTGACCAGATGCCAGTCCATATCCACCACCGCCACGGTAAAGGCGATCCCTTCCTCATCAAAACGGTTCATCAGCTCCAGATAGCTCTTTTCGGTATATTCATAATAACGGCTCCACCAGTTTCCCAGCGCATAGCGGGGAAGCATGGGCGTTTTGCCGCACAGATGATAAAAATCTCTCAGGCATCCCAGATAGTCCGAGCCGTATCCCCAGAAATAGAGGTCCTTCACGCCCTTCTTTCTCGGCTCCACCCAGCCGTCCTCATTCAGCGTCAGAGACGCGGAATCGTCCAGCAGGGAAAAGCCCTCTCTGGAGATCAGGCCGTGTCCCAGCTCACAGGCGCCGTCCACCGTATCCAGCGTCCGCGCCGTTCCCTTCAGATCATGCAGCTCGTCCCCGTA
>CALWGL010000200.1 GCA_944380025.1 uncultured Lachnospiraceae bacterium
ACAGCGTTTCTTTTTATCGTTTTATTTCTGCTCATCTGTCTGGTACCCTCTGCGGGGATGCTCTTTGCGGGGCCTTCGGGAGCGCTGGCGAACGAGATACCGGCGCGTTCGCCCGAGCCGGTGAAGGAGGGAAAACCGAATCCGGAGTATCTTGCGGAGCTGACGGATTATGTGGGAGATACCTTTTTCCTGCGGCAGGAGCTGATCACCGGGTATGCCGGTCTGAAGGCCCTCTTCGGCCAGTCCGCGGATGACGGCGTGGTGACCGGGCGGGACGGCTGGCTCTTTTACGGAGATGAGATGGCGGATTATGCCGGCACGGAGCCGCTGACGGAGCGGGAGATCTTCGCGGCTGCCAGAAATCTTTCCCTGATGCAGGAGTATGCAGAAGAAAAAGGGGTGGAATTCCTGTTCTTCATCGCTCCCAATAAAAGCTCGCTGTATCCGGAATATCTGCGCGGATATCCAGCAGCGGAAACGGAGCGGAACGCGGCACGCCTCATGGAGGCGCTGACAGAGCAGGGGGTGGCTTTTGCGGATCTGTCGGGGGCATTCCTTTCGGAAGAGGAGGTCCTGTATTTCTCCCATGATTCCCACTGGAATTCCAGAGGGGCGGCGCTGGCGGCAGACCGGGTGCTGGAGGCAGTCGGGAGAGAAAGCGCATATTTTGCAGGCGATTTTTCTGATCCGCAGCCGCATACCGGGGACCTGTATGAGATGCTTTTCCCGGCCGCCGCGGATCCGGAAACGAATACGCCGCCGGCGGGACTGGAATTCCAGGAGCCGGAGGGGACCCGGCCGGACAGCATCACGATCGAGACCACGGGCGGAGAGGCCGGTTCGCTTCTGATGTTCCGGGACTCCTTCGGAGAGCTGCTGTACCCCTATCTGGCAGACAGTTTTGCACAGGCGCATTTTTCCCGTCAGTCCTCCTATGATCTGACGAAGCTGGAGACGACGGGAGCGGACGTGCTGATGATAGAGCTGGTGGAGAGAAATATCCGGTGGCTGATGGAGCAGCCGGCGGTATTTCCCGCGCCGGAAAGGGAGGAGCTGATCCCGGATGCGGCGGAGGGGAGAGCTTCCCTGACGATTTCCCCGTCGGGCGCGCCGGAGGGGTGCGTTCGGCTGGAAGGAGAGACGGAGACGCAGCCGGATCCGGATTCTCCCGTTTATGTGCAGACGAACGGCGGAACACTGTACGAAGCATGGCTTTCCGGCGGGCGCGCATTTACCGCCTGCCTTCCGGAAGCGGAGGCGGATAGCTGGATGAGATCCGGAGCCGGGCTTTGATAAAAAACGATGATGACAGCGGAAAAAAGGAGCCGTCCGGCGTCACCGGCAGAAAGCGGCGCCGCTGTTTTTCATAGACAACGTATGATACGAGGAGGAAAGAGATGAAAAAGAAAATTCTTTTATTAGCGGCGGCTGCCCTTTCGGTCACGCTGACGGCCTGCGGGGAGGAAGCGGCATCCGTCCGGGAAACGGAAACCGTGGTGGAGACGGCCGCGGAAAGCGCGGAAGCGGAAGAGACGGAAAGCAGCGAAAGCGCGGAGACGGAGAGCGCTGAGCCGGAAACGGAAAGCGCCGAAACCGAGGCGGAGACGGAAACCGCTGAGACAGAAACGGAAACAGAGAGCACGCAGGAGAGCAGCCAGGCGGAAAGCGCACAGAGCGCGGAGAGCACCGCGGATGAGGACAAGGCGGAAAACGCAGCCCAGGCGGAAAGCCCGGCTGCAGCGGAGAGCGCGCCGGCAGAGGCAGCGTCCGCACCGGCAGAGGCCGCAGCAGCGTCCGCACCGGCAGCGTCCGTGCCGGCTGAGGCGGCCGGAAATGCGGCTGCTGCGGGAAATACCGGAGCAAGCCTTCTGGAGACGGCCAAGAGCTTTGAGGGAGCTTCTGTGGACGCTCTGATCCAGGCGATCGGGGCTCCGGTCTCCACGGATTACGCGCCGAGCTGCCTGGGAGACGGCGAGGATGGAAATCTTTATTATGATGGTTTTGTCGTATACACTTATCGAGACGCGACGGGGGAGGTAGTGAGTTATGTCGAATAGGAAGCATTTGCTGCGAAAACTGATGATGCCGGCGGGGGCCCTTCTCATGGGTCTTCTGCTCTTCGCCGGTCCCGGGAACTGCAGCGCGCAGGCGGCCGGAACGGCGAAGGCCGAGACGGCGGCTGTGGCGGAAGCGCCCGCGGCTGCACCTGCGGCGGCAGCGCCTGCGGCTGCTGCGCCGGCCAAGACGGCCCTGACCGCGGAGCCTGTGATCGGAACCGAAGCGCCGCCCGCGCAGACGGCAGGACAGACTGCCCCTGTGGTGCAGCCCATTTACGGTCCCATGCTGGTGGGTACGGATCTGTATTATGTGGATCCGGAAACGCAGGATCTGGTGCGCGATGAATTCCGGGGAACGCTCTACTTCGGACCGGACGGAAAGTATACCAGCGGAGACGAGGTGCTGGATACCTATGTGGAGGCGGTGCTCGCCGCTTTTGTGGCGGAAGGCAAGACGCGGGCGGATCTTCTCCGTGACGTTTATGTGTATACCCGTGACAGTTTTACCTATCTCAAGCGCAATTATTACGAGGTCGGACAGACTGGCTGGGAGCATGACGAGGCGCTGACCATGTTCAGCACGGGCAGAGGCAACTGTTACTGCTATGCGTCCGTGTTCTATTACCTTTCCCGGGCGCTGGGCTTTGATTCGCAGATCGTCAGCGGTCTGGTCGGGTCAACGAGACAGTCCCCGCACGGCTGGGTGGAGATCGTTGTGAACGGAGAATCTCTGATTTTTGACACGGAACTGGAAATGGCTTACCTGAAGAAAAATCAGAAGTATAATTTCTTTGCGATGTCTTACAAGAATGTTCCGTGGCGTTATGTGAAAGGATAAGGCCCTGAAGCATGCGAAAAAACAGGTGGAAAACGACGAGGAGCAGAAGACGGCGCAGACCGGGGCTGAGATGGAACCGGACCCGTTTTCTGCTGATCGCCCTGGAGGTCATCCTGCTCACCGCAGTGGTAACGGGAATCCTTCTCTGGCTGGAATACCGGAGCGCGGATCTGAGGTTCCCGGACTGGTCGGAGGTGGGGATCAGCACGGAAGACGGAGAGAATTATCTGGTCTCCTGGCCGCAGCTGGAGTCCGCGGAACGCTATGCGGTGAAGATATCGCGGGCGTCCGGAGGCAAAGAGACCGGAGAGGTGCTCTGGCGCGGAGAATGCGAAGAGAATATCTGCCAGGCAGGAAAGCTTTCCGCGGAGGAGATCGTGATCGCGATCACTCCTGTCGGACGGTTCCGGACTCTGTTCGGGAGCGCGATCCGGCACGGAAGCGAACCCCTTACGGTGACGGCGCAGCTGGATGCGCCGTCCATTGGAGGGCTGGAATACAGCATGGACGCGGAAACGCAGCTGCTTACGGCCCGGTTTGACAGACAGGAGCCGTTCTCCTACGCTTTATGGATGGTTTCTGACGGAATACAGCAGAAGGAGCGGGAGATCGAAGGAGAAGAGCTGACGGTTTCCTTCGGCGCGGAAGGAGACTATCCGATCCCGGCCTATGAGGAACCGGCCTGCTTCGCGATCCGCGCATCCCGGCAGGGAAACGGATATGTGCTGACGGGGCCTGCGGAGGAAACGATCGTCGTTTCAAGAGAAAAAATCCTTACCAGAGTGATGGAGCTGTCCTGGGAGCATCTCGGGGAGAACCGTTATTCCTTTACCTGGAATGAGACGCTGGGAAGGAAATTCCTGGTCCAGAGAAGCCTTGACGGATATGTGTGGGAAACGCTCGCCGAGGTGGGGCTGGGAGAAGAGCTGAAGTATGATACGGAGATGCTTCATTCAGGCACATCCTACATCTATCGGGTGGAGGCTGTGGAGAATGATGAATCGGTGGTCGCGGAGGATGAGGCGGAAATCTTCACGGAGCTGATGACGCTTTCCTGTACGATCTGGCCGGTGAAGGAGCTGCCCCTGTATGCGGCGGATACCATGGCGGATACGGGGATACAGACGGAGGCCTTAAAGGCCTATCGCGTTCTGGGTGAGAAGGACGGAAGCTTCCTGGTAGAGGAAGGAGGGACGCAGGGCTACATTGACAGCAATTACTGCCTGATCAATCTTTCCGATTATCTGGGGCAGCTGTGTTCCTATGATATCGTGAACAGCTACAGCGCTCTGTACATGATGCATGGCTTCGAAATCCCGGAGATCACGGATACGGTGATCTGGGGATATGAGGATGTCCTTGTATCGGAAGGGGAGTATCTGGTTCCCTATCTGTATCCCTGCTGTGAAAAACTGATCGCTGCGGCGAGAGCGGCGCTGGCTGACGGATACCGTCTGAAGATCTATGACGCCTACCGTCCTCACGAGGCGACCGAGGAGCTGTATCAGACTGCTGAGCTCATTCTGGACGATCCGCTTCCGGTGACGATAACCGTGGGTTCGGCGGATGAAGACGCGGAAACGGTCGAAGGAGCCGGAACAGACGGAGATGCCGGAACGGCAGACGCGCCGGAGGAATGGCCGGAGGACTGGTCTGAGGAGGATATCCGGGAGCTGAAGGAGCTGATCGGGCCGTCGGAGGAGGATGAGCTTCTGCAGCAGCAGCTGGCTGTGCTGAGAGGAATGACGGATCCGCAGACGGAAGCCGGTTCGGAGGAAACGGAAGCCGCTGCAGAGGAATCGGAGGCTTATACAGAGGAAGAGATTCAGATGCTGAAGGCGATGGGACTTCTGCCTCCTGACTGGCAGCCGGCGGAAGAAAAGGAAATCGTTCCCGTTTACCGGAATCTGGTCACAAACGGCTCCTATAAGCTTTCCAATTTCCTGGCAAGAGTGGGGTCCGCCCATAATATGGGCATCGCTCTGGATCTGACGCTGGAGACCCTGGACGGGGAAGAGCTTGAGATGCAGACGAGGATGCATGATCTGAGCTGGTATGCGACGATCGACCGGAACAATGAATACGCAAACCTCCTGAACAAATATATGACCGGCGCGGGATTTGCCATCCTGCGTTCCGAATGGTGGCATTTTCAGGATAATGAAACAAGGGATGCGCTGGAGCTGGATTATTACCAGTACGGCGTCACCCGTAATGGACTGGGCGGCTGATCTTCAGCCGCCCGGCTTTTTGTTTCGGGGAGAAGACGCGCTTCGGCGGGAAAGCTGGATAAAGGCGGCGATGAGTGCTGGAACGATGAAGGATTTCTTTTGTACTGTGGAAAATGGAAATGGAATTGCTGAAAAAAAGAATTTGCCCTTCCCTTTCTTTTGTGATACAATAAACCGATTATGGGAAAGGAAGTGCAAAGATGAAGGCATATTTGGTACTGGAAGACGGCACCGTATTTGAAGGGACTTCGATCGGGGCCGACAAAGAGGTAATCAGTGAAATCGTATTCAACACGTCCATGGCCGGTTATCTGGAAGTGCTGACGGACCCGTCCTACGCGGGACAGGCAGTCTGCATGACTTATCCGCTGATCGGCAACTACGGTGTGTGCAGGGAAGACTGCGAATCCCGAAGACCCTGGCCGGACGGTTTTATCGTGAGAGAGCTGTCCGGAATGCCCAGCAACTTCCGATCCGACTGCAGCATTCAGGAATACCTGAAGGAATATGACGTTCCCGGAATCGCGGGAATCGATACCAGGGCGCTGACGAAGATCCTGCGGGAAAAGGGAACCATGAACGGCATGATCACCACCAATGAAAAGTATGATCTGGAAGAGATCCTGCCGAAGCTTGCCGCCTATACCACGGGCAAGGTGGTGGAGAAGGTTTCCTGTACGGAAAAATATGAGGTGAAGGGCGCAGAAGACCTTTCTGAAAACGGACCGGTCTCCGGGAGCGCCGTCTTTCATAAGGAAGCGTATGCGGCGGGCGTGAAGGAGAAGCGTCCTTCCCTGGTGAAGGAGCTGAACGGGAAGGGAAAACGGGTGGCCCTGATGGATTTCGGAGCCAAGGCAAATATCGCCCGTTCCCTTGCCATGAGAGGCTGCGACGTGACGGTGTATCCGGCCTGGACGAAGGCGGAGGAGATCATCGCGGACGCGCCGGACGGGATCATGCTTTCCAACGG
>CALWGL010000201.1 GCA_944380025.1 uncultured Lachnospiraceae bacterium
GTTTCAAAAGGCAGCGTCTCCACCCGCGTGCACACCTGTCTTAACAGGGCGTCGTCGTGACTGACGATAAGCATTCCCAGATCTCTTCTCCGGGCTTCTTCCAGAAGGAAATTCCAGATCTGTGCCTGGGTTACAAGATCCAGCATGGCCGAGATCTCGTCACATAAAAGGAACTTCACCTCCGGCCGGAGCGCACGCGCCAGGCAGAACCTCTGAAGCTCCCCTCCGGAGAGTTCTGACGGATACCGGTCGAGCCACTCTTCTTCTATGTGCAGATGATCCAGCAGCCGTTGTTCCACATGCCCTGCCTCATCCAGCGTAGTCTTAAGCCTGAGAAGCGGATCCACTACAGTCTCCGGATGCTGCCAGACCATCTGAACGGGACAGATCCCTCTGTAGTCTTTCAGTAATTTTCCGTCCAGCAGAACCTGTCCTTTTACAGGGCGTTCATATCCGGCCAGCAGCCTGCACAGCGTGGTTTTTCCTCTGCCGCTGGGAGCCTTCAGGCCGACACGCTCACCGGAGGAGACCGACAGACTGATATCCTTCAGAACCGGGACGTCCTTCCTTCTGTAATAAAATGTAATATGTTCTGCCTTCAGAATCATCGTTTTTCCTCCTCTCCGGGATACAGGCAGCGCACCCTGCCGCCCCTGTAAGACTGAAGCGGAATGCCTTCACAGGAAAGGCACTCCGGCCGGCATTTCGCGCACTGGCCGGAAAAAAGGCATCCTGTCTCCGCCTGTCCCGGGTAGGGCTGCGCCCCTGGAGCAGGCACGAATCCATGTTCCGGCATGGCATTCCACAATGCTTTCGTAAAAGGATGCCGCAGGCCGGATGCGTCGGAGAAGTCCGCCGCGTCCGCCTCTTCTATAGTCTCTCCGGCATAAAAGACTGCCACCCGGTCGGCAATCGCCAGTGCCAGCTCCAGATCATGGGTAATAAACAGGATTCCTGCTCCTTCATCTGCCAGTTCCCGGAAATGTCCGAGAATCCGCTTTGCGGCCCGGGCATCCAGCCCCGGTGTCGGTTCATCTGCGATAATGAGACGGGGCTTCTCTGCCGAAGCAGAGGCGATCATGACCCTTCGGGCCATTCCGCCGGAAAGCTCAAAAGGATATCTGTTTTCTGTCTCCGGTTCCATTCCGTAACGTTCCAGCGCACGCCGGTACCGCTGTTTTGTTTCCCGGTCTTTTTTCCCTTTCCACAGCTGGGGGCCTACTTTCATAAGCGGATCCAGATAGGTTACCCCCTGAGGCACCAGCACGATCTCCCGTCCCCGGAGTTGTTCTGCCCGCTCAGAAGTCAGGAGATTCCCGTCATACCGGATCACGCCCTCCCGGCGGCTGTTATAGGGCAGAATATCCAGAATACTGTGAGCCAGAAGACTCTTCCCGGAACCGCTGGCGCCTGCCACCGCCACAATCTGTCCCGGATAAATTTCCAGGCACAGATCCCGGATAACAGGCAGACTGCGCTTATGCATGCCCGGACTGACACGTACCTTGCCCGTTCTGCGTTCGTATTGTATAAATTCTATGGACAGATGTTCAATCTGCAGAATTGGTTCCAAATGTATCCCCTCCTATTCGTGTACACTGGCGGGGTCAAGCAGACGCCTGATGGACTCCCCGGACATGGAAAATAGAATAACAGTCATTACGAGCGCAGCTCCCGGGAAAAGCGCCAGCCACCATTTTCCTGTTGTCAGATAACTCATACTTTCCGAAAGAATTACCCCTATAGCCGGCTGTTCGGACGACAGGCCGAACCCCAGAAACGTTACACTCGCCTCATGCAGAATCGCATGGGGAAACAGCAGGATTGTTCCCGCAAGAAACTGCGGAAAAAGATGGAGGAACATATGTTTCCGCACAATCTGCATTCTGGAGACGCCCAGCTTTTCCGCTGTCAGAATATAAGGCGCCCGGCGCAGCTGGAGGATTTCTCCTCTTATAACACGGGCCAGAGAGGGCCAGTGGCTTAAGGCAATCCCCGCAGTCACACCGGCAAATCCCCGCCCGCAGGCAATGGAAATCAGCATAACCAGAAGGATATGAGGAATTCCCATAACCAGATCAATACACCAGGAAATCACCGCGTCTGCTTTCTTTCCCAACGTGGCTGCGGCGGTTCCGAGAATCAAAGCCGCCGCGGCGCTTACTCCTGCGGTCAGCACTCCGATCCGGATACTCAGCGACAGGCCCGCAAGGGTTCTGGCCAGCATGTCCCGCCCCATCCAGTCCGTGCCGAACAGCCAGGATGCAGATGGAGGAAGATTTTTTCTGGTAAAATCTGTTTCTACCGCCTCCCCTTCCAGCAGAATTCCGGCCACAGTCACCGCTGCCAGAATCAATACAGCTGCTGTCAGAAACAGGGCGGAAGATTTTCTCCTGTTTTTCTCTCTCATCTTTTTGCCGCCCCCTTCCGTATTCTGGGATCCACTGCGCCGTAGAGCAGATCCGCGATAAGATTTCCTCCGAACACAATGGCAGATGTAATTACTGTAATTCCAAGCAGGAGCGGCAGATCGCTTCCCAGGCCCGCTGTAACAGCCGCCTGCCCCAGACCGGGATATGAGAACACCTGCTCTACCAGTACAGACCCTCCGATAATCTCACTGACAGACGCAAACTGAAGGGTAATGGCGGGAAGAACTACATTTCTGAGTCCGTGGCGCATAACGATGGACAGGCCGGATTCTCCCCGGGCACGTGCGAAAAGTACATAGTCAGATTCCAGAACATCCACCATCTTCTCTCTGGTATGTAAAGCAATATTGGCGACTCCGGTAATACTAAGCGTCAGAACCGGCAGAATAGCATGGCGCACTCTGTCGAGGAAGGTCACCGCATCTGCCGTCATTCCCACAGGAACGGCCAGCCCCACAGGCAGCCATCCCAGCCAGACGGAAAAGACCAGGAGAAGCAGGATTGCCAGCCAGAAAGCCGGGGTTCCCGAGATCAGCAGACAATACCCCCGGATCAGCCTGTCCGCCCATCTTCCCCGGAAGGCTCCGGAAATCACTCCCAGCGTTACTCCCAGGACTCCGGAAATCACCCAGGCAGAAAGCATAAGCCAGACAGAACCGGCCAGTCTCTCCCCGATCACTTCGATCACAGGCTGACGGTAGAGAAGGGATGTCCCGAAATCACCGTGCAGGACATCTCCCAGCCATCCCAGATACCGTTCCGCCGCAGGAGTATCCGCGCCCCAGTATGCTTCCAGTTTTTCCACCTGTTCCGGACTCATGGAGCCAAGAGCCGTCTGCCCCACATTTGTCTGCAGGGGATCCAGCGGCGACGCGCACATCAGCAGAAATGTAACAAGGCTCACGCCCAGAAGCAGCATTCCCATCCGAAGCAGCTTTTTTGCCGCAAAAGCAAGACGGTGTTTCAACGCATATCATTCCTTTCCTGATTTTTATGACCAGCTCCACTGATCTACATTATTCACAACAGACCATCCGTGCCCGTGGGGATGAATCTTCTGCTCCGCCACCTGCAGACCGTCTCTCACCCAGTAAAGATGATCGATATTCACCAGCCACACCCAGGGGATGTCCCCTTCCTGCGTCACGCCGGTCGTGCCGTCCCACTGGGCTTTCTGCCACAGTCCGTAGGACTCTTCCAGATCGCTGCACGCAAGCGCCTGATCCATATATTCGTCCACCGACGGATTGGAGTAGGGCGAGTACCGGGCTGAATCTGTTCCTTCAATCGTGTGATAAATATTGTACAGTTCCATTGGCGTATGGGCTCCCCAGCCCCAGATCAGCGGTTCGGACAAAGCCCGGTCATAAGCCGTATCCCAGCCCACGCCCTCAATTGTGCATGAAATTCCAAGCTCGCCAAGCTGATTGGCAAAATCCGCGGCCAGTGCCTGGCGCACAGAATCTCCGGAAGCGTAAAGCAGATTCAGTTCCGCCTTCACACCGTCCTTTTCCCGGACTCCGTCATCGTTCATGATCCAGCCGGCCTCATCCAGCAGCGCCGCGGCGCCTTCCGGATCATACTCCACTTCAGAGGCTTCATTATACCAGGGAAGACCGTCACAGATACTGTATGCCGGAGTTCCGTATCCGTTCAGAACATTATCAATCATCTCCTGCCTGTCAATTCCGATATTGATGGCGCGGCGGACAAGTACATCGGAAGTCAGATCATTTCCCGCTGTCCTTCCTTCCTCATCCGTTGTCTCTTCTGCAGCCGGCAGGTTAAAGCCGCGGTTATCCACGCTGGCATAGGACGCCAGGCTGTAGCCGTCTATGCTCTGATCGGAATAAGTGGCAGATGTATAAACGAGATCTGCTTCCCCTGCCTGTGCCGCCAGAAAAGCTGCGTCTTCTTCCATAAAGAGAATTGTAACCTGTTTCATCTTTGGCTCCTCGCCGTAATAGTCCGGATTGGCTTCCAGAATCACCTGCTGCCCTCTGTCCCACTGTTTCAGAATATACCGTCCCGAGCCAATGGGATTTGACCCGTAATCCGCGCTGTTATACGCGTGTTCCGGAACAATCCCCACAATCGCCATAGTATAGGGCCAGATGGAAAAAGGACGGGTCATATGGAAGAGCACGGTTGTATCACTGGCAGCTTCCGCGTAATCCAGCATGGTAAAATCATTGACAGAACTGGACTCTTTCACCGTATTATAGGTGAACGCCACATCCTCCGCTGTCAGCGGCTCTCCGTCCGTAAACTTCACATCGTCCCGGATCTCCACCGTCCAGGTCAGGCCGTCTTCACTGGCGCTGTATGCGGTGGCCAGATCATACCCGATGGTCAGATCTGTATTTGTAACTGTAAGCGTACTCTGGATCAGCGGCTCATGGACATGTTCCCCTGCGCCCCAGCCGTAGGCCGGATCAAACCCTGCTTCCGGCTCGGAGGAAGGATCCATAACAACGACAACCGAGCCGCCTGCTTCTGTCTGCTGCCCCGCACGGTTACTCTGAGATGCGCGCCCCGCGTCATTCTGACATCCTGAAATCAGCAGAACGGCCATAACTGCAGACAGAATAACGGAAAGTATTCTTTTCATATTGTGTAGTCCTCCTTGCTGCGTTTTACATAAATATCCTTCCGTACAGCAATCTGCCGGATCAGGATATGGGTTCTTCTTTTTCCAGTGCGGACAGAATCATCTCTGTCATCTTCTGACAGGACGTCTGATGTTTCCGTGCCAGCTCTGCCACATCTTCATATTCCGGTTTCCGGTGGATGACGCCAAAGCCTTCCGCCTTTTTGATTCTCACCTCGCCCCAGGGGGTCTGTACCCGCTCTGTACCGGGCGTAAGAAAATATTTTGCGCACCGCCGCGCGCGCAGCCCGTTGGTCGTCGTCTGAGCCAGAATATGACGGGCAAATACTTCCTCCTGATCCGGCGGACACAGAACGGTCAGTACGTGTCCCGGGCGTCCTTTCTTCATCGTACCGGGAACTGTGTATACATCCAGAGCCCCCAGTTCCAGCAGACGGGAGCAGGCAAAGGACAGCGCTTCCGGCGTCATATCATCGATATTGCACACCAGCTCTGTGATCTCTCCGTTTTTTTCCGCCTGTATATTCCCCAGAAAACAGCGGACGCAGTTTGCCTGTTCAAAGGTTTTCGTACCGGTTCCAATCCCCACACTATGGGATATCATGGCCGGCATGGGGCCGAAAGAATCCGCAAAGTGTACCAGCAGCGCAGCCCCCGTCGGAGTGCACAGCTCTCCCTGAATATTTCCGCCATAGACGGGAACGCCGGTCAGAAGCGCTGCTGTGGCCGGGGCCGGAACCGGCATAACGCCATGGGCGCACCGCACAGTGCCGCTTCCCACATGAACCGGTGATACTACGACCCGTTCCGGCTGAAGCAGATACATGGCATAGCATACTCCGGTTACGTCGGCCACTGCGTCCAGAGCCCCCACCTCATGGAAATGAACGTCTCCCACCGGACAGCCGTGGGCCTTTGCTTCCGCTTCGGCAATGGCATCATATACGGCCCGGGCATGACGTTTTACTTCCTCCGGGAGTTCCAGTCCGTCGATGAGCCGGGCAATGTGCCCCGGAGACGCATGATGATG
>CALWGL010000202.1 GCA_944380025.1 uncultured Lachnospiraceae bacterium
ATAGCCCGAAAGTACGGTTACAGATGAGAAAATCAGGTCTATAACCGTACTGATGACAAAATAGAGGCAAAAAGTACGGTTAAGGACCGGAAAAACCTTTTTTTAACCGTCACTCAAGACTTTTTGCACGGTTCTGCAATGTAAATCCTCATTTTAAACCGTATCAGAGCATCCTGCCGGGTATTAGGCAGGGGCTTTTCGATATGCGAAAAGGAATCAACAGCAGTATTTCCCCTCCCCATGAACAGGGATGCGTCTGACGCCCGCCCGGCTTTTTTCTTTTCCATTGACATCCCCCGAGGCGTCTGCTATAGTAAAATTACTACGACAGGCATAGTACGATAGACATAGTACGGCAACCGGAGTATCCGATTTCGGCGCGCCGCCTCGAAAACGGCCCGGCGGGACGCTGCGGCCTGCGGCGCTTTTCATTTTTCCGGTACATTTTTCCGGTACATTTTTCCGGAACATTTTTTCAGAAAAAAGAAGAAAGGAGGACGGCTGATGATCAGCAGCGATGTGATCCGCGGTTATAACGACACCTTCATCCTGTTCCTGCTTCTGGACCGGCCCTCCTACGGCTATGAGATCTCGAAGCAGATCCGCCGCCTGACCGACGAAAAATACATCATAAAGGAGACCACCCTCTATTCCGCCTTCACCCGGCTGGAAAAGAACGGCTATATCGAGTCCTTCTACGGGGATGAGACAGAGGGCAGGCGAAGGACCTACTACCGGATCACTCCGGCAGGAAGGCTTTATTATCAGGAAAAATGTGAGGAGTGGCGTGTTACCAGAGAAGTGGTGGAGCACTTCATCCGCGGCTGACAGCCCGGATCCGCCGCGTCTCCTCCCTTTTCATAAGCCGCGTTTTGATACAGACTGCGCCCCTGCGGGCGGAAAGGACTTCTTATGGAAACGATCAGAACCTATCTGGAAAACCTGTTCGCACAGCTTCCCGAAACGCCGGAGCTCGTTCGTCTCAGGGACGATATGCTGCGCACCATGGAGGATAAGTACGAAGAGCTGAAAAGCGAAGGGAAATCGGAAAACGAGGCGGTCGGCATCGTCATTTCCGAGTTTGGAAATATCGACGAGCTGCTGGCGGAGCTGGACCTTGACGGGGTGGGCGCAGAAAGGGCGGACACATCCGGGGAGGCGGAGGCCTCTGCCAGGAGAGAGGAAACCTCTGCCGGAAGGACGGAAGCCTTTGCCCGGGAAGCAGGAGCCTCTGCCGGCGAACCGGATTTTTTCTCCGGCGGGCCTGAACCCTTCTGTCCCGACCCGGAACAGGCGGATGAGATCATCCGGGATAAGCTCCGCATTTCCCGTATCCTCTCTCTGGGAATCAGCCTGTTTCTGCTGGGGCCAGCGCTCCTGCTTGTGGTCTGCGCCCTGCTTTCCGCCTCCGGCCTTTTCCGGCAGCCGGCGGGCGCGCAGGCCGGTCTGATCCTCATGCTCCTCCCGCTTGCGGTCTGCCTGATCCTGGGACTGATTTTCACCATTTACGGAAGCAGCCTGCAGGCTCGCTGCCGCTTTCCGAAAAATATCCTGCCGACGCCCTCCCTCCGGGCGCACATTCTGACCCAGCAGGAGGATTTCCAGCCGCAGTACGCGGTCATGACGGCGCTCGCCATCCTGTTCGCCATCTTTTCTCCCGTGCCGCTTCTGTTTTTTCTGGCCGCCGGGGCAGTCGGACGGACCGGGTTTTCGGTCCATGAGGGCTGTACGGGTACCTTTTTCCTGCTTCTTTTTCTTGCGCTCTCCCTCTATCTGTTTCTCACCGCCCGGGCGCAGAAGCGGATCTACGCGCTGTTTCTGCACGAAGAATCGCAGTCTGGCGAACGGCGGAAAAGGGTGGACGCCCGCCGTCTGGAGGAGGGGCTTTTGAAGGCGGTCCTTTCCTCCTACTGGCCGTTCGTGTTCATCGTTTATTTCATCGTCAGCTTCTTTACCGGCCTCTGGGCTGTGAGCTGGCTCATCTACTGGCCCATCGCGCCCATGGTGCAGCGGGTCCTCTGCGCCCGGCTGGACAGTCTGAAAAAGAAGCGGAACAAGGACAGGGAAAAGGAGGAGAAGCGGCAGGCCTGATTTGCCGCGGGAAAGACGATAACGACGTTTTGGGAAGGAGGATTTTCATGCTGCAAAATCTCTCTGTGCTTCATATGGAAAACCTGACCCGTTCCTATGGGAAGCATCCCGCTCTGTCCGGCCTTTCGGCGGATCTGGAGCTGGAGTGCGGCCGCGTCTATGGCCTGATCGGTCCAAACGGCTCCGGAAAGACCACCTTGCTGAAGCTCCTTTCCGGAATCCTGTCTCCTTCCTCCGGGCACATTTCCCTGACCGGAGAAAGCGGAGCCTCCCTGTCCGCAGAGCCTCCTTCCTTTTCTGAATGGGGGCCGGAGCATGTGGTCTATATCCCTGCCGGAGAACGGGGGCTGCGCTACAAAAACACCGTGCACGACAACGTGATGTATTTCTGCGCCCTGAAGGGAAAGGGATATGAAGAAACAAAGCTCCTTCTTCAGCGTCACGCCGCCTCCCTTTCCTGTGAAAAGCTTCTGGACAGACGGGTGGAAAGCCTTTCTCTGGGGCAGAAAAAGAAGGCCTCCCTGCTGTGCGGACTCTGCTGCGGCGCGCGGCTGATCCTCATGGATGAGCCTTCCAATGGCCTGGACCCGCAGGCGGAAGAGGAACTGAAGCGTACCATCCGGGAAACCTCCCGCAGGGAGCGCGTCACCTTCCTGATTTCCTCCCACGATCTGCTCCTGTTTGAAGGACTTGCTGACCGCTACCTGTTTCTTTCAGAGGGCCGCATGAAATTTTCCTGTGACCGGCAGATGAATACGGAAGAGTTAAAGGAAGCTTATGCGCGGACCGTCGCAGCAAAGACAGTGGAAAGGACGGAGCCATGAAAAAAGAACTGTTTCTGAGTGAAAAAACGCCTGAAAGAAAAAAACTGCTTCAGAAAATAAGGCTGCTTCCGGCAAAAGGGCTGTTTCATGCCGTTCTCTGGGAGGTCCGGATGGAGCTTTCGGAGGCCCTGCAGTACAAGACGGGACTGTTCATGGACGCTCTGCTTCTGATCGGCTCCTTTCTTGCCGCTCTTTTTCTGGGGTCGGGAAACAGCCTGTCCTCCTTTTATCAGGCGGACGGGGCGCAGAGCGGGATGCTGCTTCTGATCGGTTATCTTTTCTGGGGGAACAGCTGCGCCGCCCTTGGCTGCTGTACGGGAGCTCTGCGCGGGGAAATGCAGGAGGGCACCTTCGAGCTGCGGCTGCAGAGCCGATTTCCTCTCACCCTGATGCTGTTCTGTCAGCTGCTTGCGGATACTCTCCTGCACTTTCTGATCTATGGAAGTCTGCTTGCGGCAGCCGCTCTGTTTTCCGGCTCTTCCCTGGCAGACGTCCGTTTCCTTTTTCTGTCCCTGCCCGTCCTTCTGCCCTGTCTGGCGGGCATGTACGGCATGGGGCTTCTGGCGGGCGCGGTCGGCCTGCGCGCAAAGAAAACGGGCAGCCTGATCTTTCTGATCCAGACCGTTCTGCTCTTTGTGACCAATACCCTGACCCCTTCCGCCGCTGGGCCGCTTTTTCTGATTCCCTTCTGCCCCGGCATCGATATCGCCCGCAGCCTCTATCTCTACGGGAGCGCCTCCGCAGGGGCCTGGGCCGCCCTTCTCTGTGCCAATTTTGCCTGGCTGCTTTTGGGAAACGCCGTATTTTCCTTCTGCCTGAAGCGGGAACGAAAATACGGCACCTGGGATACCTGGTAAAAGGCGTCTAAATCAGACAGTCCGGAATGGAAAGCCACTTTTTTGCCGTTGGAGCCGAGACGCCGTCAGCGCTCGCCAGCTCCTCGTAAAGGACCGGCCTCAGTCAAAAAAGGGCCGTGCCGGCAGATCTTCCCCGCCGGTACGGCCCTTTTCTTTTCCGTTATGCTTCATCTGCTCCCGGATCGCCGGCGAGGCGGGGGGGGGAGCATTTTCCGTCCTTACAGCTCCGCTTCGAAGCGGTCCATGTTGTCGATCTTTCCGATCACAACGATCACGTCGCCTTCCTGGAGGCGGTAGTCGGGCTGGACTTCTATGTTCGTCACGCGGCCGCTCTCGATGGCGATGACATTGAGGCGGTACTTTTTGCGGATGCCGTATTCCTCAATGGATTTGCCCACGATCTTTCCGGAGGCTATGATCTGGCGGATCTCCACGCTGTTGTCCAGGGAAACGTAGTCCAGGAAATTGCGGGAGATCAGGCGCTTCCCGAGGCGGATCGCCATGTCGCGCTCTGGATAGACCACCTGCGCGCCCAGCTTTTCCAGAACGGCTCCCTGCTCCGCGGTAAGGGCCTTCGCGATCACATGGGGAATGCCCATCTCGACCACGCACATGGTGGTCAGGATCCCGGTATCCATCTGCTCCCCGATGCAGACGATCACGGTGTCGCAGTTCTGGATGCCCACCTCTCTGAGGGTATCCGCGTTCAGTTCATCCACCACGTAGGCATAGTCCGTATACTGGCGCAGCTCCTTCACCTTGGCTTCGCTCTTATCAAGCACGATCACGTCCTTGCCTGCCTTGGCAATGGTAATGGCCAGCGCGGTGCCGAAGCGTCCGAGGCCGATCACGCCGAAGGATTCGGCTTCCTGATTCTTCTTCATATCTGATCTGATTCCTTTCTCATCTTTCAATCGCTGAAATATTCTGTTTATGACCATAGCTCCTTTTAACCGATGGTGACCGGTTCCTCCGTATATCTGGCGTTGGGCTCCGGATGCTCGATCCACATGGAGACCAGCGTAATGGCTCCGATCCTTCCCGTATACATCACCAGGATGATCACCAGCTTGCCCGCCGCGGACAGGTCTGGCGTGATCCCGGTGGAAAGCCCCACCGTGCCGAAGGCGGAGATCACCTCAAACAGCAGCTGGATGAAGGTGCAGTCCGGCTCCAGCACGCACATCAGGAAGGTCGCCACGCATACCACACCCAGCGACAGGCTGGTCACCAGATAGGCCTTGGAGAGATTTTCCTTTGAAATATTCCTGCGGAAGGAGCTTAAAGGTTTTTTTACAAAAATGCTTCTTGCCGCCTGCACCAGCACGAAAAAGGTGCTGGTCTTGATGCCGCCGCCCGTGGAACCGGGAGACGCGCCGATAAACATCAGGATGCACAGCACGAACAGGCCGGCATTGGTAAAGTCCCCGATGGCATAGGTGGAAAAGCCTGCCGTTCTTGCCGATACGCTGTGGAAAAACGCTCCCATCCAGGTAACGTCCTCCGTCAGCTTCAGAAGCACCGTTCCCACAGCGATCAGGGCGATGCTGGTGGTGATGACCACCTTGGAATGCAGGGCAAGCTTTTTAAAA
This sequence comes from uncultured Lachnospiraceae bacterium, assembly GCA_944380025.1. Lineage (GTDB taxonomy): Bacteria > Bacillota > Clostridia > Lachnospirales > Lachnospiraceae > Eisenbergiella. The sequence continues at coordinate 5,365 of CALWGL010000202.1, forward strand.
CGCTTCTGCTTCATCACATCCAGAATGACCAGGAAACCGATGCCGCCGAAGATGATCAGACCGCAGGTCGTCAGGTTCAGAAGGATGTTGTCCTGATACGGGATCAGATTGCGCAGCCCGCCCAGGATGTCAAAGCCCGAGTTGTTGAAGGCCGCCACGGAATGGAACACGCTGATCCAGAGCGCCCTTGGAAGGGGATAATCCCGGCTGAACACGAGAAAGCTCAGGATCGCTCCCGTAACCTCAAAAAACAGCGTCATCAGAAGGACCGCCCGCACCAGCTTGACGATCCCCCGGAAGCTGTCCACATTCAGAGCCTCCTTGGCCAGGAGCCTTCCCCGGATGCTGACGCGCTTTCCGGCCGCCAGGATCAGTCCCACGCCCACGGAGGTGACGCCGAGTCCGCCGATCTGGATCAGCACCGCCACCACCGCCTGCCCGAAGGGGGTAAAATGATCCGCCACGTCAATGGCGATCAGCCCCGTCACGCATACGGCGCTGGTGGAGGTGAACAGAGCGTCCACAAAGGACACCTGCGCATCCGGCCAGACGGAAACGGGCAGCACCAGAAGCACGGCGCCGGTCAGGATCACCGCCGCGAAGCCCATCGCGATCAGCCGTCCGGGCGGCTGCTTTTTCAGAAAATTTATGAAAAACAT
>CALWGL010000203.1 GCA_944380025.1 uncultured Lachnospiraceae bacterium
GTGTCCAGAACAGTGCCGGAGCCGATCACCCGGTTTTCCGGAAGGCCGGAAAGCTTCAGCGCCGTCCAGGTCAGAATATCCACCGGATTTGCCACGATCAGAAGGATCCCCTGATAGTCCCGCTTCGCGATCTCCGGAATGATGCTTTTGAAAATGCTCACATTTTTATGCACCAGATCCAGCCTTGTCTCATCCGGCTTCTGATTGGCTCCCGCTGTCACAATAACGACGGCGGCGTCCGTGATATCGTCATAGTCTCCCGCGTAAATCTTCGTCTGTCCGGCAAAAGGAATGCCGTGGGCAATGTCCAGCGCCTCTCCCTCCGCCTTGTCCCGGTTGGCGTCGAGCAGGACCAGCTCGGAAAACAGACCGCTCTGCATCAGGCAGAAGGCGGATGCCGAACCCACAAAGCCGCAGCCGATGATGGCTGCCTTCCTGTTATTGATCTGCCGGCTGCTGTTTTGTTCTCTGTTGTTCTGTTCTCTGTTGTTCTGTTCTCTGTTGTTTTGCCCTCTGTTATTCTGTTCGTGGCTGTTCTGTTTTTGATCGATCTGTTTCCGCATGAATACCTCCTTCCCGCCTCTGTCGGCGATGCCGCGTGTCCGGTTTTCTGTTCCGGTTTCCGTCGGCGGTTCTCTTTTCTTTTATATCCTACCATATTACTAGGAATTTACAAGGCTGTTAAAAGGCAGAAAACGCCGGATTTTTCCATTTATCCGACGTTTTCTGATGAATCCTTATCTTTTGTTTATTTTTGATAATAATTATCGTTATTGTTTATTAATGTCCGAAGGAAACGTTCAGATCCTTACGAGATGGATCTGATAAGCGCAGTAATCCCCTCTGGCCGCAGGGATTGGCAGGCCGGCGTGCATCAGAGCCGCTCCGGTGAGTACCGCTTCTTTTCCATCCTCCTTCTCCGCCCCGGTCTTTCCGGCGTTCCCCGCCAGGCGGATCCGATAGGAGGCTTCTTCCTTCAGCCCGCGAAGCTTCACATATACGGGAACCGGATTGGCCTGTACATGGTGGTACACCGCGCTCACCAGCGCCTCCGAACCGTCCGGAGCCGCCGTTTCCCATACGGTGCAGCTTCCGGAGAGCGGACTGGACAGGCGGTAGTAGTCTCCGTACTGAATGCAGTCGTAAAGCTCCTTGAAGGTACGGATCTGTGCGCTCATCTCCTCCTTTTCTTCCTCCGACAGCTTATTCAGATCCAGCTCATAACCGAAGGTTCCGGCCATGGCCGCGCAGCCTCTGGTGGCAAGGGGAGTGATCCGCCCGGTCTGATGATTGGGCACTGCGGATACATGCGCGCCCATGGCGCTCACCGGATAGCCGAAGGAGGTTCCGTACTGGATCTGAAGCCTCTCAATGGCGTCGGTGTCGTCGCTGCACCAGATCTGCGGCGTATAATAAAGCATGCCCGCGTCAAACCGTCCGCCTCCGCCGCTGCAGCCCTCGAAGAGCACCTCCGGGAAGGCGGCGGTCAGGGTCTCCAGCACCCGATACAGGCCGAGAACGAAGCGATGCGCCATCTCGCCCTGTCTGCCGGCAGGCAGCGCATGGCTGTATTTATCGCAGATGCTCCGGTTAAAATCCCATTTCACATAGGTGATGGGCGCGTTTTTCAGCACGTCGGAGATCCGTTCGATCAGATAGTCCTGCACATCCTCTCTGGAAAAATCCAGGATCAGCTGATTGCGGCTGAGCACAGGGCAGCGTCCGGGCACGGCCACCGCCCATTCCGGATGGGCACGGTACAGGTCGCTGTCTATGGAGATGCACTCCGGCTCAAACCAGATACCGAAACGCAGTCCCAGAGCCGTGATGCGCTCTCCCAGCTCCTTCAGGCTGCATCCGAGCTTTTCCTCATTGGGATACCAGTCTCCCAGGCCGGAATTGTCGCTGTCCCGCTTCCCGAACCAGCCGTCGTCCATGACGAAAAGCTCGATCCCCAGCTTCGCCGCGTCCTTCGCGATATCCACCAGCTTGTCCCCGGTAAAGTCAAAATAGGTTCCTTCCCAGTTGTTGATCAGAACGGGTCTGCGCCTGTGCTGCCACTGTCCGCGGCAGATATGATCCCGGATCAGACGGTGGAAGATCCGGCTGACGCCTCCCTGTCCGTTCCCGCTGTAGGCCATCAGCACCTCGGGCGCAGAAAAAGTCTCGCCGGGCTGGAGCTTCCAGGCAAAATCATCCGGATGGATGCCGCAGATCAGCCTGGTCTGATCCATCTGATCCTTCTCCGCCTCCATCAGGAATTCTCCGCTGTAGACAAAGGAAAAGCCATAGCACTCTCCCCGTTCCTCATCCGTATTCCTGCCGCACACCATCACAAAGGGATTGTAATGATGGCTGGACGCGCCGCGCACGCTTCCCACGGACTGGACGCCGTGGACGATGCCGCTTCTCTGCAGGTTCCTTTCCATGGCATGTCTGCCGTAAAAAGTCAGCCAGTCATAATCTCCCCACTGCCAGTCCAGGCTGAGGCTCGCCGCCTTCAGCAGCGTGATCTCCTCTTTTCCTCCGTTCGTAACGGCGGCCGCTCTCGTGATCACATCCAGCTCTTCAAAAACGCCGTAGAAAAGCCGCACCGTCACGCCGCTTTCCTCATCCTTCAGATCCACCGTGAGCGTCTCCGCCTCCTCCGGCGTTCCGTAAGCCGCCGGCAGGCCGGGCAGAGAATACTTGCCCTTTTCGATGGAATGGCCGGCATAGCGCAGGGAAACCGCCCTGCTCCCGTCCGCGTTCTCCACCTTCAGCGCGCTGATCCGGTAATCTCCCGTTCCGAAACAGGAATATTCCTGCGGAAGGGTATCCAGCGAATAGCTCCTGTCCGTTCCGCCCACGGCAAAGGGATTCCCGGAAAAGCCCCGGTCTCCTCTGACGATCAGCCCGGACAGATCCGTATTGTCCGTCTTCTCCCCGTAATAGGTGTGCAGCAGGACTCCCTGCTCATCCGCCTTCATCTGGTAGGTGCTGTTTTTTGTCTGCAGGGTAAATACTCTGCCCTTCTCCTCGTAAAAAATTCCCATGCTTTCCTCCTTCTTCTGCTGTACGCGGCAGCTCTGCCTCCGGGAACCGCAGGTCCCGCTCCTGCGTTTTCGGGTCTTCCTGCATTCCCTCCTTTTCTTCAGCATAACATAAAGCAGCCCGTCCAACAATCCAAAAAAGGAACACAAAGTATCAGAAAAGTTAGAATTCAGTCTTCGACTGAATTCTAACGGCATCCGGCCATTCCAATCGCTTCGCGATGGGCCGGATGCTTCCGCCCTATGCGGTTTCGTACGGTCTGCGCAGTAAATGCGCAGACCTGTCTGAACAGTACCCCCCTTCTTGCTCCTGTTCACCGGCAAGCCGGAAACCGGCCCTTCATTCCCGAATCAGGTATCGGCCCAGGGCCGTCAACAGGAGCTTCTCCTCTCCTTTCGGATCCACCAGCTTCAGCTCCAGCGGTTTTTTCGTCCCCAGAGCGCAGACGCCCAGGATGGATTTGGCGTCCACCGTATAGCTTCCTGCGGCGAGGTCGTATTCTCCGCTGAATTTCCGGATGGTATTCACGAATTTCCACACTTCGTCGGCGTTGTTGAGATAGATCTTCACTGATCGGACTGCTTCCATGGCAATTCCCCTTTCTTCTCCCGCGGCTGCCGCCGCGCTTTCTGATTCGGAGTATTTCCAGTCTTTTCCCTGTTTAATCAGAATGGTCGTTACTGTTCAGCCTTCGGCAGAACAGTAACGGCATCCGGCCTTTCCAATCGCTTCGCGATGGGCCGGATGCTTCCTGCCTGTGCGTTTTCGTACGGTCTGCGCAGTAAATGCGCAGACCTGACCGAACAGTAACGAATGGTTCCTTTTCGTCCCCCATTCACGGCCTCTCTTCCGCCAGCAGATCCAGAATGGCCTCCATCCCGTTGGCCGTCGCCCACAGATTAAAGGTAAACCAGGAACTGTAGGGCCTCCCGTCGCTGTAGCGCTCCGTCACCAGGCCGTCGCTGGGGCAGAACCGTTCGGAGATCATTCCGTAGCGCCCGTACCCGCTCTTCTCCGGATACAGCTCCAGGCACTGCATCAGCCAGGCGGTGCCGTCGTCCGCCCTTCTTTTGTGATATTCCTCCCCGGTCACACGGGCCAGATAGCGCAGATCGGTATCGATGATCACACCCATGGGATGAATATGCGGGTTGGAAATACTGGTAACGGAACCGCCGCAGGAATTCCAGCCCTCCTTCACGGGAGGATTTTCCGGTCTCGCCGCATAGCCGTAGCGCCACAGATATTCATAGCAGGCGCCTTCTTTCAGCGCATCCAGATACTCCTCTTTTCCGGTCAGCTCATGCAGGAGGCGGACGCCGCGCACAAAGGCAAGATTCCCTTCCTCATCCACGGCCTTCCAGGTATCCATCGGCGTGCTGTAGCAGTTGAGCGCATGCACATATCCGGCGTAAAACCGCTCCGCTCTCTCCGCGGATTCCAGATAACGGGCTTCTCCCGTCAGCTTCCACGCATATACCATGCAGGGAAGGAACCAGCAGCCCGCGAAGCCGTCCCAGTCCAGCACCTTCTTTTCCCGATTGCTGTAGGTATAGCCGTAGTTGCCGTCCTCTCTCTGCAGAAGGATCACGGTGTCCAGCACCTTCAATACCGTCTCCAGCCATTCTGCCGGATACTCCTGCCCCCTGTCGGCAAGAAAGGACATGGTTTTCAGCAGGCCGTACGCCCCTTTCCCGTTGGTATAGGCGCAATGGCATTCTTTCTTAATGTAATACCAGATCCACCACCCATTTTCCAGCGAACCGCTCTCATCCACAGGGGCCACCAGATCATGGAACAGGCCGGAAGCGGGGTTATATGCCCCGGCGATCTGATCCAGAAGCTCCCTGCCGTTCTTCGCCTTTCCAAACCGCTCCTTCTTTATGCCAAGAAGCTGTTCCGCCATCACAAAAGGGCAGGCCAGCTCCGCGATCCCCGTCCATCCGATCTCATAAACGGGCCTCCATGCCTTCAGCTGCGTCCTCTCCGGCGGCTGGCAGGACATATCCGTATAAGCCTGCCATTCTTCATTCCAGTTCAGCTGTACACAGGCGTCCAGGATCGCTTCCGCCGCTTCCTTCAGGTCTTTCTCATAGTGCGCTCTTTCCTGCCTTTTTTCATATTCCAGCTGTATGATCCGATGCATGTCCTGCCTGCCTTTTCCTTCCAGCAGGTAAATGCTTCCTTTCGTTTTCGCGTGACGGGCATACTCCGCCGTCGCGGGCTCCTCATGTCCTTTGTCCACGAATGTCGCCGGGAAATTTTCATATCCCAGTGATACGCCGATGGTATCCGGAAGAGCCGCGAATACGCCGTTGTGGATCCATCCGGCTTCTCCTTCCCTTTCCGAATAGGGATCCACGGAAATTCCCGCCGTCCATGCTCCCAGGCTCATCATGGAAACCGGCATGGCGGCGCGGTCCGCGCGAAATTCCCAGAAGGGAGAACAGAATCTCGTCCCCGCATGTGTGCGGGTCAGGCTCGGGAATTCTCCCGGCTTCACCCGGCCGATGTTGTTGTCTCCATAAATGTTGCAGGGGATCACATGGAACGCGTCCTGCCCGCTTCCAAAGGAAACCGACAGCCGGATCTGCGTTTCTTCCTCCGAATGGCTTTCCATAACATAATCCCAGCCGTATTCCGCAGGGGTCAGAAGGGCTCTCAGCCGGCCGTCAGCGCTTTCAAAACGCAGCGTTTCGCCTTCCCGTTTTTCTTTCAGATCCTCCCATTTTCCGTTTTTCCATCCAGTACATAAAATTCTTGTTTCCACCACTTTTTACCCTCCCTTTTTCAGATATAACGACACTGAAGCTGCCGGCAAGCAGCGAACTCGCAATGTTCCGACGCCGGGAAAAAAAGCCCGGAACATTTTGTCCGGGCAGAACATTCTGTCTGTTGTTATAACAGACAATATGTAATGACCTCCAATTTGTAGTTTCGTGGATTTACCTGTATACTATAGATTGGAACAAATCAAG
>CALWGL010000204.1 GCA_944380025.1 uncultured Lachnospiraceae bacterium
ATGTCCCCGGTGCCGTGCCAGGAGTGACCCGCCGAATGGGTCCGGTTGACCCTGGTGCTCAGCCCTTCCGAGCGTTCGGAGATGAAATTGATATAGTCCTCCGCTTCCCGGAGCCCTGTGATCACCACCTTGTCCGGGCCCATGGCATGAAGCTGCCTGGCGAGCAGACAGAGCTCCTCCCTGCTCCAGCCGCTTTCCCGGAAGGGCGTGCCCGTCAGCAGACAGGCCTCCGTGATGTTCGGGGTGATGATGGCCGCGCGGGAAAGAAGGGCCTTCATGCCCTCGCAGTGCTCCGCCGTTACGGTGCGGTAGGCTTTTCCGTGATCGCCCATCACCGGATCCAGGATGAAGGGAACGCCGGGCCAGTCCGCGAGGAATTCCCTTACGATATCGATCTGTCCGGCGCTTCCCAGAAAGCCGCAGTAGATCCCGTCGAAGCGAAAGCCCAGCTTTTTCCAGGCGGCAAGGTAGTCCCGCAGATAAGGCGTGCAGTCATGCATGAAATGCACGGGAAAGCCGGTATGGTTGGAAAAAAGGGAGGTGGGCACCGGACAGACCTGCACCCGCATGGCGCTGATGATGGGGATCGCCTCTGTGGCGGAGCAGCGTCCGAAGCCGGCGATATCGTTGATCATTGCGATTTTTTTCGGAATGCTTATGGAATTCATGGAAGGGATCCTTTCTGTATCTTCGGGCAAAACCGCCGCGGCGGCGGGGCCGGTCCGCGGGACCGTTGTCACCCGGCCGCAGCGGCCAATCTGCGGGGCAGCCGTCGAACTGCCGCCGCGGCCAGTCTGCGAGGCAGCCGTCGCGCCGCCGCAGCGGCCATCTTCGGGGCAGCCGTCACATCAGCGGCGCTACCAGCCGCAGAAGCCGTCCGCCGATCCGGGTGAGCAGCTTTTCCTGCTGGCAGAGCTGCGGCGTGACCTCCACGCAGCTTTTCAGCGTCTCCTGAAAATCCTGCTCCACCTGAAGCACCGCGTCCATATGGGAGAAAAAGGCGGCGCATTCAAAATGCAGGTAAAGGCTGCGGTAGTCCATGTTGATGGTGCCAACCACCGCTTTTTCATCGTCGCTGACAAAATTTTTGGCATGGACGAAGCCGGGCGTGAACTGGAAGATGCGCACGCCCGCCTCCAGAAGCTCGGGATAAAAGGTCTTCGCCACGGCGAAGGCATAGGGCTTGTCCGGAATGCCGGGCATGAGGATCCGCACGTCCACGCCGCGTCTGGCCGCATAGGTCAGCGCGGTCACCATCTCGTTGTCCAGGATCAGGTATGGCGTAGAGATGTGCACATAGCGTTTGGCGTTGTAGATGATGTCCATGTAAACGGATTCCCCCACATGGATGGAGTCCATGGGACTGTCCGCGTAGGGAATGACGAAGTCCTGTCCGTCACGCGTTTCGGTCTCTCCGAAGCGGGAAAGCAGCTCCCCAAGCGGAAGCGGCTTCGGAAAGTAGGCGGAAAAATCCGTGTCCTTTTTCTTCGTATACAGGTTCCAGGACTGAAGGAACATGCAGGTAAAGCTTCTGACCGCATCGCCTCTCAGGCGGACGGCGCTGTCCTTCCAGTAGCCGTAGCGAGGCTCCGCGTTGATGTAGGCGTCCTCCAGATTGACGCCGCCGGTAAAGGCGGTGTAACCGTCCACCACCGTGATCTTGCGGTGGTCCCGGTTGTTCTGCACCGTGGACAGTATGGGCCGGATCTGATTGAAGGCCCGGCAGCGGATGCCGTATTTTTCCAGCGTATCCGCGTAATGCCAGGGATTGCTGAAGGAGCAGGTCCCGTCATAGAGAAAACGCACCTCCACGCCGGAGGCGGCCTTTTCCTTCAGGATCTCCAGAATGGAGGACCACATTTTCCCGTCCAGAAAGGAGAAATATTCCATGAAAATGAAGGACTGCGCCCGGCGCAGTTCCTCCAGCAGGGGGCCGTACATAGCCTCGCCGCAGGAATAATACCGGACCTGCGTATTGTCATAGACCGGGAAATGACAGTTTTCATAAAGATAATGCGCCAGATTGGCGGTCTCCGGACTCGTATCCCGAAGCCGTGCGCGCACCGCTTCGTCCTGTCCGGCGTAGTCCTTCATTTCCTCATCCAGATGCAGAAGCAGCCGGTTGATGATCTTCGGGGTGATCTGATATTCCAGAAAAACATAGAACAGCACGCCGAAGACGGGGAAAAGCAGGATGGGAAGCATCCAGGCAAGCTTGTAGGCCGGATTCCCCTTCCGGTTGACGATCACGATGAAGGAAAGCAGAGTGAGCAGCATGATTCCACAGTAGGTATAGGGAAGATACCGGCGCAGTCTGCCGAACAGGGCGAGAAGGACCAGGAACTGAACGATGAGCAGCAGCACGATCACGGCGGTGCGGCTGAACAGGAGCCGTTTGATCCCTTTTTTTCCGGTATTGATGAGATTGTCTGTCTGTACTGACATGCCGCACATCCTTTCTTCTGCCGCCCGCGGGGCCTGGCCCCGGCGGATCTCTTGTGTCTATGAATGATTATAGTGGAAAGGATGGCGGTTGTCATCAGGATTTTCAGTTTCTCCCCTCATCCTTCCCGATCTTCCAGAAGAGTCCCGTCTTCTGGAGCGCGGGCCGCAGGGCCATGTAGACCGCGACGGAGACGATGGCGGAGAGGACGGCGTTGATGGAGGTGGAAGCGATGTTCCAGGCCAGGGTGATGTCCGCGGCGGGCTTGCCCAGGATGAGCAGCTTGTAGAAATAGCCGACCAGCGGATCCGCGATCATATTGAAGACCAGGCCGCCTGCGGAGGCGAGGATCGTCCACAGCAGGATCTTCTTTTTATCGGAAGTATGGGTGATGTGGCCCATCCGGTGCGCGATCAGGCCGGTGATCAGGCCGATGCACAGCTTCAGGAGAAAGGTCTTGGGAGCGTAGACCACGTAAACGGGATCGAACAGGTCGCCGATGGTCATGCCGATGGCTCCGCCCGCGCCGCCGTACAGCCCGCCCATGATCAGCGCGCCCAGCACGCAGACCGCATTGCCCAGATGGATGGACGTGGCGTCTCCTCCGGGCAGACTGATCTTAATCTGCAGGAAGGTGAAGACCACATAGGAAAGGGCGGCGAACACGCCCGTCATGACAAGCTTCTGAATTTTTTCATTTCTCATAATATCCCTCCGTTCAGGAGCGGCGTACGGTGCATGCCCTTTGGACAGACCGCATCGGACGTCCGGCTCCTTTGTTCTGTGAAGCCTTTGACTTCGTGAAGCTACGAGCTTCATGCATCCTATTATATGCAAAAGTGGCATGACTGAAAGTACCATTTTATATATTTTTGACCATACCAGTTTGAAATTGACAGACGAAAGCCGGACTGATAAAATATTTAACCAGATAAGTAATGGGAGGCAAAAATGAACAGAAAGGAAAGCATGCGCCGGACGGTCGGCCTGATCGTGAAAACAGAGGTGCTGTTCCACCGTCTTCTGGAACGGCAGGTTTCCCATACGGGCGTATTCCCTTCGCAGCACAGGCTGCTGATGGAGCTGGACCTAAATCCGGCCTGCGCCCAGATGGAGCTGGCGGAAAAATTCGGGGTATCCGCCGCGGCGATCACGGTTTCGTTAAAGAAGCTGGAAAAGGGAGGCTACATCAGAAGAAAGGCGGACCGGGAGGACGGCCGGGTGAACCACGTGGAGATCACGCCTGAGGGAAAGGCAGTGGTGGGGCAGAGTCTGCGGCTTTTCGAGGAGGCGGACGAGCTGCTTTTCGCGGGCTTTGGCGATGATGAGGTGGAAGCGCTGGCCGCGCTGTTAAGCCGGGCGAAGGAGAACCTGGAACGGGAGGAAGCCCGGCAGAGGGAGCCGGACGGGGGAAAATGAGGGATACGGACGCCGAACCGGCGTGCGCACTCCGGCAGAACTGAGTTTTGTGACGGTTTGATTTTTGTAATGGATTAATGATGGAGGGAAGAATGAAACGATACTGGAAATATGCAAGGCCTTATCTTTATGCGTTCATCCTCGGGCCGATCCTGATGATTACCGAGGTGGTGGGAGAGGTGGTTTTGCCTGCGCTGATGGCGCAGATCATCAACGTGGGCGCGGCGAACCGGGATGTGGCCTATATCCTGGAAATGGGGGGAGTGATGATCCTCACCGCCCTTGTGATGATGGGCGGCGGGATCGGCGGAGCCTGGTTCGCGGCCAGGGCGTCCATCAGCTTCGGCGCGGATCTGAGAAACGACTGCTTTAGGCAGGTGCAGAAGTTTTCCTTCCGCAACATCGACAGCTTTTCCACAGGTTCTCTTGTGACCCGGCTGACCAACGATATCACGCAGGTGCAGAATCTGATCATGATGGGGCTGCGCATGATGCTGCGCGCGCCGGGTATGCTGATCGGTGCGATCATCATGGCGGTGGCCATGAATCCCGGGCTGGCGAGGATCTTTTTTGTGATCCTGCCGGTCATGGTGGTCACCATCGCGTCGATCATGCTCACCGCCTTCCCCAGATTCACCCTCATGCAGAAGAAGCTGGACCGGGTGAACTCCAACATTCAGGAGTGCCTGCAGAACGTGCGGGTGATCAAGTCCTTCGTGCGCGGGGATCATGAGGAAAAGCGCTTTTTGAAATCCAATGAAGAACTGATGGAATCCAGCCTGCGGGCCTTTAAAGTGGTCATCCTGCAGATGCCTCTGGTGGCTCTTTTCATGAATCTGACCACCCTGGCCGTGGTATGGCTGGGAGGACGGGAGGTGCTGATCGGCGACATGCCCGTTGGAAACCTGACGGCCTTTACCACCTATATCGTGCAGGTGCTCATGTCTCTGATGATGCTCGCCATGGTATTTCTGCAGAGTTCCCGCGCCATTGCCAGCGCGAGGCGGATCAACGAGGTGCTGGACACGCGGATCGATCTGACGGACGAAGCCGCGTCGCAGAAGGAAAAGCTGGTGGAAAAGGGAAGCATCGAGTTTAAGAACGTGTCCTTCCGGTATTATAAGGACAGCCGGGAAAAGGTGCTGGACGATGTTACGCTGCGCATCGAGCCCGGCCAGACCGTGGGGATCATCGGCTCCACAGGCTGCGGCAAGACCACGCTGGTATCCATGATCCCCAGGCTGTACGATGCGGACGAGGGACAGATCCTGGTGGACGGCACGGACGTGCGGGAGTATTCCCTGAAGCATCTCAGAGAGGGCGTCGGCATGGTGCTGCAGAAAAACGTGCTGTTTTCCGGTACGGTGGAGGACAACCTGCGCTGGGGAGATGAGAATGCCTCAGAGGAACAGGTGCGCTCGGCTGCCCGGGCCGCGCAGGCGGATGCCTTTCTGAACAGTTTTCCGGAGGGGTATCAGACCTTTCTGGGACAGGGCGGCGTAAACGTTTCCGGCGGTCAGAAGCAGCGTCTGTGCATCGCCAGGGCGCTTCTGAAAAAGCCGAAGATCCTGATCCTGGACGATTCCACCAGCGCGGTGGATACGGCGACGGAAACGAAGATCCGGGAGAGCTTTTCCACCACCTTAAAGGATACCACAAAGCTGATCATCGCCCAGCGGATCACCTCCGTCATGGAGGCGGACCGGATCGTGGTCATGGACGAGGGAAGGATCGTGGGGCAGGGCAGCCACCAGGAGCTGATGGAGAGCTGCTCCGCCTACCGGGAGATCTATGATTCCCAGATGGACAGGGAGGTGAGCGCGTCATGACGGAAGAAAGAAAAGAAGCCCTGATCCGGAAATATTCCTATGCCGCGAGGCAGGCGGAGGCCCAGGGGCGCGGACCCGGCAGAGGGCGGGGGCCCGGCGGACGGGGACGGGGCGGAAAGCCGAAGGACGCTTCAAAGACGGTGCGGCGGCTTTTTTCCTATATCGAAAAGGACAGGCTGCGGCTGGCGGTGGTGTTTTTCTGCGTCATCCTCACCACCCTTTCCTCCCTGGCGGGTTCCTATATGCTCCGCCCCATCATCAACAGCCTGACCTCGGCGGAGGGCAGCGCGGAAAAGCTGTTTTCGTCGCTCCT
>CALWGL010000205.1 GCA_944380025.1 uncultured Lachnospiraceae bacterium
CGGGAGATCTGGAATGGACCATGGAGGCGCTTATGAATCTGATGAAGAACTGCCTGGAGCATTCTCCGGCGGGCGGCTGCATTCACTGTGATTATTCGGAAAATCCCCTGTATGTGAGGATCCTGATCCGGGATGAGGGGGAAGGCTTTGAAAAGGAGGACATTCCCCATCTGTTTGAACGCTTCTACCGGGGAAAAAACGCGGCGGAGGGAAGCACCGGAATCGGCCTCGCCCTTTCCCGGGCGGTTTTTGAACGGCAGAACGGGACGCTTGCGGCATACAATCTTTTAGGAGATGGAGGAAGCGTCAGCGGCGCGTGCTTTGAGGTTCGGGTGTATGGGATGGATTAACAGCCGGGAAAAGCAGGCCGGTCACTGTCCAGTCACTTTTCTCTGATAGGATAAAAACAGCACGGGCGGCAGAAGCCGCCGGAAGGAGAAAGGAGACGGCCTTGGAGATTCTGAGATGTGAGAAGCTGACGAAACGATATGGTTCGGGAGCAGGAGAGGTGACTGCGCTGAACGGCATTGACCTGTCTGTGGAAAAGGGAGAATTTGTGGCGGTCATGGGGGCCTCCGGGTCGGGAAAATCCACGCTGCTGCACATTCTGGGAACGGTGGACAGGCCGACCTCCGGGAGGGTGGTGGTGGACGGAACGGATCTTTCCGCGCTGAACGCCGCGAAGGCGGCCGTTTTCCGGCGCAGGAAGGTGGGGCTGGTGTATCAGTTTTATAATCTGATCCCCACGCTGACCATCCGGAAAAACATATTGCTGCCGCTGCTTCTGGATAAACGCAGGCCAAATGTGGATTACCTGGAGCAGATCGCCGGCATCCTGGGGATAACGGACAGGCTGGAGGCGCTTCCGGGACAGCTTTCCGGAGGGCAGCAGCAGCGGGCCGCGATCGCGCGGGCGCTGATCTTCCGTCCCGCCATTCTGCTCGCGGACGAGCCCACGGGAAATCTGGACCGGAAAAATTCGGAGGAGATCATGGATCTGATCCGGCTGTCCAGCAGGAATCTGAAGCAGACGGTCCTTCTGGTCACCCATGATGAACGGATCGCGCTGCGTGCGGAACGGATCGTGACCATTGAGGACGGGCGCATCGTCAGCGACCGGAAACAGGGGTAAGGGAATGCTGCTGATGCGAAGAAGCATCCGGCGGCAGGTCAGGAGGAAAATGGGATGTGGAAGGATTATTCTCTCAGTTATATTCGGAAAAACCGCGCTTCCAGCCTTTCGGTGCTGGCTGCGGCGCTGATCGCGGCGGCGTTTCTTTCCCTGCTTTTCAGTCTGATGTACAGCATGTGGGATTATGAAAGGACGCGGATCGTGGCGGAGGAAGGGGATTACCATGCCAGACTTACGGGAAGGATCGATGAAGAGAGGCTGGAGCTCATCCGGGGTTGGGCGAACGTGGAAAGCACCGCGGTCCGAAAGCAGGGAGCGGAGGGGGAAAATACCGTCGTTGACATCCGGCTGAAGGATCCGTCGGATATTTATGAGGAAATGCCGAAGATCGCGGCGCTGGCGGGGATTCCGGAAAATCAGACGGAATATCATGACCAGCTTCTTTCGCTTTTCCTGGTGCGAAGTCCCCGCGACCCGGACGGAGCCATGATGCTTGCGCTGTTTGCGGCCGTTTCCGTTTTTGCCTGCATCGCCCTGATCCTGGTGATCCATAACGCCTTTGCCGTGTTCATGAACGACAGAGTGCATCAGTTCGGCATCCTTTCCAGCGTGGGAGCGACGCCGGGGCAGATCCGTTTCTGCCTGCTGCAGGAGGCGGGACTTCTGTGCGCTCTTCCGGTGCTTTTTGGAAATCTTGCGGGCATGGCCGCGGCGGCCGGACTTCTGGAAGGAATTAATCTGTATCTGAAAAAGGCGGCGCCGGACCGGCTGCCTTCTCATTTTGTTTTTCATCCAGATGTGTTTCTGCTGTCCGTTCTGTGCGCGGCGGTTACGGTGTGGGCCTCGGCCCGGATTCCCGCGGGAAGGCTGAGCAGGCTGACGCCTCTGGAAGCCATTCGGGGCGGAGGGGAATTTTCTCTGAAACGGAAAAAACATTCCCCCATCCTTTCCCTTCTGTTCGGGGTGGAGGGAGAGCTTGCCGGAAACGCGCTGAAGGCGCAGAGAAAGGCTCTGCGCGCCGCCGGACTTTCCCTGATCCTTTCTTTTCTGGCGTTCACTCTGATGGAGAGCGTGCTTTCCCTGTCCCGGCTCAGTACTCAGATCACCTACTGGGACAGGTATCAGAACGCCTGGGATGTGATGGTTACGGTGAAGAATACGCAGATCGCTCCCTTTGGAAAAACGGAGGAGCTTTCCCGGATTCGTTCCCTTTCCGGCATCCGGGATGTGCTGGCCTATCAGAAAGCGCAGGCGCAGCGGCTTCTGACGGATGGAGAGCTGAGCGACGCTTACAGGGAGGCGGGCGGATTTCGGGACGGGACCGGAGAACGGCTGGTGTCCGCTCCCCTCATCATTCTGGACGATGCGGCTTTTCTTTCCTACTGCGGACAGATCGGCGCGCCGGAAAGGCTGGACGGGGTGATCGTCTATAATGAAGTGAGAGACGACCGGGATCCCAATTTCCGGAAACGGAAGTTCCTTCCTTACCTGCAGGAGGATGCGGATACCGCCGTTCTTTATAGGTACGGGCAGGAGGAAGCCGTTACGGTGCCAGTGACCGCGTATGCCCGTCAGACGCCCGTACTCCGGGAGCAGTTCGGCGCGGAGGATCCCCATGAGCTGGTTCATTTCCTGCCCGCCTCCCTCTGGGAGAAGATCGGGGAAACGCTGGGAGAGGCGGAAACTGATCTGACCATCCGCGTCCTGGCGGAGGAGGGAGCGTGCATGGAGACGCAAAATGGTCAGGAGACGCCGGGCGGTTTGAAGACGCAAAATGGTCAGGAGACGCCGGGCAGTCTGGAAACGCTGGACAGTCTGGAGGAGGAAATAAACGGCCTGCTGGAAGGCTACGAAACGGAGAGCGAAAACCGCCTCCGGGCGAAGCTGGAAAGCGACAGGGCCTATGACGCCCTCATGACGCTTTTCGGAAGCTTCTGCGCCCTTCTCGCCCTGTTCGGCATCAGCAGCGTGTTCCTCAACACCCTGAGCTTTGTGCGGCAGAGACGGCGGGAAGCGGCCAGATATCTTTCCGTGGGAATGACGCCTTGCAGCGTGGGGAAAATGTTCTTCGTGGAAGCTCTGGTGCTTGCCGGAAGGCCGGCGCTTGTCACCCTGCCCCTGGCCGCTCTGATCGTGGCGTGGTTTCTGAAAACGAGTTATCTGGATGCGGGCCTGTTTATCCGGCACGCGCCCGTGGTCCCTGTCCTTCTTTTCCTGGCCGCCATTTTTGCCTTCGTGGGACTGGCCTATTATCTGGGAGCCAGGAAGCTTCTTCGCTGCAGCCTGACGGAGCTTTTGAGGGATGAGAGCGCGGTTTAGCCCGTTCGACAGGCTGCCGGACGCAGGATCGGGAAACTAAAACAGCCCCGGCCGATATCCGCACAGAGGCGTCGGCCGGGGCTCTTCATAATTCGACAAAAAATAAAAGCACCAACCCCGAAGCTCTTATGTCTTCAAAATCGGTACTTTCAAGTGCGCCTTCAGGGGCTCGAACCCTGGACACCCTGATTAAGAGTCAGGTGCTCTACCAACTGAGCTAAAGGCGCGTTTCTTTTGTGTCTTCCTTAACGCGAAATTTATTATATTACATGTCTTTTTATTTTGCAACACTTTTTTTGAAAAAATTTATAATTTTTTCCGGAAGCTTTCAGAATAC
Source organism: uncultured Lachnospiraceae bacterium (assembly GCA_944380025.1). Classification (GTDB taxonomy): domain Bacteria; phylum Bacillota; class Clostridia; order Lachnospirales; family Lachnospiraceae; genus Eisenbergiella. Next base: position 3,789 of record CALWGL010000205.1, read on the forward strand.
TGAAAAGTATGGTATGTTAGATTTGTACCGTCTAAGCGAAAGACTGGAAAACGCGCCCGGCGGCGCAGTTTCCAGACGGGATTTACAACGCTTCGACATGGAGGAAGCTATGATTTTTGACAGTCACGCACATTATGACGATAAAGCTTTTGACGGGGACCGGGACGCGCTTCTTTCGTCGTTTCCCCAGAACGGGATCGAAGGGGTGGTGAACGCGGGAGCGGACCGGAGGTCCGTCTGGAAGACGCTGGAGCTTGCGGAGCAGTATCCTTTTGTCTATGCCGCGGTCGGGATCCATCCGGAGCATGTGGGGGATATGAGGGAAGAGGATCTGGAATGGCTGCGCGGCCTGCTGGCCGGAGCGCGGGTGGTCGCCGTGGGAGAGATCGGGCTGGACTATTACTGGGATCAGACGAAGAAGGAGCTTCAGAAAAAATGGTTTGCCGCCCAGCTTGCCCTGGCGGCGGAGGAAAAGCATCCGGTGGTGGTCCATTCCAGAGACGCGGCCGCGGACACGCTGGAGCTGATGCGGTCGGAATACGGGAAACGGCCCGCCTGTATCCACTGCTTTTCCTATTCCAGGGAAATGGCGGAGGAGTTTCTGAAGCTGGACTACAGGATCGGGATCGGCGGCGTGGTCACTTTTAAAAACGCAAAGAAGATCCGGGAGGTGGTGGAGTACCTTCCCATGGACCGGATCCTTCTGGAGACGGACTGCCCTTATCTTGCGCCGGAGCCGAATCGGGGAAAACGGAATTCGTCCCTGAACCTGCCTTTTGTCATCCGGCAGATCGCCGAGATCAAGGGGATCGACCCGCAGGAGGTGGAGGAGATCACCTGCCGGAACGCGAAGGAATTTTTCGGGATCGGAACAGGAGCCTGAAAAAGGAAGAACAGAAAGCGAGGAGTTATGCCAAAGCTCGGAACAGCCGCGGGGACCCTGGAGGTCCTGCGGAAATATGATTTTCATTTTCAGAAAAAATACGGTCAGAATTTTCTGATCGATCCCAATAAGCTGGAAGCGATCGTGGAGGCGGCCGGCGTGGGAGAAGAGGACTGCGTGCTGGAGATCGGGCCGGGGATCGGCACGCTGACCCAGTATCTGGCCGAACGGGCGGGAAGCGTGATCGCCGTGGAGATCGATCAGGCGCTCATCCCGATCCTTTCGGATACCCTTTCCGAATATCCCAATGTCACCGTGATCAACGAGGATATCCTGAAGGTGGATATCGCGCGCCTGTCCCGGGAAAAAAACGCGGGCAGGCCCTTCAAGGTGGTGGCGAATCTGCCCTATTACATCACCACGCCCATCATCATGAAGCTGTTTGAAAGCCATGCGCCGATCGATCTCATCACCATCATGGTGCAGACGGAGGTGGCCGAACGGATGCAGGAGGGGCCGGGAAGCAAGGAGTACGGAGCGCTGTCCCTGGCCGTTCAGTATTATTCCAGGCCGGAGATCGTGGCGCATGTGCCCGCGGGCTGCTTCATTCCCGCCCCGAAGGTGGGAAGCAGCGTGATCCGTCTGACCAGGTATGAGGAGCCGCCGGTAACGGTAAAGGACGAGGCCTTCCTGTTCCGTCTGATCCGCGCCTCCTTCAACCAGCGCAGGAAGACGCTGATCAACGGCCTGGGGAACGCGGAGGGACTTGCGGTTACCAAGGCGGAGGCAGCACAGGCGCTCCGGACCCTTGGAATCCCGGAAAATATCCGGGGAGAGGCGCTGTCCCTGGAGCAGTTCGCCCTCCTTTCCGACCTTCTCTGTCAGAAGGAAGCTGAGAAAAAGGGATTGTCTGACCCGCAGACGAAGAAAAATACGCGGATTGACCGGCAGGAGGACGAATGATCATGGAAGCGGTTATTTTTGACATGGACGGCGTCCTGTTCGATACGGAGCGGCTGAGCATTTCCTGCTGGCTGGAGACGGCGCAGAGGATGGGGCTGGGAGACATCAGGAAGGGCGCGTACGGCTGTATCGGCCTGAACCGGACGGACAGCAGGATCTTTATCAGAAGCCTGTACGGCGACGCCTTTCCCTATGATGAATTCCGGGCGGAAAATTCCGCCCTGTTTCAGGAAAAAATAGAAAGAGACGGCCTTCCCGTAAAAAAAGGAGCCGGGGAGCTTCTGGCCTGGCTGAAGGAAAAGGGAGTGAAAACGGCCGTCGCTTCCTCCACCAATACGCAGACGGTGAAGAGCCA
>CALWGL010000206.1 GCA_944380025.1 uncultured Lachnospiraceae bacterium
GGAAGCGGCAGGAGCCGGGGCTCCCGGCTCCTGCCTTCCGTCACTGTCAGCGCGTCGGGGTTCAGGAAAACGCGGGCAGTCTTCCGAGCTGCGCGACCGCGATGTAGGTCTTTCCCTGATTGAGCTGGATCTCATTTCCCGCGTCGTCGTAATACTTTGTGGGGAGATAGTCCGCCGTTTTCTGCCAGGTGATGTGGATGGCCTTTCCTTTTGTGAAATACCAGCCGTCCTGCGTGGTGTCATAATTGCCGAAGGCAAGATAGCCGCCGTCGTCAAGCTTTACCCAGGAGGTGTTCTGGACGATCACGTTGGCAAAGGATAGCTGAGTGCCATCCGCATCCTTGTGGGCTCCTCCGTGGATGGTCTTATCATACAGGCCGGTCGCCGGATTATAAGTGAATCCGGTTTTGGTATACGGGAAAATGTCCGCGAGGCTGATCGTGCCCGCCGGCGCAGCGGCCGCTCCGTACTGATCCAGTGTGTTCACCCCCGCCGCGAAGGTGAAATGGGATCCGTTGTAAAAACCGGGCCGGATGGTCAGGGAATAGCCCAGCTCAGCGCAGGCCTCCGTGATGCCGGCCGCGCTGATGTAGGCGTTGTGAGGCGCTTTCCTGTCCGAGCTGCGGAAAAACCGGTTCGCGCCGGGCGCGCTTCCGCCCGTCCCGTACTCGCTGGTGCCGGACAGGTTGTTGATATCCGGCATGGTGATCCGGTCGCGCATATACCACACGCCGCCGAAATGGATCAGGATGGGATCCCACTCCGTTGCGATGGGAATGTAATAGGCCCGGCAGCTTCTGACGTTTCCGATCCTGGAAAGCCCCTGCCAGTCGTCGATGATCGCCAGCTGCCGGGAAATCTCCCCTTCCTCCATGACCTCATACAGCACCTTCGCATGGCCGATCCCATAGGAAGGCTGGGCGGAACGGTCCGTCGGCATCATGACGGCAATGGGTCTGAGCCCCGCCTGCGCCGCAGTCACCGGCTCGTTGGTATAGATACTTCTCACATAGCCGGGCGGAAGCTCCGCCGCCTGTGCATCCGCTCCGGGAGCCGCCGCCAGAAGCGAAGCGGCAAGCGGCAGCGCGCAGAGGCCGGCAAGGAAACGTCTTCCGAAACGGGACGCCAGGCGGCGTCCTCCGGACGATCCGGCGCGGTCTTTTTTCTTCTTCATTGGTATTCCCCCTTTTCTTTTATCCTCCCCGGTCTGCCCTTATCCAAGCAGCCTGGAAATATCGTTGAACATCACGACCACCATCAGTACCATCAGGAGGACGAAGCCCGCGAAATGGACCATTCCCTCCTTTTCCGGCGGCACGGGTTTTCCCCGCACGGCTTCCACCAGCAGAAACACCAGCCTTCCGCCGTCCAGAGCGGGGAGCGGCAGCAGGTTGATCACGCCCAGATTGACGCTTAACAGCATGGCCAGATTCACCATATTGACGGCTACCACCAGCGGACCGTAGGGCGCGGCCTCCTGCTGCACCTCCCCGATGATCTGCGCCATTCCCACCGGGCCTGCCATATCGTCCACGCCCGCCTTACCGGTCAGCAGCATGCCAAGGCTCTTCACCGTCATTTTCAGGCCGTAGCGGACCTCGTAATAGGCGTATTTGAAAACGCCCGCATTCCGGCAGTCCACATACTCCGCATAGCCCTGGAAGCCCAGAAGATACTGGCCCTCCGCCTCATCGAACCTGGGCGTCAGCGCCGCCGTGTGCTTCTGTCCGTCCCGCAGATATTCCACGGTTATGGTTTCGCCGGAATTAACCATCGTATACAGGTTGATTTCCCTGCCGAGATATATCCGCTCCCCGTTCATCCGGGTGACCACATCCCCGCTCTGCATGCCTGCCTCCTGCGCCGGATAGCCATCGATCACGTCCTGGATCACGGGCCGGTCGCTGCCCGCGTAGGCCACCACCAGCATGGCGAGCACATAGGCCAGAAGGAAGTTGAACAAAGGCCCCGCGAATACGGTGGAGATCCTCGCCCATACCTTCGCTTTGGGAAACGCGCCTTCGGAAAGCGTGCCGCCTTCCTCCTCCAGGCCGTTCTCCCCTTCAAACATGCATGCGCCGCCGATGGGCAGAAGACGCAGCGAATATTCGGTCCCCCCTCTGTCAAAGTGGAGCAGCTTCGGTCCCATGCCGATGGAAAACTCCACTACGGTGATGCCGTTCGCCTTCGCCAGGAGGAAATGCCCCAGCTCATGGGCGATGACGATCACGCCGAAAACAATGATGAACAGAACTATGGTTATCAATGAATCTCAGTCTCCTTTATTTCTCTCTGGCGGCGATATATTCATAGGTCTCCGCCTCCGCCGCAAGGATCTCGTCCACATCCGGATCCTCCACCCTGCGGTGATGCTCCATACACGCTTCGATCAGCTCCGCGATGTCCAGAAAGCCGATCTTCCGGTTTAAAAACAGGGAAACCGCCCTTTCGTTCGCCGCGTTGAACACCGTGGGCATGCTTCCTCCCTCCCGCGCCGCCTGAAGGCCGAGCGCAAGGCCCCGGAAGGTTTCCGTATCCGGTCTTTCAAAGGTCAGGCTCCCTGCCGCGAACAGGTCCAGCTTATCTCCCTTCATCGGACGTCTGTCCGGATAAAACAGGGCGTACTGGATGGGCAGCTTCATGTCCGGAAGTCCAAGCTGGGCGATCACCGCCCCGTCCACATACTCCACCGCCGAATGGATGATGCTCTGGGGATGGACCACCACCTGGATCTGATCCAGGCCCACGCCGAACAGCCAGCGGGCCTCCATTACCTCCAGCGCCTTGTTCACCAGCGTGGAAGAATCCACCGTGATCTTTTTTCCCATGGACCAGTTGGGATGCTTCAGCGCATCCTCCACCCGCATCCCGGCAAGCTCCGCCCTGCTTTTTCCCCTAAACGGCCCGCCCGATGCGGTAAGAAGGATCCGGGACAGCCGGTTTCTGTCCTCCCCGTTTAAGGACTGGAAAATGGCGCTGTGCTCGCTGTCCACGGGCAGGATGGATACGCCGTGCTTCTCTGCCAGCGGCATGATCAGATGACCGGCGGTCACCAGGGTTTCCTTATTGGCAAGGGCGATGGTCTTCCCGCTTTCGATCGCCGCGATGGTGGGCCGGATGCCGATCATTCCCACCACGGCAGTCACCAGGATCTCATAGCCCTCCATGGCGGCCAGCTCCAGAAGGCCGTCCATGCCGCAGAGAACGCGGACCGGAAGGTCCTTCACCCTTGCCCGCAGCTCCTGCGCCGCCTCTTCGGTCCACATCACGGCCGTCTCCGGCACAAATTCGCGGATCTGCCTTTCCATCAGAGCGACGTTGGTTCCCGCCGCCAGCCCCTTCACGGCCAGGTCGGGATTTTCTCTTACAATTTCCAGTGTCTGGGTCCCGATGGAGCCAGTGGAACCCAGGATCGAGATGTTCTTCATCCGTATTTCCTTTCTGCAGTATTCCCCTTCTGCTTCAAACCGATTCTATTCAAACGAGATCAGAAGGATGGCCAGATAATAGATGATGGGCGCGGTGAAAAGAACGCTGTCAAACCGGTCCATCACGCCGCCGTGGCCGGGGATCAGCCGTCCGTAATCCTTGATGCCATGATCTCTTTTGATGCCGGAGGCGGCAAGGTCGCCGATCTGGGAGATCACCGCTCCCGCCGCGCAGAGCACCGCACAGATGAGCGCCATCTCCTGACCCTCAAAGATCCCGTTTAAAAGCAGATGGCCGAACAGGGCTCCCACCAGGGCGGAACCGAGCACGCCTCCCACCGCTCCCTCCACGGATTTCTTCGGGCTGAGCACCGGCGTCAGCTTATGCCTTCCGAAAGCCATTCCGGACAGATACGCGCAGGTATCGCAGATCCAGGAACTGATAAAGATCAGCCACACCATATAGATCCCTCCCGGAAGCTCTCTGGTCAGCCAGAGGAAGGAAAACAGGACAGGGCCGTAAAAGAAGCTGAAAAAAGCGGTCATCACCTGCCCGGCCTGATGAGCGGGAAAGGTGAGCACATAGGCGGCCATCATCCCAAGGAACACCAGCCCGAGAACGCCCAGAAGATAGATCGGCTCCTCTTCTGTCAGAAGCACGGCATAATAAAGAACCGTCCCGGCAAGCCCGATCCCCTCCAGGATGCCGACGCTTCCCTTCGCCAGAAGCGGCGGCATCTCCGGGTTTCCTTCCGCCCGGGTTTCCTTTTTTTCTGTTCCGGCAGCCGTCCGGGCTCTCCCGGCAGCGCGCATCAGCTCCAGATACGCGGTCAGAGACAGGGCAAACAGCCCCGCCCCAAGCACCCATCCTCCCGCAAACAGCAGAAGCAGCGCGGCGATCACCAGGATCACGCTGCTTCTCAGTCTTATCCAGAACATATCCGATCCTTCCTCCTCTGTCTTTTTTTCCTGCTCCTTCAGCCGGAGCACAGGGCCTCATACGGCCTTATGCTTCCTTCACCAGCCCGTATCTTCTGTCCCTGTGATTATATGCATCCACGGCCTTTTCCAATTCTTCCTTTGTAAAATCCGGCCAGGGAACGGGCGTAAAATAAAATTCCGTATAGGCCAGCTGCCAGAGAAGGAAATTGGAGATCCGAAGCTCATTGCAGGTACGGATCAGAAGATCCGGATCCGGGATTCCCGCCGTATCCAGCGTTTCTCCGATCAGCTCCTCGCCGATCTGCTCCGGAGAGAGCGTCCCGTCCTTTACCTGCTGCGCCAGGGCGCGCGCCGCCCGGCAGATCTCATCCCTTCCGCCGTAATTCAGGGCGATCTGGAAATGCAGGCCGCTGTTGGCCCTCGTCGCCTTTTCCAGCTCGTCGATCCGTTTCCGGATGTCCGCGTCCAGCCTGGTCTTGTCTCCCAGCACCCGGACGCACATATTGTTTTTGGACGCCGTCCGCAGACAGGTCTTCATATAATTGCGCAGAAGCCCCATCAGGGCGTCCACCTCATCCTTCGGGCGGTTCCAGTTTTCCGTGGAAAAGGCGTATACCGTGAGATAACGGATCCCCATCCGGTAAGCCTCCTCGCAGATCTCCTCCACCCGCTTCGCTCCCTGGACGTGGCCGTAATTTCTGGGCATACCCTTCGCCTTCGCCCATCTTCCGTTTCCGTCCAGGATGATCGCCACATGATTCGGTATTTTCCGTTCTGCCATTTTTACCTCCATGCCGAAGCGTTTTACGCTGAGGCGCGCGCGCCAGAGCGCAGGAGGGGCAGGCGCTTTCCGCCTGCCCCTCTTTCTTTTCAGACGAAGCCGCCTATACGGTCATGATCTCTTTGGACTTCTCCTCAACCAGCTTATCCACTTCCTTGATATACTTGTCGGTCAGCTTCTGAAGCTCGTTCTCCAGTTCCTTGATCTCATCCTCGGACACGTCTTCCTTCGCCAGCTTCTTAAAGGCGTCGTTTCCGTCCCTGCGGATGTTGCGGACAGCGACCTTGCCCTCTTCGCCCTTCTTCTTCACGTCCTTTACCAGCGTCTTTCTGCGCTCCTCCGTCACCTCAGGGAATACCAGGCGGATCACATTGCCGTCGTTGGAAGGGGTGATCCCCACATCGGAAGCCATGATCGCCTTTTCGATCTCCTTGATCAGGGATTTCTCCCAGGGAGCGATCTGGATCATCCTGGGTTCGGGAACCGTAATATTTCCCACCTGCTGGATCGGCGTGGGCGTACCGTAATAGTTGACCCGGATCCTGTCAAGCACATGGGGGTTGGCGCGTCCTGCGCGGATCGTCGCGAATTCCGCCGCCAGATGCTCGCAGGTCTTCTTCATCTTGCTGTCAAACTGCTGTAATCTCTCGTTCATGCTCTGTCCTCTCATTCTGCCGCCCGGGCGGCCGGTTTTCTTTTCTATGCGCAGGCCTGTCCTGTCGGCAGCCTAAACCGTTACCTTCGTTCCGGTGAAATTCCCGTTTACCGTATTGACAATGCTGTTCTCCGCATTCAGGCCGAACACCCACATGGGCATATGGTTGTCCCTTGC
>CALWGL010000207.1 GCA_944380025.1 uncultured Lachnospiraceae bacterium
ATCCATCCTCCGATCAGCACCGCAGCGGAATCCGTTCCATGACCGATCCGCTGCGTTTTTGCGACGGGAAGCTCCGGCCCCGCATGCTGCCTGACAAGGACCGCCAGCCTCCTGTCCGCATCCGGCACACTCCCTTCCAGCTCCGTGAAGGTCCCCAGAAGCAGTCCTGAGATCTGACGGAAAACGCCCATCTGTTCAAGCTGCGCCAGTCCGGAGGCGATCATCGTCTCCCCGCCGCCGAAACCTTCCAGCAGAAGCAGTTTTCCCCGCATATCCGGCCAGAATCCCGTTCCGGCGAGCTTCAGCAGGCAGCGCAGGTTTCCGCCCGCGACAACGCCTTCCATCCGGTTTTTCTGCATAAAATGAATGGGGAAGGAAAAAAGTGATTCCGGCTCATTTACGGATTCCCCTTTTTCTGTTTTTCCGAACAGGGCTTCCGATAAAGCCGCAGTCTGTTCCTCTCCCTGCTCATACAGCAGATTCCGGACCTGCCAGAGTACGGAGGCTCTGCCGGTTTTCGCATAAATCGCGTTCAGAATCACCGTCAGATCACTGTACCCCCAGAACAGCTTATCCGTCCTGGCGATCACCGGATAATCCAGAAATGGCAGCACCTCGTTGGCCGCATTTCCTCCGGAAATGTCAAAAATCACCCGGATGGAATCGTCCCGGTAAAAATCCATCAGCGCCTGCGCCCGTTCCCTGCCGCTTCCGGCAGAAGCGCTGTTTCCGGCATAAATACAGGGAGAAAGCTGTGGGCACAGGCCCAGGGATTCCAGTTTTCCGATAAGCAGATCAAGCTCTTCCTTCGTTTTCGCTTTTCGTCCGTCGGAGCAGCAGACGATTCCTGCTCTGCTGCCCTTTTCCATCCGGTACACGGGCTTCATTCCATTTCCTCACTTTCCGGAGCGATAATATACTCCCCCTGGCCAGATCGTTTGCCTGGGAGATGGCGGAGGGCTTTTCCATGCGCGCGAGCATCCTCCGCGTAAGCTACAGGTTCGCGCCCTCCTCATTCAGCTCCTTTTTCATCACAAGCTGATAGTGGATTCCCTCCATCAGCAGCATGGCGCACCAGCCGATGGCGCAGGAGACCGCGAAGCTGCGGATCCCCAGGCGGCCGGAAAGCAGATAGACAAAAAGGACCCGGAAGCTGGTCTGCAGCGCCGTCCCGGCCAGGGTCATCTTCATCCTTCCCATCCCCCTGTAAAAACCCTGGATGCCGTTGGTCAGTCCCGGAAGGATATAGAAAAAGGCCATCAGCCCCAGATAGCCCGCGCCCTGCGCGATCACAGCGGTTTCCGTCTTTCCCACGAACAGCTCCATCACCGGCTTTCGGATCAAAAGGACCGCACAGCAGGCAAGCACGCCGTAAGCCGCCTCCATACACATCCCGGCCGCAAAGCCCTTCCGGATCCTCTTCTTTTTTCCCGCTCCGCCGTTCTGCGCGATGAAGGTGGTCATGGCGTTGGAGATGTTGCGCTCCGGCACCAGCGCATAGTCGTCGATCTTCGTCACCGCGTTGAAAGCGGCCATGATCTCCACGCCCATACCGTTCACCGCCCCCTGGATCAGCAGATTCCCGATGGGCTGACAGGCCTGCTGCAGCGCGGTGATCCCGCCGTATCGCAGGGTCTGGGAAAGGAGCGCCCGGTCCGCATGAAGCTCCCCTGCCGGCACATGAAGCAGCGGCGCCCTTTTTTTCACATAGGCCGCGCAGCAGACAGCGCTGACCGCCTGAGCCAGCACGGTGGTAAACGCCGAACAGACGATCCCGAAATGCAGCCCGCCGATCAGCACCAGGTCCAGCCCGCCGTTCAGCACGGTGGAGATCACCAGAAAATACAGCGGCGTCCGGGAATCTCCCACGCTTTTTAAGGCGGAGGAATAGGCATTGTAAAAATAGGTAAAGGGCATCCCGATGAAGATCAGCCTGAGATACCCGGCGGACAGCTCCAGGATCTCCTCCGGAACCTGGAGAAGCCGAAGCAGCGCCTTCGCTCCCGCAGCTCCCGCAAAGGCAAGAAGGATGGAAAAATACAGTCCGAACACGACGATGGTCGCCATTTCCTTTTTCAGCAGATCCTCTCTGCCCGCCCCGAAGAAACGGCTCATGATCACGGAAGCGCCCATGCTCACCCCGGAGATCCCGAGGATGAAAAGGTTCATCACCGGCCCCGCGGTCCCAACCGCCGCCAGGGCATCCGTCCCGATGAAGCGTCCCACGATCACCGAATCCACCACGTTGTAGGTAAGCTGAAACACATTTCCCGCGATCAGCGGCAGCGCATAGGAAAGCAGGTGCCCCGCGATATTCCCTTCTGTCATCTTCACTGTCTTTGCCATCTTACGTTTATCCTTCTTTCCCTGAGGGGACCTTCTCCGCCCGCTCCGGCGTCAGCCAGCGCCGGTTCAGGCAGCCTTTTTGATCAGTATACCTCTTTATCCCGCCGTTTTGTCACGGTCGGGCAGCTGCTTATGATCTTTTGCCGGCACGGGCATTCCCTGTCGTGGTCATTGATGATGCCGCAGGCCTGCAGGTGGGAGTATATCGTGATGGCTCCCACATACTGAAAGCCGCGCTTTTTCAGGTCCCTGCTGATCTTATCCGAAAGGCCGTTGCTGACCGGGATCCGGCCGGCCGCATGTCCCTGGTACAGGATGGTCTTTCCGCCGGAGTACGCCCAGATGTAATCGCAGAAGCTCCCGAACTCCTCGCGGATCTGCCGGTAACACCGGGCATTGTTGATGACGGCATTCACCTTGCGGGGAGAGCGGATCATGCCCTCCGTGTTCAGGATGCGTTCCGCGTCGGCATCATCGTAAGCGGCAATTTTGTCATAATCAAAGTTATCGAAGCACTCCCGGAAAATTTCACGCTTCTTCAGCATCAGATCCCAGGATAAACCGCATTGCAGGCATTCCAGTGTCAGATGCTCGAACATCTGCCGGTCATCGTGCACAGGGATCCCCCATTCGGTATCGTGATATTTTTTATCAAGCGGGCCTGCAGAAGCCCATTCGCAATAGCCCATGGTTTTCTCCTCAACTGATGATCCATAAAAATGTATAGCGCCAGTCCCATTTGGGGATCCGGCATGGTCTGTCGTCAGGCGGGACCGGTCTGCCCCGCCTGCTCCTGCTGCATACGCGCAAGCCTTCCGATCTCCTTCCAGCGCTTCGTCCCAAAAAAGCTGAGCATACACAGCATTCCAAACACGAAGCTCACCGGAATGCAGGCCATCACGTAGCCGCCGTCAAAACAGAACGCGATGAGGCAGCCCACAGGGATCCGCACCGCCCAGAGCATGAGGATGTTTACGATCGTGGGGAAGCGCACCTCTCCCATCCCGTTCACAAAGCTGATGATCCCGTTGAACACCGCATAGGTCCAGGTGAACGGAAGCACGATGCGGATGTAGCGCACCGCGAAAGCCAACACATCGGCGTCCTGGGTAAAAAGTCCCAGGATCGGTCGGCAGAAGACAGTCACCGCGATCCCGGCCGCACAGGTTATGGCTCCGGAAACCAGAGGGATCTGCACTCCGCCCTTTCTCAGATACCGGTAATTTTCCGCGCCCAGGTTCTGTCCGGAAAAGGTGGTGGCCGCCGAGGACAGGGAGGTGATCGCCACATTTGCGATTCCCGTCACCTTGCTGCTCACCGAGCAGGCCGCGATAAAGACCGAACCCTGCAGATTGATCAGCGACTGCATCATGATGTGACCGACGGAATAAAAGGAGCTGTTCAGCCCCAGCGGAAGCCCGATCCGGATGGTGGCGGCGAGCATTGCCCTGTTCATTTTATGCGGCAGGAAGGTAAATCCCAGCTCCGGATACTGCTTCCGGATATAAAAGATGCTGAACAGCCAGGAGCAGTACATGGCGATGATCGTAGCCAGCGCCGCTCCCGCCACATCCATATGAAAGCCCGCCACAAATACCAGATCCAGCACAATATTCACCAGGCAGGACACTACCAGAAACAGAAGCGACGCCCTGCTGTCTCCCAGCCCCCGCAGGATCCCCGCGTTCATGTTATAGCCCATGTTTCCCAGCGTTCCCCAGAACACGATCGAAATATAGGAAACCGCAGGGGTCCAGGTATCCTCCGGCACCTGCATGATCTTTAAGATCAGCGGCCCGATAAACTGTCCGGCCACAGAAAGCGGAACCGCGCACAGATACAGGAAGGACACGGCCGTCGCCGCGATATCCTTCAGTTTTTCCGCGCTCCCGCTTCCCGCGAACTGGGACACCAGTATGGACACTCCTGTTCCTATTCCCAGAAAAATACATAAAAGCAGCTCCACCGGCTGGCTGCTGGTCCCCACCGCGGCCAGAGACGTGGCTCCGCAGAAATTGCCGATCACCACCGTATCAACCGTACTGTAAAGCTGCTGGAGAACATTTCCGGCGCAGATCGGCAAAGCAAAAACGAGCACCTTACGCATGATGGGACCTTTTGTCATATCCATCCTTGCAGCGGATTTCACCTGGATCCCTTCTTTCTCTTCCTCCGGACAGCTGCCAGCACGATCCCTGCCGCCAGCCCGGCAGCCAGAACCGCCAGCCCGGCTCCCGTGAGCGCCGCTCCGTTAACCTTTGCCGCCACGAAAATGCTGGTGGGGCCGTCCGCCCCGCCGATCACAGCGACAGATGCCTGACTGGACCGAAACCATGCTCCCAGCGCCAGCAGGAAAAGTCCCGCCGCCGCGGCAAGTCCCGCCAGAATACCGATTCCCTTTTTCATTTGTTTCAGACCGCTCCTTTCTTCCGCCTGCCGGCGGCATCTGATCCTGCAGACAGTGTAGCACACTTTTCTGCCTCCGTAAATTCTGAGAAAGGCAGAAATCCTGCTCTTATCTGACCGCCGGTCATGTTTCACCGGGCGGGGAGTCGGCGAAGCATTCTGCTCCTTTTTACAGGGAAACAGTTCCGGGGGGGCTGGGGTGTTCTTACAGTGCTGGGGCGCACTTACGGCTGGGGCGCACTTACGGTGGCTAGGACGCACTTACGGTGGCTAGGACGCACTTACCCTTCAAGGTCTTCCACGGGCCCCTTCCGCCCATAGTACGGTTGCAAAGCGAAAAAAATGGATTTTTAGCCGTACAAAAATCCATTTTTTACGGATCCAATTTCAGAATATGCTGTTCTGAACCGTACTTTTCATGGCATAATACGGTAAAAAGAGCGAAAAGTCTGTTTTTAACCGTACTGGATGGCCGAAAAGTACGGTTACAGATGAGAAAATCAGATATATAACCGTACTGATTACAAAATAGCGGCAAAAAGTACGGTTAAGGATCGGAAAATCCTTTTTTTAACCGTCATTTCAGAAAAAAAGTACGGTTATACAATACAGATTCTCATTTTGAACCGTATCGTAGCATCCTGCCGGGTGTCAGGCAGGGGGAGCCGATATGGGAGAAGGAATCAACCGAAGTATTTTTTCCTCTCCTTGAAAGGCAGCGACCGCCATAATATCCTGTACTCAGTCAGCACATCCTCACGAAATCTCACGAAGGAGGACCGTTTTATGGGAAATAACTTTTCTGTCAATCTCAATACAAAAGTACCGCACAGGCACGACGACTGCGGCGTCTGCCGGCGGATCGAGCAGACCCGGCAGGGAAAGAATCCTTATTTTGTCAGAGAACTGGAAACCGGCTACGTGGTGATCGGCGATTATCAGCGTTTCCCCGGCTATTCCCTTTTTCTGTGCAAGGAACACGCCACTGAGCTGCATTTCCTGGAGCCGGGATTCCGGAATAAATTTCTTCAGGAAATGGCGCTGACCGCAGAAGCGGTCTACAACGCCTTTCAGCCGGACAAGCTGAATTATGAACTGTTGGGGGTAGGGAACAACAGACATATGCACTGGCATTTTTTCCCAAGAAGGGAGGGCGATACGCCATCTCCCGGCCCTGTCTGGCAGCTTTCCCCGGCGGAGCTGTATGATCCC
>CALWGL010000208.1 GCA_944380025.1 uncultured Lachnospiraceae bacterium
TGTGCAGGCGTGCCTGCACAGACATGCGGATATTCGACGGGCAACGGACAGGGAGCAGCAGCGCTGCGAGCTGGGGCGATAAGCCCGTCGAATATCCATACATGAAAGGAAGCGCTCCTGCATAGTCTGGAATATGGAATATCTGGACGTTTATCTGGTGAAGGACAGGAAAGAAAGAGGGCTCCGGCTGCCCTTCTGCCGCAGGCCGGAGCGGTTCGCGGACCGGGACGATGAGACGGAGATCGTTTTCTGGCTTCTTCCGGAGCGCTGGCTGAACCGGCCGCGCAGGCTGGAAAGGCGGCTTCTTCGCGCTGTGCGGAGCCGGCCGCCCCGCGGGCCGGTCTGGTATGAGGACAGGCTGCGGAGGACGCTTGCCGCAAAGCGCGCGGGTCGGCGCGGGGGCTTCGGAGAAAACAGAGGTTCCGGAGAGAACGGAGGCTCCGGAGAAAACGGGGACTTCGGAGAGACTTTGGGGGAGCGGGAGCCGGGGCTGTTCTGGATGTCCCGCTTTTACCGGGAGCAGCCGTTCCGGGAGAACATGGTGATCCTTCTGCCGGCGCCGGAGCCGGGGGAAAGCGGAAGGCTGCCGCTGCGGCAGGAACGGTGGGTTGAAGAGCTTGCGGGAGAGAAGAGCGGGAGGCTGAACAGTCTGCTGCTTGTGAGCCCGGTTTTTTCGGAAAAAGCGGGAAGCGTGCCTCTGATGGAAGACGGCTCCTGGTTTGAGCGCATCTATCAGGAAACGGGGCTTCCTTCGGCGGGCGCGGGGCGTCTGCCGGAATATTACCGGAACAGAATGCCGGGCAGCACAGTCTGCATCGACGCCTGCAGGGGCGGAACGGTCCCCTTCCGCAGTCTGCCGGAACGGACGCTGTATCTGGATCTGACTTCGGAGGCGGGAAAGGAGCGCCTGCTGTACGCGAAACGGAGGGATGTCAGTTATGTGAGCCTCCGGATGTACCTTGACACGTATGTGAGAAAAAGGTATAATACGAACCGTTGTAAAAGGGAAGAAAAAAGACCGTCGGCATCTGCCGTCCGGGGCTTTCGAAGTTATGAAGAGGAAAGGGAATGAAGATGGAAGAGAAGAAAAATATCCTTACCTATGAAGGGCTCCGCAGGTATGAGGATGAGCTGCATGAACTGAAGGTTGTGAAGAGACAGGAAGTCGCCCAGAAGATCAAAGAAGCCAGAGAGCAGGGCGATCTGTCCGAGAATGCGGAATATGATGCGGCGAAGGATGAGCAGCGCGATATTGAGGCGAGGATCGAGGAGCTGGAAAAGATCCTGAAGAACGCCGAGGTTGTGGTAGAGGATGAGGTGGATCTGGAGAAGATCAACATCGGATGCCGCGTGAAGATCCTGGACCTGGAATATAATGAAGAGCTGGAGTACAAGATCGTGGGTTCCACCGAGGCCAACAGCCTGAAGGGAAAGATCTCCAACGAGTCCCCCGTGGGAAAGGCGCTGATCGGCGCAAAGGTGGGCGATGTGGTGAACGTGGAGACTCAGGTGGGAAATCTGCAGTACAAGGTGCTGGAGATCCAGCGCTCCAACTGAGAACGGAAGCCATACAGAAGAAGAGAAAAGATCTGCCGGAAAAGTACAGCGGGCGCGATCAGGGAAGAAGCTGCCCAGATCGCGCCCCTTTTTCGGGTTTTTATGAAAAATTATGACCAATTTCTTAATATAACCGAAATTTTGTATATTATTTCAAAGAGTTGTTGCAAAATGAATGGGAAGTAGTGTACAATAGACCAATACGAAATCTAAAAGGGTCAAAAGGTAATGGAGGGATTTTAGAATGACCAAAGCACAGATCTTGAAAAAGGAAATTTTGAGTCAGTACAGAAGCGTAAGGCAGTTTGCACTGGAGATGCAGATCCCGTACAGCACGCTGGTGACGGCGCTGGAGCGCGGGATCGACGGAATGGCTTACGGCACAGTGATCAAAATGTGCAGCAAGCTGAACCTGAATCCGGTGGATTTCAGCTCTCTGGAAAGGGATACCACCATCAGCGAGCAGCTTCTGGAAAACAGGGTGATGCAGTATTATGTGAAGCTGAATCAGGAAGGAAGGGACAAGATCCTCGGCCTGATGGACGACTTTGTACAGATCAAAAAATACAAAGCGAAATAACACATAAGGAGAGAGTTTCATGCACTATGACTATCTGATCGTAGGAACGGGGCTGTTTGGAGCGTGCTTTGCTCATGAGATGCACAAGGCTGGGAAGAGCTGCCTGGTGATTGACAGAAGAGACCATATTGCCGGAAATATCTACACGCAGGAAAGTATGGGCATCCAGATACACAGGTATGGGGCCCATATTTTTCATACCTCGGACAGGGAGATCTGGGACTATATCAGAGGATTCGCGGAGTTCAATCATTACATCAATTCTCCGGTGGCCGTTTATAAGGATGAGCTGTACAATCTTCCTTTTAATATGAACACCTTCAGCCGGATGTGGGGGATAAAGAAGCCGGCGGAAGCGAAGAAGATCATTGAAGACCAGATCGCCGGACTGCACATCGGAGAACCGCGGAACCTGGAGGAACAGGCGCTGTCGCTGGCCGGACGCGACGTCTATGAGAAGCTGATCAAGGGCTATACGGAAAAGCAGTGGGGGAGAGACTGCCGTGAGCTTCCGGCTTTTATCATCAAGAGAGTGCCGCTCCGGTTCCGGTATGACAATAATTATTTCAACGATCCCTATCAGGGGATCCCGATCGGCGGGTATACGAAGATCGTGGAAAAAATGCTGGAGGGCAGTACGGTGCGCACCGGTATTTCCTACCGGAAGTTCCTGGAGGAGAACGCCTCCCGGACAGAGCCGGATACCTGGGACAGGCTGCTTTATACGGGCATGATCGACGAGTATTTCGGGTACCGGCTGGGCGCCCTGGAATACCGTTCCCTGCGTTTTGAGACGGAAGAGCTCCCGGAGGAAGACAACTACCAGGGGAATGCCGTGGTCAATTATACCGACAGGGAGGTCCCGTACACCCGCATCATCGAGCACAAGCATTTTGAATTCGGAACGCAGCACGGCACCGTCATCACCAGAGAATATCCCGCGAAATGGAAGCCGGGAGACGAGCCCTACTATCCGGTGAACGATGAGAAGAACATGGCTCTGTATGAAAAATACCGTGCGCTGGCGGAGCAGGAAGAGAAGGTCCTGTTTGGCGGACGCCTGGGCGGCTACCGCTATTACGATATGGATAAGGTGCTGCGGGCGGCGCTTGACATGGCGCGCAGGGAACTGCCCTGAAGCGGCAGGGGGAACCGCCGGAGGAAGCTCTGCTGTGCCGGTCAGCAAGTGCGCAGACCTGGCTGAACGAAACGGGAACAGAAAATGGCACGGAAAGAAAAAAAGGGGATTGCGCTTTTTTCTTTTCGTGCTATAATATTACCAAAATAATTTGAATATCAAATAATTAAAAAATCAAGCAATAAGAAGACCAAAGAAAGAACGGAGGCAGCAGATGAACTGGGAACAGGCCAATCAGGATCTGGAAGAAAGACGGAAAAGAGCGTTTCTCGGAGGCGGAGAAGCGAAGATACAGAAGCAGCATGACGGCGGGAAGCTGACGGCAAGGGAGAGGCTGGAGCTGCTGTTCGACAAGGGGACCTTTGTGGAGACGGACGCCCTGGTGGAATCCAGGATCGATGATTTTGATCTGGACAAAAGAAGGGTTCCCGGAGACGGTGTGGTGACGGGCTACGGTTATGTGGAAGGAAGGCTGGTCTATGCGGCCAGCGAGGATTTCACCGTGATCGGCGGAACGCTGGGCGAGAGCCACTCCATGAAGATCCGCAGGATCCAGGATATGGCGCTGGAGATGAAAGCTCCCTTTGTGTGCATCAACGACAGCGGCGGAGCCAGGATCGAGGAAGGGATCGATTCCCTGAGCGGCTACGCGGGAATGTTCCTGCGCCATACGAAGGCCAGCGGCGTGATCCCTCAGATCGCCGTGATTCTCGGCCCCTGCTCCGGAGGCGCCTGCTATGCCCCCGCCATCTGCGACTTTATTTTCATGGTGAAGAACACCTCCAAGATGTTCATTACCGGGCCGAATGTGGTCAAGACCGTCATCAACGAGGAAACTACGGTGGAGGAGCTGGGCGGAGCGAAGGTACATGCGGAAAAGAGCGGCGTTTCCCACTTCACCTACGACAGCGAGCAGGAGTGTCTGATGGGCGTGAGAAAGCTGCTCAATTACCTGCCTTCGAGCTATGACAAGAAGGCCCCGGTCATCCTCCGGGAAGAAAAAAAGGCCCTGTCCAGAAGCTTCAACCGGGTGCTGGAGCATATGGGCGGACTGGGAAGAAGGCTGCACGGGAAAAAGGAAAAGGAGGTGCGCGCCATGGCTGCCGGGATCGGAACGGATCCGGAGGAGGCGCGCCGCAGGAAGCTGAATCCCTGCTCCCTTCTGACTTCCATCGTTCCGGACAACTCCAGACATGCCTATGATGTGAAGAAGGTCATCGACTGCATCGTGGACTGGGACAGCTTCTTTGAAGTGCAGGCGGAATTCGCCAGGAACGTGGTAGTCGGCTTTGCGCGCATGGAAGGAAATACGGTGGGCATCGTGGCGAACCAGCCCATGGTGATGGGCGGCTCCCTGGATTATCACGCGTCCGACAAGGCGGCACGCTTCATCCGTTTCTGCGACTGCTTCAGCATCCCGCTGATCACGCTGGTGGATGTGCCTGCTTTCCTGCCGGGCACGGCGCAGGAGCACAGCGGCATCATCCGCCACGGCGCGAAGATGCTTTACGCTTATTCGGAGGCCACTGTGCCGAAGATTTCCGTCATCCTGCGGAAGGCCTACGGCGGCGCGTATATCGCCATGAACTCCAAGGAGATGGGAGCGGACTATGTGTATGCCTGGCCCATCGCGGAGATCGCCGTGATGGGAGCCGAAGGAGCGGTGAACATCGCCTTCCGCAGAAAGATCAAGTCGGCCGACGATCCGGAGGCCATGCGCGCGGAGTGCATCCGGGATTATGAGAAGCGCTTCCTCAATCCCTATGTGGCGGCTTCCCGCGGCTTTGTGGACGAGGTCATCCATCCGGAGGAAACCAGGGAACGGCTTCTTTCTTCCCTGAAGGCTTTTGCCGGAAAGGAAGCGTCGCTCCCGAAGAAGAAACATGGAAATATCCCGCTGTGATCGTAACCATTCAGCCGAAGGCTGAATGGTAACGGCATCCGGCCATTCCAATCGCTTCGCGATGGGCCGGATGCTTCCGCCCTGTGCGTTTTCGTACGGTCTGCGCAGGAAATGCGCAGACCTGGCTGAGCAGTAACGGGCAGTAACCTGTGACCCTGCGGCAGACGCGTCGTCCATTGACGCGCCTGCCGCTTCTGCTGTATGATGGGAAACAGAAGACAGAGACAGAAAAAAGAAAAACCGGCCGCGGAACGAACCGGCCGGAAACGGAGGCTGCGGGAACATGCCGGAAAAGGAAAGGATCTGCGTTTATCTGAGGGAGCTGCCTGCGCAGGGAAAAAACGGGGCGGGAACGCATGCGGGACAGAAGGAAAATTCCCGCCGCTTTCTGCTGGAGACGGCCGCGGATTATCTGAAGCGGCTGGGGCGGCAGGAAGGAACGGAGAGCTGGCAGATCGGAGAGGGGGAGCGGGGAAAGCCCTTTTTTGCCGGGCATCCGGAGGTCTGCTTTTCCATCAGCCACAGCGGAGCCTGCTGGTGCTGCGCTTTCGCCGCGTTTCCCGTCGGCCTGGATATCCAGCTGCGGGGCTTCGGGCGGAAGGACCGTATGCCGGAGGAACAGGAACGCCTGCGGCTCCGGACGGAACGGATCGCGGATCGCTTTTTTCATCCCGGCGAGCGGGCGTGGCTCCGGGAGGGCGGCGATTTTTTCTCGGTCTGGACGGCCAAGTAGACCTATGTTACACATACGCGCTGCGGGAGCGGAAG
>CALWGL010000209.1 GCA_944380025.1 uncultured Lachnospiraceae bacterium
CTGTGAGAGCATTTTCGCCAACCCCGGAGCCCTGGATGCTGCCGAACGCGGCGCTCACGCCGCAGAGCAGGATGATCACGGCGAAGTAGGCGATCCGGCCCTTTTCCGCGCCGAACCGGAACATGAACGGCAGAGTCGCAGCCGGGCCGATCAGGCCCAGAAGAAGGAAGACGGCAGCCATGACCAGAACCGTATGCGGATCAAAAGCGCCCAACCGAAACAGCCCCAGGGCATACAGAACGGTGGTGATACAGATCACCGGAAGCTCCCCGATCAGCCCTATCAGATATTTACAGGACACAAGCTGCCGTCGGCTGCAGGGAAGGGTTCCGCTGTAGACATCCCATTTTTCCCGTTCATCGTAGGAAATCAGGGCCGCCGGGATCAGTCCCACCAGGATGCAGGGATAGGCCAGCAGGAAGAAGGTGGAGCCGCTCATCAGGAACATCCCAAAGCTCATCAGGGACATCCCGAAAAACACCACGACGATCAGAAGGAATACTCTGCAGTATTTCCCTGACATATACAGATCCTTTAAAAGCAAGCCTTTCATGCCGACATACCTCCGTTTCCCTTTACCATGAAAATGAACAGTTCCTCAATGCTCACCGCGCCGAGAGCGAAGCCCGCCGGAACCGCATCCCGCCGCACGATGGCTTCCACGCCGTATGGGAATTCCCGTTTTCCCAGAACAGCCGAAGCATTCAGCTCAGAGAGCTGTGCCGCCGTACAGCGCAGGATCCCGTACTCCTCCAGCAGCACATCCTTTTCCTCACAGAGCAGAAGCCTGCCCTGATGAAGGAAGGCGATGTAGTCGCAGATTTTCTCCAGATCGCTGACGATATGGGAGGAAATCAGCACCGCATGATCCTCCTGCCTGGTAAATTCCCCGAACAGCTCCACCACCTCGTCGCGGACTACCGGGTCCAGGCCGTTGGTGGATTCATCCAGCAGAAGCAGCCTCGGATGATGGGACAGCGCCACGGCGATTCCCAGCTTCATTTTCATTCCTCTGGAAAACTCCTTAAATTTCCGGTCCGTGGGAATGGAGAGGCGGCGCAGACAGTTTTCGTATTCCGCGTCGTCCCAGCTTTTGAAAATCCCCTTCATCACCTTCCCGATCTGTCCCGCCTTCAGGCATTCCGGAAGGCCCACGTCGTCCAGTACAACGCCGATCTCTTCCTTGAGAAGGGACAGATCGCTCTGGTTATCACGTCCCAGAATGGTGATGGTTCCGCCGTCTCTGCGGATCATGTTCAGAAGCAGCTTCATGGTGGTGCTTTTTCCCGCGCCGTTCTCTCCCACCAGCCCCATGATGCAGCCGCCCGGAAGCGTCAGGTTCAGCCGGTCCAGCCTGAAATGGGGATATTCCTTTGTCAGATCCCTGATTTCCAGTGCATTCATTTCCATTTTCCTTTTCCTTTCCGTCTTCGTACTACTCTTCCATCATGCAGTTCAGCATGTCGATCAGATCCTGTCTGCTCAGATTGCAGGTCGCGGCAAGCTGCGCGATTTTTTCCAGATACTCTTCGATCTTCCTGAGGTTTTCCTCCCTCAGAAGCTCCACGTTTTTGGGGGCCACAAAGCAGCCCTTGGCGGCGATGGTATAAATGAAGCCTTCCTTTTCCAGTTCGTCATACGCCCGTTTGGTCGTGATGACGCTGATCCGCAGATCCTTTGCCAGATTCCGGATGGAAGGGAGCGCTTCATCCTCCCGGAGCGTACCGTTTATGATCTGTGCCTTGATCTGGGAATAAATCTGGTCATAGATGGGCGTGCCGCTCTTGTTGTCAATAAAGATGTTCACTCCATCATTCCTTTCATTTGTTCTTTCTGTGTATTAACAATATATACAGTATTAACAGTTTTGTCAATCCCCTTTTGGTGAACCGCAGTTTGCACAGCCGCCGGACAGCACTTGCAACAAAAATACGCCGGACACTTTTCGCGCCCGACGCATTCTCTCTTTCATTCTCTCTCTTCTATTTTTCACCCATTTTCCGGGCTGACTCTTCCATTCTCAGATAGCGGTCCAGCTGACGTTCTGTCAGTCCTGCGACCAGCTCGGCAAGGGGGGCCAGGTTCTTCTCCACTGCCCATGCTTCCAGCGTATTAAAATATTCCAGCCGGTCCTCTTTGGCAATGGATATGGCGGGAAAGCCATTTGCCATAAGCTGGTAATTCATGATAAGCCTGGAAGTTCGGCCATTTCCATCCGGAAACGGGTGAATCCTTATAAATTCGGCATGCGTCCATGCAGCCAGTTCGATCAGATTCAGTTCCTGCCCCTTCCAGGAAAGATCCGCATAAAAATTTTTGATCTGACGGTACATCTCAGCCGGAGATGGCGGCGTATGCTGCGCACCGGAAATATACACATCCACATTTCGGTAAATTCCCCCGGTAAAGATATGATCCATCAGGATCGCATGGATATCCTTCACAATCTTTTCGCTGAGGGGTTCTTTTTTCTCAATACATTCCTTCACATACCGGTAGGCATTCCTGTGATTTACCGCTTCATACAGCTCCCGGAGCCGCTTACCTCCAATGGAGATCCCATCCTCCAGAAGCACTTTGGTTTCCATCAGCGTCAGGGTATTCCCTTCGATTGCCGTGGAGTTATGGGTATATTCGATTTCAAACGCCTGTTCAAAGGTCTGCAGGGTATATTCCGGGATTTTCTCTTTTGCCGCCTGATATTGATCCCGCTTCCGTATTAACTGTTCGTAATCCAAGCCCTCCACTCCTTCCTCTGTCCGAACTTTACCCGGGCTTATTTTTCAGTATACCACAAAATTCCTCTTTGAGGAGCGACAGGCCGCTCCGGCTTACACCAGGGAGCAGTTCATGTCCCCATGCTCCGATGCTCTCCGGAGCGCGGAATCCGCGTCAGATATTCTGTTTCCGTTTCTCCGTGGATATAGGCGCCGTTTTTCAGCTGTACCTTCAGAGATGCCGGATTATCCTTATGGACGCTCAGAAAAATTTCATCCTCCGGAATCTCCTTTCCCGCGATCTGAAGCATCAGCCGAAGCCCTTCCGTGGCATATCCCCGCCCCCGGTATTTCGGTCCGATCCCATATCCGATATGGCCGGGGCCATTTCTCAGAAAGTCATTGAGGCAGTGGCGGAAATTGAAAATTCCCACATACTCTCCGTCCTCATTTTCCAGAATATAAACCGTAGACGGTACAAAGCCATCCGGGAGCTGCAGGCCTCTGGAATTGGCCTCCCTTCGCTGTACATATTCCTTAAATTCCTCTCTGGACAGTCCGCAGGCCTCATTGATAAATCCATTTTTCTCTTTGGGAAAAGAATTCTGCAGCGCATAGGCTCTGTCCAGATCCGCTTCCCATAGTTTTATCAGTTTCATGTATTTCTCTCCTCTTGTGGTATCTTCCATTTTACTGTAACATCCCCCAATCATCAAGGGCATCAAAACGAGTACGCAAAAAATGTGAAAAGATTCGCGGGCCTGAAAATGCGGTAACGGCGCAAAGGTTACAAAAATGTGCGTATTTCTGCAAGGTTTATGACCGGCCGCCTTATTTCTATATCACGGGCGGCGACCCGATCCTGCACCCGGATTTCTGGAAACTGCTGGAGCTGATGAAAGAAAATCATATTCCATTCACCATTCTCGGAAATCCCTTCCATCTGAATGATGAAGTCTGCCGGAAGCTGAAGGAATACGGCTGTGAGAAATACCAGCTTTCCATGGATGGGATGCGGGAAACCCACGACTGGTTCCGCAAACCGGTCAGCTTCGACATCACACTGGAGAATCTTCCGGGTTTTTCCCCACTTTTTGCAGATTCTCCCGGATCACCAGTTCCCGCTCTTCGATCTTGTTCCGGATAAAGGCAAGCTCGCTCTCCGGATACTCCTTCGCATAAGTCTGCCCCGCATAATTCTGAAAATAATTTTCTTCAAAATTCCTGCCTCTCTCTTCGGGCGTATTCTGTCTGCGAAGCTCATAATATCCGTACCGGTTCAGGAATACCGGTTTGTAGATATCCTTTTTCTCCCATTCGGCAGGTACATTTACGTCAGGCCAGTTTCTTTCCATCTCATTTCCTTTCTCCGCCTCCCGGACGGCCTCCAGGTTTATATACTCAAAATACAGGTGTCATAATTCTTTCTTTTATCGTGAAGCACAGTCTTCCGGACGCGCGCCGGATCCCGCGCGAAACGTTTGACCCGCTCCTCCAGCGTATCCGTCAAACTCCTCCGCATCCGCCTGCAGGCAGGATATCCGGTCCGCCAGCCCCAGGATCCGGAAATTTCTTTCAGCGGTTTCCGCCAGTTTCTTCTGCAGCTCGATCCCGGCAATTCTTTCAAAGGGAAACCTCGCCGCCTCCTTCAGAACCACCCCTTTGCCGCAGCCCACGTCCAGAAGTCTCCTGCACCGGGAGAAATCCAGGCTTCGGAAAATCTCCCGCAGATGCTTCTCATCCGTTTTGCTGTAGCCATGATATTTTCCGGCACTCTTCCGATACAGTCTGATATCGCGCATGGTGAAGTCCAGCCCTCTCGGCTTTTCCAGAAAAAGATATTCTCCCAGGAAAAGAAGATATCTGCGCCATTTCTCCATCTGCTGTTTCCTTTTTCTTCCGTTTTTCATTGTCTTCTCTCTTTCACCAGACTGATGTAGAGCAGGGTAAAAATGCCCAGCATCAGAATACATGGGATTGCAAGTATCAGTGTAAGAATCAATACCAATATTTTCAGCATATTTCGCCTCGCATAATAAACCTTCTATGAATCGCTCAAAGTATCCGTATGAATAGAAAAGGAGCGAACAGTCCCATCCTGACAGGGAACTCCTTCGCTCCTGATCCTGACAGACACACATCCGTCCGGCTCTTTCATTCTTCCTGTTCCACAGCGGTGATCGTAACGGTTCCGCTCAAGTCGCTGACAAGATCGCCGCCGGAAACCACCTGTCCAAGCTCTTCCACCCATCCGCGGATGTCCTCCTCTGAAGAGGCGGCTTCCTCCTCGTAGCAGTCAAAAATATCATCGGAAATCTCCGCCGCAGGGGCAGCCTCCGTAATGAGTTCCACGCTGTTGGCAAGGCCTCCGGTTCCATGGGAACAGAACAGATAAACCTGTTTTCCGGACAGATCGTTCTGCTCCAGGAATGACAGAAGCGCCATGGGAACGCCGTACCACCAGTTTGGGTAACCCAGGAAAACCGTATCATACCGTTCCAGGTCTTCCACGTTTTCCAAAAGCTCCGGGCGGGCATCCGCTCCCCGTTCCTCATTGGCTCTTTCCAGGCAGTCGTCCCAGTCGGATGGATAGGGATCCGTTACCCGGATGGAAAACAGGTCGCCCCCGGTTTCCTCCTGCACCCAGCCCGCGAGCTGCTGCACATTGCCCGGCGGGATCACGCTGGGCGATGTGACGGCGTCCACATCCTCAGACAGAACCGCGTTATCCGCCCAAGAGAAGTAGGCCACGAGGATATTGCCATTCCCTTCTTCTGCCGTTTCTCCGGCTGTCACGCTTTCCTCTGAGACTGCGGAATTGCTTCCCTGCCGCCCGGCGCATGCCGCCAGCGGAAAGGCCAGCATGGCCGTCAGCATCAGTACCATTGCTTTTTTCCAGAACATCTTCTTCCTCCTGTTTTCAGGCCTTCTCAATCTGCTGGCTGCCTGTGGACCAGACATGCTTTTCCTTCGCCGCCGCGGGCGTATTCTGCGCCATCACTCCAACCAGCCTGTGGGGAACATATTTTTCCTCCAGATAAGTAATTTCCTCCGGGGCCAACGTAAGATCGACGGCCTTCGCCGCCCCTTCTATATGATGCAGCTTCGTTGCGCCCACCACCGGCGCGGTCACTTTGCCCAGAAGCCAGGCAAGAGAAACCTCCGTCATGGAAACGCCGTGCCGCTCAGAAAGCTCCTCCACCCGGTTGATGAT